>DAIQAO010000032.1:0-21258 GCA_036781645.1 Dissulfurispiraceae bacterium
TGCAAAGGGGGTTGGACAACTTTTTGCAACTCCGAAGAGTTACTGAGGAAATATTGCGGAAACGTTTCATAATTTTTCCAAAGATGTCAAAGAACTGATATATAAATTCTACTAAGAATATTATCATATTGCAACAAAATTTTCAGCACATTATTATTCAACTCAGAATTGTCATTTAGTAAATATTTCTAATGACCGCCATTAGAATTTATCGCATATAAGTCATTGAAGATAATAAAGTAAGGAAAACTTAACATGGTAAAAGAGTTTGAACTTAGTTTTAGCGATAAAGAAATAACCCCTTGGGGTGGGATGGCATTGATGAGCAGGATGCCTCAAAAGATAGGATTTAATAATTCCTTAAGAGGAGTTGAACTGCCTGCACAGGGGATATTCACCATATCAGCTGATAGAGCATTTTTAGTAAGCGTATGGTGCGGAGCTAATCGATTTGAGCATATAGAAGTAACGAGGCATGATGAGGCAATAAAGAATATATTTGAATATAACAAGATGGCAGGGCACAAGGCTTTTCAGAGGTATTTCAGGAAATTTGCCCAAGCGGACAATCATAGAGTATTTGAGGGTTTATACAAGTGGTTTTTTAGCCTGCTGTATTTTAACAATTTCACGTTGGACTTGGACTCTACGGTTATAAGTCGTTTACCGCTAAAACTCTAATGACAATTCCGGGTTTAATAAGCTTACCGTCATAGAGGACATCAAAGATTTCTCTTTACACGGCTGACTAAATACTTTTGCCAGCCATCATGTAATGGCAAACGGAGATATTACCACAGTCAAGGAACTGTTAGGACACAAGACCCTTACTATGACCTTAAGGTATGCAAATTTAGCACCAAGTCATGAGTTTGGCGGTTGATATCCTCGAAAATGCTATATCGGACAAACCGACTGTTCAAAAAACTATACAATCAGGCTATTAACAGATAGGCGGGAAGAATTTTAATAGCAGGCAAAAGAATTGATTTTAAAAGATTTTTTAAGAGTGGAGCTGATCGGGATCGAACCGACGACCTCTTGAATGCCATTCAAGCGCTCTCCCAACTGAGCTACAGCCCCAAGATTGTATAAAATAACACATTTGGCTTAAAAATTGTCAACCAATTAATATTCCCCAAATTCGGCTATAGAACTAAAAGGCTATAAAATCAACAATCTAGATAGGAAGAGCTGGTGAAGGATTTTTATACGACACCGTATAAAAGAAAACTTTATGGAATTTTGGCAAAAGATATTGCTTTGAAAGAATAAAGCAAAATTTAAATAAAACTTGTCGATTATAAAAATTCTGAAACAGCTCTTCCTATCGCTAAATTTGCATATTACAGCGATAAGTTTGACAAAGCATCTTCAATAATTTTAGACTTAAATATCTGTTTAAAAACGGTAAACTTGAAAATTGCTCTTGATTATGCGCACTTGTTTTAAGGCGTTGCCATCAAGCGAGATAAAATCCGAGTAAGTAAGCTGTTTTTTTCGGTGTTATTTTATATCGCAGATTTTTTGTTTATATAAAAACTTTCAGGAGGCAATATTGTTAAAAGAAGTCGAAAGTATTTCTGACACTAAAAAAAGAATTACCATAGAGATACCGGCAGAGGTTATAGAATCCGAAATCCAGCGGACATTAAGGGATATGCAAATGAAAGCTCAGGTTCCTGGTTTCAGAAAGGGCAAAACTCCAATGTCTATAATAGAAAAGAAATACGGTAAAAGTGTTGAGGCGGATGTCTTGGAGAAGCTGGTGCCTAAACATTACCAGATGGCGGTATCAGATGCAGGATTAAAACCGCTTTCTCACCCTCAGATTGAAAATTCTTCAGAATTTATAAGAGGCACTCCCCTTTCAATGACCTTTATATTAGATGTAATGCCCAACTTACAAAATCTTAATTACGATGGTATAACGGTTGATGATATTCCTGTGGAGGTTGCCGATTCTGAAATTGAATCCGCTCTCAGGAATCTAGCAGAGGAGAGGGCGTCTTTTGAGGGTGTTGATGATAGCATAATTATCGGAGATTTAGTGACTGTTGATTATAAAACAGATATGGAGGGTAGTATCGGCAAAGATGTTGTTTTTGAGGTCGGAAGCGGTCCATATCCTCAAGAGTTTCACGACGCCCTTGTCGGCAGGAAAAAGGATGAAGAGTTTGAATTTGAAGCGACATTTCCTGAGGGAATGCGGTCGCAATTCGCCGGTAAAAAGGTAAGATTCAACATGACTGTAATCGATATCAAGAGAAAAAATATTCCTTCTATTGATGACGATTTTGCTGCTGATTTTGGCTGTGAGAATCTGAGTGATTTAAGAGAAAAGGTGAAGGAATCTCTCCTATCTGCAAAAAATTGGCGGGCTGACAATATGAAATACTCACAGATTATGGATAAGCTAATTGAGGCTAATAATTTTGAGCTGCCTGAAGGAATGCTTAACGCAAAAGTAAATGATCTTATCGCTGAAGTAAGGGCAATTAAAAACGATGAGCGTTCGGATGAAGAACTTAGACAAGAAGTTCTCCCCTTTGCGGAAAGGTCTGTCAAGAACATGATACTTATAGATTTTATATGTGAAAAAGAAGGTATTCAGATAACTGAGGAAGAAATGAAAAACAAGGTTATTGATATTGCCCACAGCTATCGCATCTCGCCTGATGATGTTGTCAAATACTATTTGAACAAGGATGGCTCTCTGGCGGCTATCAAACAATTGATTTATGAACAAAAGGTAAAGTCTCTGCTTTTAAGCAAGGCGGAGTTGAAAAAAGGGGATTAGCATGAGCATAGTACCTATAGTTATAGAGCAAACAGGCAGAACAGAGCGGGTATATGATATTTATTCAAGGCTTTTAAAAGACCGGATTATCTTTATCGGCACCGCTATTAATGACAATGTTGCAAATGTTGTAATAGCCCAATTGCTTTTTTTGCAGACCGAAGACCCTGAAAAAGACATCCACGTTTATATAAACTCTCCGGGCGGAGGAGTCTCTGCAGGTCTTGCAATTTACGACACAATGCAATATGTTAAGCCTGATATCTCTACGTATTGTATTGGACAGGCTGCGAGCATGGGCGCCCTTTTGCTGTGTGCAGGGACAAAAGGCAAAAGATATGCCCTGCCCAATTCCCGCGTTATGATTCATCAACCTATGGGCGGTTTTTATGGTCAGGCAACAGATGTCGAGATACATGCTAAAGAGATTTTGAAGATTAAGGAAACTTTAAATAATATTCTTGCGCAGCATACCGGTCAGCCTTTTGAAAAGATACAAGCAGATACCGAAAGAGATTTTTTTATGTCTGGCAAGGACGCAAAGGATTACGGGATTGTTGATGAAGTTATCTCTTCAATCAAGGAAACAAAAAAATAGTCTTATATTTTTTTGCTTTGACTTGTCATTTCATTTTACTGCTGCTACAATTATCGCTTTGGTAGCGAGCATCTTGGAGGCTTCTCCTGATTTGTCTTGTTTTGAGGGGGAAAAAAGTTTAGATGTCTAAAAAGCCCAATTCAATAAATGCTGTGTGTTCTTTTTGCGGAAGGGCACAGGATGAGGTTAGAACGCTTGTTGCTGGACCAATGGTTTATATATGCGATGAATGCGTAGGGCTCTGCAATGAAATCATAAACAAGGATAAAGCTACCACCCATAAAAGTTCTAAAAAACTGCCCATGCCTCTTGAAATAAACAGATTTCTCGATGAATACGTCATAGGTCAGGAGAGGGCAAAAAAAATCATCTCTGTTGCAGTCTACAACCATTATAAACGGATATTCAGCAAAGCTACAAGTGATGTAGAGCTTCAAAAAAGCAATATACTGCTTATTGGTCCTACAGGGACAGGCAAAACGCTGCTTGCTCAAACCCTTGCAAGATTCCTTGATGTGCCCTTTGCGATTGCCGATGCTACAACCCTGACAGAGGCAGGGTATGTCGGTGAAGATGTCGAAAACGTCCTTCTCAAGCTACTACAGGCTTCCAATTACAATATAGAAAAAGCCGAGATAGGCATAATTTACATAGACGAAATCGATAAAATCAGCAAAAAATCCGATAATCCGTCCATTACCCGTGACGTGTCAGGGGAAGGAGTTCAACAGGCATTGTTAAAAATTATTGAAGGGACTATAGCAAATGTCCCTCCCCAAGGTGGAAGGAAACATCCACAGCAGGAGTATATCCAGATCAATACGGATAATATACTTTTTATATGCGGCGGTGCCTTTGTTGGGCTGGACAGGATTATTGAGAGGCGAAGGGGTAAAATGAATATTGGCTTTAACTTAAAGTCTGATGAAGTATCAAAGATTAAGTTAAGTAATGTTCTAAAACTTGTAGAACCTGAAGATCTTTTGCAATATGGGCTAATCCCTGAATTTATAGGAAGGCTTCCTGTTATCGCTACTCTCGATGATTTGGACGAAAAAGCCCTTGTAAAAATATTGACGGAGCCTAAAAATGCACTGATAAAACAATATCAACATTTGCTTATCCTTGATAATGTCGAACTTAAATTTACAGAAGGCGCATTGAAGACTATCGCAGCAAAGGCAATAGAAAAGAAAACCGGCGCAAGGGGCTTAAGGTCAATACTTGAAGAGATTATGCTCGATGTGATGTTTGAAATTCCATCCAACAAAGGTGTTACAAAATGCATAATCAATGAGGACACTGTAACAAAAAAAGAAATGCCTATATTAATATATGACAATGCTGAATCTGCATAATATTGAATTCAGGCAAAATACACGGCATCATGAAGGGTAAAGAAAAATAAAAAAACTCGTCGATAGTAAAAATTCTGAAGTTATCCTTCCTATCGCTAAAATTTAGAGATCCCCCCCCATGGGCTATGAAAAGTTATCATCGCGAGCGGAGCGAAGCAATCTCGCCTTCTCGATGAGATTCTCGCAATTACAGATAAATCAACCAATTCTGGGTTCTTTCAAGATTTTGGAAGATGCTGAATTGTCGAGATTTCTCGTGATATTATGGAATTAAGATTTTTTCGGCCTCTGTTTTGTAGTCTTAAATCTATGATGCAGTGAGTTTTCCGCGGCTTTCCTAATGCTTTCCCTGATTTCAGTGTCTGAAACATCTGATATAAGCCTGTTCAACCAGTCTAAGTCGCTTCTGGAAAGAGTTGGTTGTAACGGTTTGTGCACAGGCTTCTTAAGCTCGGGCTTACTTTTTATTTTTCCAAGCCTCAACCTGACAGACTTGAGGGGATATTTTTCGAGCTTTTTCAGAATCATTGGCTGTAAAAATTTAAGTTGTTGGAGCCAGACAGGGGAATCAACGTTAATGGTCAATTCCCCATCTTTCAAATCAGACGGGCAGGTATGCAGGCTTAAAGGTTTACCAAAGAGTTCTTGCCAAGATTCTGCTATTTGCTGAAGATGTATTTTCTCCTGCAAGCCTAAGTCAATGCTTAGCCTTTGTAAAACTAACCCGATATTCTTCATTATTTAAAACATACCTAATTAGGCTACTTTTAGGACTTTTTTGGAGCGAAGACATCTTGTGCACACATAGGTTCTTCTAATTCCTTTGTCAGTTTGGATCCTTATTTTCTGCAAATTAGGCAGCAGGATTCTCTTTGTCTTGTTGTTAGCGTGGCTGACATTATTGCCTATGGTTTTTTTCTTGTTGCAGATATAACAACTTGCCATTTCTAACCCCTTTCAATTGCATAAAAAAAGTCTTTTATGATAACATTTTGGAGTCATTCTTTCAATTACTTTCAATTATTATGAATTCTTATATTGAATGGCAGTGGTGGAGAATACATGTCTATTAACGAAATAAAGAGCATAGAGCTTGCGAAAGAATTGGGTGTTAAGGCTACTGAGGTAGTAAAAGTCCTCGGAGAACTTAAGGGTATTCAATATAAAAAGGGGACTACAAATCTTAAACTCACATTGGAAGATGCCGAAGCAGTAAGAAACTATTTCAAAAAAAAGGTAACCCCAACAGAAGCCCCAACTATTGAGGAGAAACCTCAACTTCCCGAAAAGAAAACCTCTGTTTCTGGGCAGCCAATTGCCTTAAAAGATGTAGCCCTTGAATGGGAAAAAGGAAAAGAAGAGCCAACAGAAAAGCCTTCTATCGTAGTTGAGGAAGAGGAAAATAAAATACCCGATAGATTCAAAAAAGAGATAGAGGTTGACAAGGTTGAAAAAATTAAAGTAAAGCCTGCCATGCAGAAGGCTTTCCAAACTATTAAAAAGGTTGAATTCAAGAAATTTGTTGAACAGAAAGGATTCAGGAAGCCGGACAAGGAAAAATTTCGTGCTCCCGAAGTGTTGGTTCAGCCGCCTATAACAGCGCCAAGGAAAAAATCAATTAAACTATCTGAAGGGCTTACAGTAAAAGAGTTTTCAGAGCTTATAGGACAAAAGGTTACCGATGTTATTAAAAAATTTATGGAACTCGGCTTCATGCCCACTATAAACCAACCAGTGGATATTGACGCCGCAACAATTGTCGCTGATAATTTTGGGATTAAGGTTGAAACTACTACAGTAGAGCACATTGATATCATCGAAGAGATACAAGACGATGTCACAACTCTCGTTGATAGACCTCCTGTAGTAACAATTATGGGGCATGTTGACCACGGTAAAACATCTCTTTTGGACGCTATAAGAAAAACAAGGGTTACAGAAACAGAGGCAGGTGGTATTACCCAACATATAGGAGCATACAAGGTCACCCTGCACGGGAAGGATATAACTTTCCTCGATACGCCGGGACATGAGGCTTTTACTTCTATGAGAGCAAGAGGGGCAAAGGCTACAGATATTGTGGTGCTTGTTGTTGCCGCAGATGATGGAGTAATGCCTCAAACAATAGAGGCGATTGATCATGCTAAAGCTGCTAACGTACCGATAGTTGTGGCAATAAACAAAATTGACAAACCCGAGGCAAATATACTCAAGGTTAAAAACGAGCTCGCCGAGCATGGAGTGGTCTCTGAGGAGTGGGGCGGTCAGAATATTTTTGTAGAAGTCTCTGCAAAGAAAAACATCGGGATAGAACATCTTCTAGAGATGATTTTGCTTCAGGCTGAAATAATGGAACTGAAAGCTAATCCGAACAGGCTTGCAAGGGGACCTATCATCGAGGCAAGACTTGATAAAAGCCGTGGACCGATCGCAACTATTCTTATTCAATCAGGAACGCTTAAAGTTGGAGATGCTATTGTCGCAGGAACAGCATCAGGTAAGGTAAGGGCTCTCACAGATGATACGGGTAGAAAGATAAATTTCGCCGGACCGTCAACTCCTGTTGAAGTAATCGGGTTTTCTGAGGTTCCTTCTGCGGGTGATATCTGCACAGTTGTAGAAGATGAGCGCAAAGCGAGGCAGATTGCCCTTGCAAGGATTCATAAGCAGAAAAGCGCCGATATTCAGAAGAAGGTCAAATTAACCCTTGATGAGCTGTATGCAAAAATCAAGGAAGGGGAAATAAAAGACTTGAATGTCATAATAAAAGCAGACGTTCAGGGCTCTGTGGAAGCCATGAAAAAGGCTCTGGAAGGTATAACTCATCCAGATGTTCAGGTAAAGGTGCTTCATACTTCAGTAGGGGGGATAAAAGAATCCGATGTAATGCTTGCATCAGCATCTAATGCAATTATAATAGGCTTTAATATTCGACCAGACCTCAAAGCTGCCCAAATTGCAGAGAAAGAGGGTGTTGATATAAGGTTATATAAAGTAATATATGACGCAATAGAGGATGTTAAAAAAGCATTGGAAGGTTTGCTCAAACCCACCCTGAAGGAAAAGATACTGGGCAGGGCTGAGGTAAGACAGACTTTTCAGGTTTCACGACTTGGAACCATAGCAGGCTGTTATGTCCTTGATGGAATTTTGAGCAGGGCGAGTGAGGGTATAAGGGTAATAAGGGACAACATAGTTATTTATGAAGGTAAAATTTCATCGTTAAAAAGATTTAAAGAAGATGTAAGAGAGGTTCAAACTGGCTATGAGTGCGGATTGACAATAGAAAATTTTAACGATATCAAGGTTGGAGATATTTTAGAAAACTACCTTATCGAAAAAATTGCTGCAAAGCTTTAGTCTTTTTGATATTTTCAAAAACTCCGTCTATAGCGCACGTGCAAAGCTTACAATGCAACCCTATAAAAGAACTCAAAGATTAAACATACTCCTAAGAGAAGAGATAGCTGATCTTATAATGAGAAAAGTTAAAGATCCCCGTCTCGGTTTTGTTACCGTGACAGATGTAGAAATCACCAACAATTTGAAGATCGCAGATGTTTTTATCAGCATAATGAACGATGCTGATATTGACATAAGCATGGAGATATTAAACTCAGCTAAAGGTTTTATAAGAAGTGAACTCTCAAAAAGAGTCAGGCTCAAATATATCCCTTCCCTTGAGTTTAAGATAGATAGATCAGCTAGACATGGCATCAGAATAGACGAGTTGCTAAAGGAGATTAAGGACAAAGATGAAGCCTCCTCATGAGTTGCTGCATTTTTTAAATGAATCCGATAATTTCTTGATAGTTTCACATATCAGCCCTGATGCTGATGCCTTAGGTTCGTCTATTGCGCTATCAATGATGCTAAGAGCAAAGGGAAAAAGGACTATACTTTTTAACAAAGACGATATTTCGTCACAGTACCTATTTATCCCCGGAGCCAACGGTCTTCTATCAATGAAGAATTATGGTGATATAGCTGATAAACCTCGTAATCTTATACTTGTTGACTGCAACGACATGAAAAGGGCAGGACTTCAAGATATGGATTCTCTTATATCAGATGTAGAAAAAATCGCCATAATTGATCACCATGAAACAGATAAATCTTTTGGAGATATCAGATGGATAATCCCAGAGTCTCCAGCAACCGGGATCATGATTTATTACATCATTAAAGAACTGGGCATCAAAATTACAGAAGACATGGCATCGAGCCTTTATGCAGCTATTTCCTTTGATACTGGCAATTTCAGATACGAAAATACAACCACTGAAGTCTTTACAGCAGCATCTGAGTTAGTAGCTTCAGGCGCAAAACCACATCTGATCTATTCATCGCTGTTTGAGAAATGGACTGCCAACCGTTTCAAGCTAATGCTCAAGGTTATGAGTTCATTGGATCTGGAAGAAGGCATTGCGATTGCTGCCGTTACACGAAAAATGTTTGAAGACACACACACCACAGAAGATGATGTGGAAAGTTTTGTTTCAATACCAAGAATTCTCAAAGGCGTGCAAATCTCTGTTATTATAAGAGAAACGAGTGACAATTATTGCAGGGTCAGCCTTAGATCAAAGAGCGGGCTTGACGTAGCAGAGATAGCCAGGGCTTTCGGGGGAGGCGGGCACAAAAATGCTGCCGGGTTCAGAATGAGGGCTGATATTAACACCCTGAAGGACGGTCTCAAAAAGAAAATACTGACTGTTATGCAAAATAGGTAAAAGAGGGCCTGTCCCTTCCAGAGGGATTTTATAGCAGGCTGGTATTTTTTAATAATTTTACTTTGGTTTTACCCTGAAAACAGCGATAGGATCATAGCCCTATGGATGTGCAGATCATTGCGACAACCCGTAGGGTTCTCGCAATGACGAGGTTCCTATCGCTATTTTCGGGTTTTACTTGTTTCCTTGACTTCGATATTTTTTCTTATTTATGATATCTAATTTCTAATATCATTTTACCTATGAGGTGAGGTTGTATGCTTTTTGCGATAGGTTCAGATCATGCTGGGTTTGAACTTAAAACAGAAATCGCAGGCATTTTAAGGCTTCAAGGGCATGAATGTATAGATTTTGGCACTAATTCCCCAGAATCTGTAGATTATCCTGATTTTGGAGAGAAGGTTTCTATTGCGGTCTCTTCTGGGCAGGTGGATAGAGGGATTCTTATATGTGGCACAGGCATCGGGATGTCAATTGTTGCCAATAAGTTCAATAATGTCCGCGCCTCACTTTGTAATGAACTATTTACTGCAAAGATGAGCAGGCTACATAATGATGCAAATATACTTGTTATGGGTGGCAGAATAGTTGGTAAAGATCTCGCAAAAGAAATAGTTATCACATGGATAAATACCCCTTTCGAGGGAGAAAGGCATTTAAATAGGCTAAAAAAAATCAATATTATCGAAAAGAGAGTCTTAAAACAATGAATCTTGAACACCTCAAAAAAACAGATATTGAAGTATATGAAGCTGTTGTAAAAGAGGGTCGGAGAGAAGAGGATAAAATCATCCTTATCGCTTCTGAAAATTATGCCAGCAGAGCCATTATAGAGGCGCAGGGGACTGTTTTTACCAATAAATACGCTGAAGGATATCCCGACAGAAGATATTACAGTGGTTGTGAATACGCAGATGTTGTGGAAACATTGGCTATTGAAAGAGCAAAAAAACTATTTGGCGCAGAACATGTTAATGTTCAGCCCCATTCGGGCACTCAGGCTAACATGGCAGTATTTTTTTCTGTTCTTAATCCAGGAGATACAATTTTAGGCATGAGCCTAAGTCATGGTGGGCATCTCTCTCACGGCGCCCCTGTTAATTTTACTGGAATGATTTATAAAACCTTTTTTTATGGGGTTAATCGTGTTACTGGTTATATTGACCTTGATGAAGTCAGGGATTTGGCTTATCAACATAAGCCTAAAATGATTGTGGTAGGGGCGAGCGCCTACTCCAGAATTATCGATTTTGAGGGATTCTCTAAAATAGCTAAAGATATTGGAGCGTTTTTATTAGCTGATATAGCCCACATAGCCGGTTTGGTCGCTGTTGGAGAACACCCATCACCATTTCCTTTTGCTGATTTTGTAACTTCCACCACCCACAAGACGATGAGAGGACCAAGAGGTGGGATTATTATGTGTAAAAATTTGTATGCAAAAGCAATAGATAAAATGGTCTTCCCAGGCATTCAAGGTGGCCCCCTCGTCCATATTATTGCTGCTAAAGCAGTAGCCTTCAAAGAGGCTTTATCTGAGGAATTTAAGGCTTATCAAAGGCAGGTGGTTAAAAATGCGAAGAGGCTTGCCTCAAATCTAATAAATTTAGGCTTTAAAATCATCTCTGGAGGCACAGACAATCACCTGATGCTCGTAGATTTAACAAATATGAATATAACCGGGAAGGAAGCAGAAGAAGCCCTCGATAAAGCTGGCATTGCCGCTAACAAAAATGCTATACCATTCGATGAAAAACCACCCTCTATTTCGAGTGGGTTAAGGTTTGGCACACCAAGTGTTACTACCAGAGGTATGGAGGAAAAGGAGATGGATGAAATAGCTGAGATTATCTTAGCTACAATCAAGAATGTAAAGAATTCATCAGCTATTTTGCGAATAAACGAACGAGTCAAAGATTTGTGTAGAAGGTTTCCCGTTTATTCTAACTCAAGATGAATGTAACTAAATACTCATGAAGTGCCCTTTTTGCGGCAGTATCCAGGACAAGGTAATAGATTCCCGAATGAGCAAGGATGGAGCATCTATCCGCAGAAGACGGGGGTGTATAAAGTGCGGAGGCCGCTTCACTTCTTACGAAAGGGTTGAAGACCCCCTGCCAATGGTTATCAAAAAAGACGGCAGTCGAGAGTTCTACGACAGACAGAAAATCCTTACGGGGCTAAAAAAGGCTTGCGAGAAAAGGCCTATCTCAATTGCTGTGCTGGAGGATGTAATTACTAATATCGAGAGAAAACTGATTGGGATGGGAGTGAAAGAAATACCGAGTTCTTGGATTGGCGAGGAGGTCGTATCTTCTTTAAAAGAGATTGACAAAGTTGCGTATGTTAGATTTGCTTCGGTTTACAGACAATTCAAGGATATCAACGACCTGATTCATGAGGTTAAGTTGCTTTTCGATAAATAACTGTCTTTTATCTTTTATCTTTTTCAGACCGCTCCTTTTGCAGCTTCTCTACGGCTATCTTACGCATCAGGTATTTTTGAAGTTTGCCTGTAACGGTCATCGGGAATTTCCTGAACGAACCAGATATATTTTGGGATTTTAAAATGAGCTATCTTTCCTTTACAGAACTCTTTTATCTCTTCAGGGGTCGCCTTTTCACCTTCATGTAGTTTAATCCATGCCATGACCTCTTCGCCATGGTATTCATCCGGGACCCCAAAAACAGCTGCCTCTGCCACCTTGGGGTGGATGAAAAGGAAATCCTCTATCTCACGGGGATAGATATTTTCTCCACCCCTTATTATCATATCTTTTAGGCGTCCAGTTATTTGTAGATAACCATCCTCATTCATACTGCCCAAATCGCCTGAGTGCAACCATCCACGTTCATCAATGGCTTGCCGTGTTGCTTCTACATCGCCATAATAGCCTTTCATAACGTGATAGCCTCTGAAACATATCTCACCTACCTGATTTATTGAGACTATTTTCCCTGTGTGGACATCTACAATCTTTACTTCCTGATGGGAAAGGTTTTTGCCAACGGTTTCTGTGCGCCGCTCTAAACTATCATCCCTTGATGTAAGATGAGTTAGAGGTGAAGCTTCTGTTTCTCCGTAGCCAATAAGGATTTCTTTACAGTTCATTTCTTCCATAACTCGCCTCACAAGGGCAGGCGGACAGGGCGCTCCAGCCATAATACCTGTGCGAAGGGTCGTAAGTTTAAAATCTTTGAATTTAGGATGTTCCAATTCAGCAATAAACATAGTTGGAACTCCGTGAACTGCTGTGCACCTTTCAGTTTCAATAGCTTTTAATACGGCTAAGGCATCGAAATGCTCACACGCAATTACTATGCAAGCTCCAACTGATAGACATAGGAGATTCGCTAACACCATGCCAAAACAATGATAAAATGGAACAGGAACGCAAAGGCGGTCTTCTGGTTTGAAATCCATAGTTAGCGCGGCAAAATAGGCGTTGTTAAGAATGTTGTGGTGGGTAAGCATCACTGCCTTTGGAAAGCCAGTAGTGCCTGAAGTGTATTGGATATTTATAGGGTCATCCATATCAAGTGAAGATGCAAGATTTTCAAGCTCCTCATTTGAGATATTATGGCTTAGAGAGATGACCTCCTGCCAGGCAGTAAAGCCCTTAAATGGTCTTTTGGTATTCTGAGCATCTGAAGGGTCATATAGGACAACCCTTCTCAGATGTGGAAACTCTTTGCTCTGTATGTCAGAAGGCGAAGTGTCCTTAAGTTCAGGTATAAGCTCAACAAGCATACCAACATAGTTGTTTGTTTTAAAGGCAGGGATGGCAAAGATTCCGTTTAATTCGGAACGTTTGATTGCATAAGAAAGCTCATGTGTCCTGTAAGCAGGATTAATGGTAACCAGGATTGCCCCTATCCTGGCAGTAGCCATTTGCAAAAGAAGCCACTCAATATTATTCGTTGACCAGATACCTATTCGGTCTCCTTTTTTAAAACCACATGCAAGAAGACCACGGGCAAGGGAGTCAACGGATTCAGAGAGTTTTTCGTATGTAAGTCTTTTGCTTTGTGGAATCGAAACTACCGCCTCCCTTTTAGGATACTTATCAACAATCTCTCTAAAATGCTCTGGTATGGTTTTACCGACGAGAGGTATCCTGCCTCCGCAATGTAGATAGCTTTTATGAAGGGTTGATTTCAACTCAACTAACCCCTTTCCAATAATCGGTTATCCTTTGTTGAATCTCACCTATGAGGGCATCATTACGTTTAGGGTAGAAAAGATGGGAGAATCTCTCCTGCCTTTTGAGATATTCTTCTATTGGCAGCAATGGGTGCGGGATTTTATTATGGATTACCCTGCCATCAAAATATTCTTTCAATGGCCATATGCCTGTATTTACAGCGAGCTTCCCGATTTCCACCGACTCCTTCGGTTCAAAGCCCCAGCCTGTTGGACATGGAGAAAGTGCAATGATTAGCTTTGAGCCTATTAAACTTGCTGCTTTTTCGATCTTTTGTGCAAGATCGATGGGTTCTGATGCAATCACTGTAGCAACATAAGCAGGATTATGAGCTGCCCACACCGCAAACAGGTCTTTTTTGTATTATCCTGTATAACCCAATGACCCACTACTGGTAGCTGTTCTTGCTGCGTGAGGGGTTGCCTCTGAATACTGCTGACCTGTATTGCCGTAACCTTCGTTGTCGTAGCAGATATAAATAAAATCGAGATTTCTGTCAATGGCGCTCGATGTAGAAGAAAGGCCCATCCCATACGCCGCCCCGTCCCCTGTGAGAACTACCACTTTCATATCATCTTCAGGCTTAATCCTCTTTTTTTTCGATAAGGATGTCAAGGGCATCCCTAATTCCCTGCGCACCAGCAGGCGCTGAAGCCATCGAGGTATAAAGCCATGAGCCCCTGAAGGGAGTGAAAGGATATACCGCAAGAAGTGTCATGCAACCAGCCGCATTGACAAAAACAGTCTTTTCCCCAAGAATGTCGTAAATCAAATGCAAGACCTCCAACCCCCACACCCAGGGCACATAGATGTCCCGCTTCCCAGCAAGTGTGCTGAGGGGAGGTCCTTCATACGTTTAAATAGTGATTCACTCATTTTTCTTTAATGCTTTCAGCTCGTTATGTGCGATTGCCTGAAGTTTTCTTATCTCTGATAATTCATCCTGTGTATATAGCAGCTTTGGGGGTAATGGTTTTGCATCTTGAATAGCCTTTTTGGTTATAGTTGCAATTTCGTAAAATTCCTCAGGACTTATATCCCGCCCTCCTAATCCACCGATGAAGCTTATAAGCATCTGTGGGGCATCAGGTTGTCCATAAAGACACGAGGCTAATTCTGGATAGAGAATGCCCCCCCTTGCCCATCGAGAGGTTCTGGTCTATAACAGCGACTCCTTTTTTCCCCGCAAGAACCTGCCTGATAATCTCCTCTGGAAATGGTCTTAAAAGTCTTGGCCTAACGAGACCAATCCGCCATCTGCTTTCTCTTAGCCTGTCAACGGCATCTTTAGCCTTTGTTGCAAAAGAACCTATCATGAAAAAAACGATTTCCGCGTCATCTGTTTGATATGTCTCTACCGCATCGTATGTTCTTCCAAATTCCTCGGCAAACGAATTGGCAATCTCTTTATAAACATTTAAGGCATTCATTGCAGCAAGATGGCTTTCGTAACGGAAATAAGAATATTGTGAACCACCGAGAACCACCACTGCTTCGCTTACAGGTCTGCTTGCTAAAAAACGAATATTGCTGTGATTAAATGGGGGAAGGAAACGATTTACTGCTTCAGCGTCAGGGAGCTCGACAGGTTCTCTGGTAAAGGAGAGATAAAAGCCGTCCATATTAACTATCACAGGAAGCCTTACCCTTTCGTCTTCTGCAAGTCTGAATGCCATGATTGTGCTATCGAGAACCTCCTGGCAGGTGGAGCAGTGAATCTGCAGAAAACCACTGTCCCTTACTGCTAATACATCATTATGGTCGGGTTCAAGGGTAATAGGTGTTGCAACGCCTCTTGATACATTGATTAGCACAAAAGGCGCTCGCCAGCCTGCTACTGTATAAATCATCTCTATGGCATAAAGCAAGCCCTGACTTGATGTAGCCGTAAAAACCCGGGCTCCAGTAGCGGCAGCACTTCCTGCTGCTGTAATCATCGAATGTTCAGATTCAAGAGTAACCATCCTGCAGCCCTTCATTTGTCCAGTATCTATCCAGCTTGCTACGGTTTCTATTATTTCTGTCTGGGGGGTTATGGGAAATGAAGGCACATAGTCAACCTTTGCAAGTCTTGCACCCCATGCCGCAGCACCATTACCTGTAAGAAGCAGTCGTTTCATATCTCCTTTCCTGCCCTCACAGATTTCTCAGGTATCACCCCGATTGCATGGCGCAGACACCTTACAGCGCATATCAAACAACCCTTGCAATGTTCGTAATCTATCTGGGGATATCCCTTATTATTTAAACTAATTGAACCGTCAGGGCAAAAAGTGCTGCATAACCACCAACACTTCCGGCACCGTGTGTAATCAATAACAGGACGCATAGTGCGCCATAAGCCAGTTTTGACCTCAACGCTGGTTGCAGCAGCATAAATTGCTGGCGCTGAAATCCTTGCATCTTCAAAAGGCATATCCACCCATTCTGGCGACTCATAAGATTGAGCGGATGTGCTCTCTCCCTCTCTAACGCATCCAGCATGATCAGACATAAGGTCGTAGGCTGTTAATGCAAATTTTATATTCTTTTCTATCGCTTTTTCGCCGATTAGGATAAGCTCTTCCCTTATTGCCTGAACAAGCGCCTCCCGTGAAATAACGCCAATGAGACGGGCTGCCGCACCAGCACATACAGCGCCGTAAGATAAAACTACAGCCTTTTCTTCAACACTATCAGGAATTGTGATTTTTACAATATTACCAGGAAAGTTTAAACGCTCTTTCCAGATATGAGCATCCTCAACATCTTTTATAAGAAGAACCGTATGCTCCATAGCTCCAAGAAGAACACCCGTAGAAGGAATTGTTATAAGGCTTTCATCAGCCGCAACGATTAAATCCGGCTTATCGATAATTCCTCTTTCGTTAATTTTCTCTTTAGATGCCCTCACATAAGCAAAAATAGGGGCGCCGCGTCGCTCCGCACCGTAGCGTGGGGCGTCTTGCACTTCAAAACCTTCAAGGAAAAATGCAGTACCCAGAACTCGCCCCGCAGTCTTAATCCCCTGCCCACCTCTTCCATGAAAACGGATACGATACATTATTGGTCTCTTTTAAGATTTTTTGTGGTGCTATTATATGGAATTATAATATAATCAAAGGGATAAAACTATAATATGGTGATTTATTAAGTTTTTCAAAGATAACGAATATATGTCAAATAAAACATCGTTCAGTTTTTTAGCAAAGGTATTAATCTATTTCGGATTACTTGCCTTTCCTATTGGGATGCTTTTATCGGCTTTTTTACTATTGAGGTAAGTTGTTTAAGAGCTCAAGCTGGCCAAAAGCCTGACTGTGAAATACGCGAGATTAGGTTGTTTGGGCTATACAACAATAAAACCCTTGTTACAGAAGTTGTTAACATTGGATACAAAACAGGATATACAAGAACTGCCGCTCGTTTAATAGCAGGTAGCACAGTGGTCTTAATGGGCAGTAATGGAACATACCCTGTAACACGAACCATGTCTAATGTTGGCGATACATGGAAATCAGGCTTGATTAACAAGATAGATCAATTCCTGAAAATGCAAGAAGAGCAATCATTCTCACTATTTTTTCATGAACGAAACATTTTTGGCTGGGTGGGTCTTGCTTTCTTGACAATCATTACATTATTTCATATTTATTTGGTTATTAGGAAAATATAGGGACACTTCCCGTATTATGCCAACTCCCTTTTCTTCGGCGTGCCACTTTTTTGGAAAAAGCTCTCTATTCAATATACTCTCAAGTTTCTTTATAAACCCTTCACTTCCAAGGGGCCTTCCAGTCGATGTGGCATGTCTTATGGCGTCGTTTATCTCTTTGGCTTCCCTGCCTATGTATTCCTTATATTGCGCTCGACCATTGATAATCTTCTGCTCTCTCAACAAGATGTGCCCTCACAGGATTTTGTTCTATATACCGCATCACTGCCCATAAGTAAGGCTCTTTCTCTACAACTGGTGAGAAAAATCTATTTTGCCGTAGCCTCCCGCTTCTGTTATATTTACGATTTATGTATTGTGTATAAACTAAATTCGCTCCACCAATTCCTCTGGCTAATGATGCTCTTTCATCTGGTTCCGCAAATATATGGATATGGTTTTGCATCAAACAGTAGGCAAGTATCTTTATATTATATTTGTCTTTATATCGCAGAAGCGTATCGAGATAAAATCTCTTGTCTTCACCATCAAAAAATATTTTGTCCTTATTATTAGCTTTTTGTGTGATATGGTGCGGATATCCCTCTGCGCATACCCTTGCTATCCTTGTCATGAGTATTATGCTATAAAAACTCTATAAATTTGCCAAGAAATATGGGAAGTGTCCCTATGTTTATGATCCTATCGGTTGCACATTCTATAATCTCTCTAATATTATTAGAGAGCCTGACATGCATCGGTCACTATTTTAAGCAGACAGTAGTGAATTAAAATTTCAAAATATAAGAAAAAATGATAAAGGAAGGGAAAATGCTCGACATTAAAACACTCGAAAACTGGCTATGGGATGCTGCCTGTAAGATACGCGGCGAAATAGATGCGCCAAAGTATAAGGATTATATTTTGCCACTCATTTTTTTAAAAAGGCTCTCCGATGTTTTTGATGACGAGGTGGCAAAGCTTGCAGAAGAGTATGGGAATGAAAAAACGGCGAACACCTCGATAGAGAAAGATCACGGTCTTGTGTGGTTTTACCTGCCTCCAAAATCACGCTGGAGCAACATTATTAAGCAAAGTACGAAATTGGGAGAGTATCTTACTGATGCTGTAAGAGAGGTTGCCAAGCAAAATCAAAAGCTTCAGGGAGTAATTGATATAGTTGATTTTAACGCCACAGCAGGAGGTCAGAGAATCATCAGCGATGAAAAACTCAAGCTGCTGCTTGATACCCTAAGTAAATACCGTTTAGGGCTACATGATGTTGAGCCAGATATTTTGGGTAGAGCCTATGAATACCTGCTTAGAAAATTTGCCGAAGGCTCTGGACAGAGTGCAGGGGAGTTTTATACGCCTCGTGAGGTAGCAATACTCATGTCCTACATCGTTGACCCAAAGGAGGGAGAAGAGATTTACGACCCTTGTCTTGGTTCTGGCGGACTTATTATCAAATGTTTTTTGAGGTTCAAAGAAAAATTTGGTACCAATCCCAAAATAAAGCCATTAAAGTTTTATGGTCAGGAAGTTTTACACGGCACCTATGCCATGTCAAAGATGAATGCCTTTATCCATCGTATGGAAGCAGCAATTGCCCTGGGAGATACCATGAACAGGCCTGCTTTTCTGGATGCAAAAGGGTCTTTGAGAAAGTTTGATATTGTTGTAGCTAATCCCATGTGGAATCAGGATTTTCCGCAGAGCACCTATGAAAATGACCAATACAATAGATTTACTTACGGCTATCCTCCTTCAAACTCAGCCGACTGGGGATGGGCTCAGCACATGTTCGCTTCGTTAGCTGACAAAGGAAGAATGGCTGTTGTGCTTGATACAGGAGCGGTCTCGCGCGGTTCTGGAAATCAAGGCTCTAACAGAGAGAGGGATATTAGAAAAAAATTTGTTGACAACGATTTTGTTGAATCAGTCATTCTTCTACCCGAAAATCTTTTTTACAACACTACCGCACCGGGTATTATCCTTGTCATCAACAAAAACAAACGACATAAAGACCAAATCTTGCTTATCAACGCCTCAAAGCTATTTGAAAAAGGACGGCCGAAAAACTTTTTGCCCGATGACTCAATACAACAGATAGCAAAGGTTTACCTTGATTGGAAAGAAGAAGAGGGCATAAGCAAGATTGTAACAAAAGATGAGGTGGTAAAAAACGACTATAACCTAAGCCCATCGCGCTATGTAGCCCAAAATGGGACTGAAGAGGTTTTGAGCTTAGAGGATGCTATTGTGGAATTAGAGGAGGCAGAGGAAGAAAGGCAAGAGGCAGATGTAAAATTGAATAAAATATTAAAAGATTTAGGATTTTAATTATGAAAATAAAAGAAATATACCAAAATACTAATAAAGAAAACTGCGTATTTAAAGATGAAGAGACCGGGGTATTGCTTTATCAAATGGATAGTATTGAGTTAATGAATTTATTAATAAACAAGTATCCAGATGGAATTTTTGATATGATTTTTGCCGATCCTCCTTATTTTTTATCTAATGGTGGTTTTACTTGTCATGCTGGGAAAGTTGCTAAGGTTGACAAAGGGAAATGGGATAAATCGAGGGGTGTTCGCGAAAATCACGAATTTAATTTAGCATGGTTATCAAGATGTCAAAAATTGCTTAAACCGAACGGTACGATTTGGGTCTCGGGGACACATCATGTGATCTATTCGGTAGGATTTGCAATGCAAGAACTGGAAATGAAAATTCTTAATGATATTACATGGGAAAAGCCCAATCCTCCGCCTAATCTCTCTTGCAGATATTTTACACACTCAACAGAGACAATAATTTGGGCTGCTAAAGACAAATACGCTAAACACTATTTTAATTATGACGAGATGCGAAAATTAAATAATAACAAGCAAATGAAAACTGTGTGGACAATTTCGGCTCCCGGCAGTGAAGAAAAAAAATTTGGCAAACATCCAACACAAAAGCCTATTGAACTTCTGAAAAGAATTATTTTAGCGAGTACCCAAGAGGGAGATATTATTTTTGATCCTTTCTCGGGTAGCTCAACTACAGGTTTAGTGGCGGTTCAATTAAATAGGGCTTTTGTAGGTTGCGAGCTGGAAAATGAGTATATCGCCCTTTCAATAAAGCGACTGAAAGGGCATATCAATGATAAAAAAACAAACTAAATTTTGGCGGGATTTAACTTTATGAAAAAAGGTGGAATAGGTGGAGCAAAAACATTAACTGGATTGAATTTTGAAAAAAGAGTAGATTTGCATACACTACTTTCAAAAATTCCAGGATATAGTTTAAAGAAAGCAGAAAAAAAGGCTGGAATTGATGTATATTTCGAAAATAAATTTGTAGCAAGATGTTTTAGAAAGCATGATTTCTATAGGTTTCTTGAAGAGAATAATATTAATTGGAAGACAATAATTTCAAAAAAAATACTACCTGATGATGCAATATTGGTTATAGTTAGAGATACTTTATTCATTATAGAGGTAAAGTATCAACAGGTTGCTGGTTCAGTAGATGAAAAATTACAAACCTGCGATTTTAAAAGAAAGCAGTACATAAAATTGGTAACTCCTTTGGGTCTAAGAGTAGAATATGTTTATATCTTGAATCATTGGTTTAAAAAGAAAGAATATAAAGACGTCCTTGATTATATTCAAAGCGTTAATTGTCATTATAAATTTAATGAGTTGCCATTAGCGTGGCTTGGCCTACCAACAAAAGAGCTATTATGAAGAATATTAATATTGAAACAAATGTAAGAAATCATTGCGATTTCAAAAGAAAAAGGCAAAAGGTATATAAAAGGTTAAATATGATTTTTGAGTAAATTGGGTTTGAGATATAAACATGAACAGTCATTGCGAGCCGAAGGCGAAGCAATCTCAAAAGCAAAGGCGAGATTGCTTCGTCGCTAACGCTCCT
>DAIQAO010000033.1:0-20348 GCA_036781645.1 Dissulfurispiraceae bacterium
ATGAATGTTTATTTTTCAATAACTTATGAAATTAAACTGATAAAGTCAGGAAAAAGGCTATCGCTTCACTATCGTTAAATATCCAGAAAAAAGTATCAAAATACCACCAATAACTATTTTATAAGTCACAGCCTCACTCAAAAAAAGGATGCCTAATATTATCGCACAAACAGGTTCAAGATAGCCTAAAATGGCTGATCTATTCGCTGTAACCTCTCTCAAACCTCTGAAATAGAGTAAAGGGGCGATTGTTGAATGAACCACACCCATCAGCACAAAAGCCCACAAGGCAGAGGTGAAATTTGCCGGGATTTCTACAAAGGGCAGTAAAATTAGAGCTATGGATGCACTTTGGAAAAAGGTTATGACAATAGGATTAAATTTTTGAGCAAAGAATCTCAGGATAATTATCAGTATGCCGTATGCGATGCCTGAAACCAAACCGGCAATAATTCCGAGAGTATTTTTGTCGCCTGCAAAAAGGAGGGCTAAAAATTCAGTTAATGAGATATCAAGCATAATCCATAGACCTGCGGTAGAAAGAGTGATTGCAACAAATATTATGATGGTCAGCCTTTCCTTCAAGAAAATAGGTGCAAGAATGGCAACAACAACAGGGGCTGTATAATGAGTTAATACCGCATTTGCTATGGTCGTATTCTGGTATGCATAAAAGAAAGTAAATGAATTAAGCAGAGAGACTGCTCCCGTAAGAATCAAATATAATACATACCTGCCCCTTGGGAGGTTCTCGCGGAGAGAGCTTTTCAGGAAGAAAAAACTAAGCAAAGTAAGGGAAATGATGCAGGAGAAGAATATCAGCAGGTGCACCGGCATCCCGGAAAATCTTATTACAAGTCCAATAGAACTCCATAGCAATATAGCCGCAATTATATATAGCATGAGGGATATTATAAGCTCTGATAAACTCTTTGACAAAACCCAAATTATGAGATAGGATTAGAAAGCCTTATAAAATCAACAAGTTAGATAGGAAGGGCTGGTAAGGCTTTTTATACTACACCTTATAAGGTAAAGTTCATGGAATTTTGAATAATGACATTGTAGTAGTAAGGATAAAGTAAAATTCAAATGAAATTTGTCGATTATAAAAATCCTGAAAGAGCCTTTCCTATAGCTAAAATTGGTGCAAAAACAGAGAGTTGAACTTCATATGTTTTACATAAATTGCTGAAATAAAATATAATCAATTAGTATGAAAAAGTTAGTTCTTTTACAAAACGGCTACAACCTGCAAGTCAAAAAAAATGAAGATACCTCAGTCGAAGAAAAAAAGCAGGTTCAGAGATATTATTCGCAAAAGGAAAGGTTTCACCAAATAGAGAGAAGCACCCTTATTCGGGGGTTTGAAATAAATTTCTGTCTTCATATTCATAAAGGATTGGATTTTCACACTCTCCTTGAGGCGTCTGAGAAATCCCCTTCAAAGATATCTCCTGAAATATCAAACTTCAAAGGCGATATAGTTATAAATACCGCCGATATCCCCCTTTATAATAAATACCTTGAATCTCTGGAAAAAGCTGCTTTCCCTGATAAAGAGAAAGGGAAAATAAATGCCTTGGTAATAAAAGAAAAATCCAAGATTATCATGAGGGACGTTCTTACTGACCCAAGAAGCGGCAAGAATATTAAGAATTCATCAACTATAGTAGAACAAATAGCAGCTTCAATTTTCGCCAATAAAGACACCCTGTATGATTTAATATCAATTAAAAACTTTGATTACTACACCTATACCCACTCTGTAAATGTTGCTGTCCTATCCATAGGCCTCGGTATTGCTTCAAGCATCTCCTCAGATAAAATATTCAGTCTCGGATTTGGAGCCTTGCTTCACGATATTGGGAAAAGCGCCATTTCCCAGGAAATATTGAACAAACCCGCAAAGTTGTCGCTTATGGAGTTTCAAATAATGAAGAATCATGTAATCGAAGGGGAGAAGATTTTAAAAGGGCATCAATCGCTTCCTCCGGATTCTTTTGATGCGGTTACACAACATCACGAAAAATTATCAGGCAATGGATATCCTATGGGCATCAAAGCCTCTGCAATAAAACCTTATGGAAGAATAGCTGCGATCGCCGATTGTTATGATGCCCTTACAACGCAGAGACCATATAAAAATGCCTTATCCCCCTTTGAAGCCCTTAACATAATGCTTAAAGAAACAGAAAATTATGATCAGGAATTACTTAAAACGTTTATTAAAATGCTCGGCAAAGTTGAACAATGAATCTTTTTCAAAAATTTGACGATTCCGTGAAAGACAACTCCCAACCCCTTGCCTACCGTATGTGTCCCTTGACTCTCGCTGAGTTTGTAGGGCAAGAACATATCTTGGGGGAAGACAAACTTCTTAGACGAGCAATTGAAGCCGATAGAATAAACTCAATTATATTATATGGACCTCCAGGCACAGGGAAAACAGCATTGGCAAGAATAATTGCGTCCAAAACAAGATCACATTTTGTGTGGCTTAATGCAGCTTCAGCCACTCTTGATGACTTGCGAAAAGTTATCAGCACTTCAAAAAAAATTAAAAAGCAGGGGATTAAGACGATTCTTTTCCTTGATGAGATACACAGGTTTAATAAACTTCAGCAGGATGCCCTTTTACCAGATGTTGAAGAAGGAAATATCACACTAATAGCAGCAACCGTAGAAAATCCTTTCTTTTATGTAAACTCAGCACTTCTGTCCAGAAGTCATGTTTTCGAGCTAAAACCACTCTCAGAAGAAGAAATTTTGATTATCTTAAATAATGCACTAACAGATAGATTACGAGGTTTTGGAGGCTTAATGATATCCATTGATGAATCGGCCTTAAGACATATCGCGAAAATGTCCGATGGAGATGCAAGAAAAGCCTTATCAGCCCTTGAAATAGCTGTTTTAACCACCCCGCCTGATTCGTCTGGAGTAATAAATATAAATCTATCTATCGCCGAAGAATCAATTCAGAAAAAAGCTATCGTATATGACAAAAAAGGTGACCAACATTATGATACTATTTCTGCTTTTATCAAGAGCATGAGAGGTTCTGACCCAGACGCTGCGATCTATTATCTCGCCAAGATGCTTTATGCAGGCGAAGACCCCAGATTCATAGCAAGAAGGATAGTTATATGCGCTTCAGAAGATGTTGGTAACGCTGATCCCATGGCGCTCGTCCTTGCAGTTTCGGCTCTCAAGGCAGTTGAATTCGTAGGGATGCCAGAGGCAAAAATCCCTCTCGCTCAAGCTGTAACTTACATTTCAACAGCACCCAAGAGTAACGCAAGTTACCTTGCGATAGAGAAAGCAATGAATGATATTAGAGAAGAAAGAACATTAGATGTCCCCCAACACCTCAAGAATAAACCCTATACAGGAGCTGAAAAGTCCGAAAGCGGCAAAGGGTACAAATATCCCCATGATTACGGAGGATATGTCGAACAGGATTATTTAAGTAAGAAAAAAAAATATTACTATCCATAATTGCTATTTTATAGTAATATATGTTTGATAACCATAAATGGGTATGGTTATGAAGCTTTTTCATTTTGCTCGCAAAATAAAAGTTTTGAGTTTAAGGTTCTTTAGATTTTAATTTTAATTTTTATTTATGAAAAGATATATTCCCATAGAGCACGATAGTTCAGATTTGCCTTTAAAAAAGCAAGGAATACAAGCATATGGCGCTAAAATAGCAAATTACTATAATAAAAAAGAGGCTTTTTACTGCATCGAAAGAGATGCTCTCTTTCCTGATTCTGAAGTATTTTTCAGCCTTTATGCCAAAAACGATTTTGATTATAATCAAGTACTTGAAGCATCCGAAAGTTCTCCTATTAGACTTACTAATGAAAATTTAAACATAGAAGGCGACATTGCTATAAAGATTAACGATTTGCACTTATATGATGAATATGTTAAATCTCTTGAGAAAAAATTAAAGGCTTCTGAATTTGATGATAAAAAACAGGCAATTATATTAAAAGAAAAAACTAAGCTCTTAGTTAAAAATATCCTTTCTCATCCTAAAAGCGGTGAAAATATCAAAGAAGCCTCTACTGCTGTAGAGCAGATTATTAATTCAATTCTAAGCAACAAAAATTTTTTGCATGAATTTATTTCTCTGAAGAATCATGATTACTACACTTATACCCATTGTGTCAATGTTGCCGTTTTATCCATTGGGCTTGGCAAGTTTATTGCTTTACCAGAAAGTGAATTTTTTAATCTCGGCATGGGCGCCCTTCTGCACGATATAGGGAAAATAGCGATCTCTCCAAATATTTTAAACAAACCCGGAAGGCTGACTTCTGTAGAGTATAAAATTATGCAGAACCATGTAATGGAAGGGGTTAAGATTCTTGAAGAGAACCCGGATTTCCCCAAACCATCCCTTACCGCTGTAGCGCAGCACCATGAAAGGCTATCGGGCAATGGATACCCGCTCAAGCTTTCGGGGGCTATAATAACCACATATGCAAAAATCATTGCTATAAGTGATACCTACGATTCCTTGACTACCGAAAGACCAAATAAGCTGCCCCTGATACCCTTTGAGGCTCTTAGTATTATTGTAAATGAATGTGAGCATTACGATTCAGAATATTTAAGCTCTTTCATTAAGTTGTTGGGCAGGCTTGACGAATGATTTGGCGAACATCGAATATTATTTCATTAAGGTTTTGATAGCCTTCGTTAGGAACTGAGATGAAGAAATACCTCCCCGTTCAAAAAAACCGCTTCGAGCCTTTTACAGAAACAGACATATTCAAAAATAAATCATCAATACTTAAAAATTATTATCAGGAAAAGGAACAATATCATCACATTGAGAAAGAATTGCTGATTACCGGCTCAGAAATTGCTTTTGACCTTTTCATTCATCTAAACCTTTCCTATAAGCCCCTCCTTAGTGCTTCTGAAGATTCTCCTGCAAAGCTGACTGAAGAGGTTTTGAATACTGTAAAAGACGGCGATGTAGTGATCAAAAAAGCCGATTTACCTGTATATCGTGAATATATAAAATCTCTTGAGGTTCAACCCCCTTTGGATGCCCCTGATGAAAAAATAAAAGCCGCAGTAATAAAAGAAAAAACTAAGTTAGTTGTTAGAAATGTGCTTTCAGACCCGTACAATGGCACTCATATAAAAGAATCTGGTAAAGTAGTAGAGGAAATTACAAGTTCAATTATCAATAACAAGAATATTCTTTTTAATATAATATCTCTTAAAAATAAGGATTATTACACCTATCTCCACTCTACTAATACAGCGGTTTTATCAATTGCGTTAGGTGCAGCAGCAGGTGTGTCCCGAGACAGATTGCAAAGCCTCGGGGTTGGAGGGCTTTTGCACGATATTGGAAAAACCAATATCCCTTCGGATGTATTAAATAAACCGGGGAGGCTGACTTTTTTTGAGTATCGGATGATGCAAAACCATGTTATGGAGGGGGAAAAAATTCTAAAAAATCAACCATATTTCCCGGAAAATGCCATGTCTGCTGTCACCCAGCATCACGAGAAACTCAATGGACAGGGATATCCCTTTAATCTTACCGGCTCTTATATAACAATATATGGCAGGATACTTGCTCTGGCGGACACTTACGATGCCCTAACAACTCAGAGGCCTTACAAGGTTGCCCATACGCCTTTTGAAGCCCTCAGTATAATCGTAAACGAATGTGAACAGTATGATCCTGATCTTCTGAAAACCTTCATTAAGATGCTTGGCGGTGTGGAAGATTGATTTATCCTAACCCTTTCTTGGCAACACTCTCTTGAATATGTCTTCTATCCATTTTAAAAAAGTGCTTACGGGACTTGATATGTTAAACAGGGGGCTACCTCGAAGATTTAAGGGTGCGAGAGCAGGGCTCCTGTTACATCCGGCTTCGGTTAACAATAAACTTATCCACGCAGTAGAACTTTTTTTAAAGACGACCAGCCTGTCCCTAAAAGCTTTTTTGGGTCCACAACACGGCATTTACGGGCAGACACAGGATAATATGATCGAGTGGAAAAGTTTTACAGACCCAAAGACAGGTATTCCTGTTTACAGTTTGTATGGAGATGCCAGAAAGCCAACACGGGACATGCTGAACGAAATAGATGTGCTTATTATAGACCTTCAGGATATCGGGGCAAGATATTATACCTTTATCTGGACGATGGATTTGTGTATGGAGGCATGCTGTGAACTTGGAAAATCATTAATAATTCTTGACAGGCCCAATCCTATCGGTGGCTCTTTTGTTGAAGGTCCTGTGCTGGATATGGAGTATTGTTCCTTCGTAGGACTCAAACCACTTCCCATCAGACACGGCATGACTATCGGCGAGGTGGGTAATTATTTACATGACTGCTTTTACCATTCCCTTGATTATCATGTAATTAAAATGAAAGGATGGCAAAGGAATATGTGGTTTGATGATACAGGGCTACCATGGGTTATGCCATCGCCTAATATGCCTACTTTGGATACCGCTACTGTCTATCCCGGCATGTGTCTCCTTGAAGGGACTATATTAAGTGAAGGCAGGGGAACGACAAGACCCTTTGAGATATTCGGTGCGCCTTTTATAAAACCAGATATTCTTATCAAAAGGCTCGATAAATTTAAACTTTCAGGTGTGGTTTTCAGACCTATGTGGTTTGAACCTACATTTCAAAAATACGCGGGAAAATTGTGTGGTGGTGCTCAATTACATGTTACAGACAGGCTAAAATTCAGACCTTTTAAAACGGCAGTTGCTATACTTAAAGCAGTTCGAGAATTATACCCTGAATGTGTATTGTGGAAAGAACCGCCATATGAATACGAGACCGTTAAGAAGCCCATAGATATTTTATTTGGAACAGATAAACTCAGAAAGGATATAGACAAAGGAGAATCTTTGCAAACAATGGAGCTGTGGTGGGCAGAGCAAAGCTTAACATTTAAGAATAAAATCAGAGATAGGTATTTACTCTACTAAATAATTGTTAATTAAGGAGGCTTTTTATGGCTTATACAATAAAAATAGGTGGAGAAGCGGGGCAGGGCGTTCAGACAATAGGCGAAACATTAGCAAAGGTGTTTTCAAGGTCGGGCTTTCATGTTTTCTCCCATCAGGACTATGAATCTCGCATCAGGGGTGGCCATAATTTCTATCAGATCAGTTTTTCAGGCCAAAGAGTTTCGGCACCAAGGGATATGATAGATATACTAGTTGCCCTTAACAAAGAAAGCATTCTGAGGCATGAAAAAGAACTTTCTGAATATGGGCAGATTTTATATGATTCAAAGATTTTGAAGGAAAAATATGACAAGCCTCATTTTCTCGATGTTCCTTTTTTTGATTTTGCCGTTACAATTTCTGGAGATAAGCTAATGGCTAATGCCGCCGCAACAGGGGCTGTGCTTGGAATGTTAGGAATGAGCCTTGAAGTTTTTAATGAAATTATCGAAGAGACCTTCCATAAAAAGGGTAGTAAGACAATAAAAGCCAACAAAGATACCGCCAAAGCTGGTTATGACTATGCTAAGAAAGAGTGCCTTGAATGTTCTTTCATCATGCCCCGCATAAAAACACCTCTTATGCTTATTGGGGGAAATGAAGCAATAGCATTGGGCGCTCTTGCATCAGGACTTAAATTCTATTCAGCCTATCCCATGACTCCTTCTACAGGTATTATGAACTATATAGCCTCAAAATCCCTTGAATACAATGTTATAATCGAGCAGGCTGAAGACGAGATTGCAGCAATTAATATGGCTATCGGGGCTTCTTTTGGTGGTGTAAGGGCAATGACAGGAACCTCAGGCGGCGGTTTTGCGCTGATGTCCGAAGGACTCTCCCTTGCGGGTGTGACTGAAACCCCCATTGTGATAGCCCTCGCTCAAAGGCCTGGACCCGCAACAGGCTTGCCAACAAGGACAGAGCAAGGAGATTTGCAATTTGCCCTTTACACTTCTCACGGCGAATTTGCCCGGATCATTTTTGCCCCAGGGACTCCTGAACAAGCATTTTACTTGACAAATAAAGCCTTTGATTTAACTGAAAAGTATCAAGTCCCTGTTATTATATTAACTGATCAATATCTTGCTGACTCGCAATGGAGTTACGAAGGATTTGATACCACCAAGCTGAGATATATGGATTATCGGTTAAGGGAAGAAAAACTCGCTGAAATTTTAAATTACAAAAGACACACCCTTACCGAAAATGGCATCTCTGCACTTGCGGTTCCTGGGGAATCAAGGCATCTGGTAGTTACCGACAGTCATGAACATGATGAAGAAGGACACATCACTGAAGATTCTGTCATTCGCAATGAGATGGTTAATAAAAGGCTAAACAAGAAACTTGCCTTAATAAAGAGTGAAATTGCACCGCCTGTTTTGTATGGCACTGAAAAGCCCGATGTAGTTTTGTTAGGATGGGGTTCAACCTATGGAGTTATTAAAGAAGCAGTTGATGCCTTATCGCCACAGATTAAAATCTCTATGCTGCATTTCACAGAAATATATCCATTTCCTGATACAGCCAAATTTGATTATCTTGAATTTTTAAATAAAATTCCTATCACCCTATCCATTGAAAATAATGCAACAGGGCAGTTTGCCCGTTTAATGAGAACTGAAACTGGCTTTACCTTTCAAAAGGCAATAAACAAATTCGATGGCAGGCCTTTCAGCGTCGAAGAACTGATTGAACGAATAAAAATCGCCATATAATGAATTTCAAAGGAGATATTTTATGGGAATAATAAAGATTATGCCCTGTCTTGACATGAAGGATGGCAGGGTTGTAAAAGGGATTAATTTTGTGAATTTAAGAGATGCAGGCGATCCTGTTGAAAATGCATCATTTTATCAAAAAGAAGGTGCTGATGAACTGGCAATGCTCGATATAGCTGCTACCATCGAAAACCGCAAGACAAGACTTCAATGGGTAAAAAATGTTTCTTCAGTTATAAGTATTCCCCTTACAGTTGGAGGGGGGATATCAACCCTTGAGGATATAGAACTCGTATTAAATGCAGGCGCCCAGAAAATATCCATGAACAGCGCTGCTGTTAAATCCCCTGAATTGGTGGAACAGGCAGCAAAGAAATTTGGTTCGGAAAGGATAACAGTCGCTATTGATGGCAAACGCAATAAAAACATGCCTTCAGGGTTTGAAGTTGTAGTCTCTGGCGGCACAAAACCTGTTGGTAAAGATGCCGTTGAATGGGCTAAACGATGCGAACAGTTGGGAGCAGGCACAATTCTGCCAACAAGCATGGACGGTGATGGGACTAAGGCTGGGTATGATCTCGAATTCACGAGGGCTATATCAGGAGCGGTTCAGTTACCCGTAATCGCATCAGGTGGGGCAGGCACATTGGAGCATTTTTATGAAGGAGTCGTAAAAGGTGGAGCTACCATACTGCTTGCTGCTTCAGTATTTCATTTTAGAATGCTTAGCATTCGAGAGGTGAAGGATTTTCTTAGACAAAAAGGTCTGCAAGTAATCCTTAGCTGAAAAGGCTTATTATATATTCATAGTAAGAGGTGTAAATAATTTAAAAAAACTGTAGATTTTATAATGGTAATCATACCTGTCCGAAATAAATTCTTTGATACTTTCGAATCAGAGGGGTATAATGCGATTTCCGGAGCCAAAGACACGGGTAACCTCAATGAGGCTGGTGACGAAGCGGAAGCCTCAGTTCCCAATATTTTAAAACTAAGTATGAAGTCTCACAAAGGCTTACCCATGAACCGAAAAATAGAGATAGGATTATAAATCACCCCCTTTGCTGTTCTATCGCAGATTTTGGAAAGAAAGACTTGCCGAGGGGTGATTTGTTATGGTATTAAAGGGTTTATTCAGGCCATTTCTTTATAATGTTTCCGTCTTTATCGAATTGGCAGGCGAGGATATAGGGGTCGTGATAGAAGGTAAACCAAGCGTTTTCATCGACGCCTTTGTTCACCCATTTTTCCTTCAGGGTAATGACATCCATCGGATAGTTGTCATAAGCCATAACCCACAGAGGGTTAAAGTGGGCGTGGTCAGGCATTAGGTCAGCCATATGCAATGCTTTTTGTCCCTTTGATTCGAGTTGGACTATCTGATGCCCCCTGTTATGCCCACCGGTGTAGAAAACATTGATACCGTTCAGTATTTCTGTATCCCCATCAACCAACTCAAGGCAATCGCTGGTTTTGAGAGTCTCATAATTTATTGGCAAAAAGGAGTTAATAGACCTTTTATTAGGATTGAGGACATCTTCCCACTCTTTTTTTTGTAAGATGTGTCTCGCCTTTGGAAATGTAAGAGCTAATCTGCCATCTTCTTCCATTGTGACGACCCCGCCTGCGTGATCCCAGTCATAATGGGTAAGGATTACATAGTTTATGTCTTCTCTTTTTAATCCTAATTGGTTCAGGTCTTTGAGTATCTCCCAATCCTGCTTGACTCTGAAAATCCTTTTTTGTTTGTCGGTAAGCTTGTTTCCCAATCCTGTTTCTATTAAGATAAGAGATTGGCCAGTTTTTACAAGGATGGGCCAGGTGGTCAGAGGTATGTAATTATCTTCAGAGGAGGCATATTTTTTTGACCACAGCACCTTTGGGACAACGCCAAACATCGTGCCGCCGTCTAATTCAAATATGCCTCCATAAAGCCAGATTAGTTCAAAATCTCCTAATTTAAACCCTTTTTTCATTTGTAAGACTTATTTTTTGCGTAGCCAATCTGTTTCAGTGCTTCCTCAATTTCTCCGAGTATTGCAGGGTCATCAATAGTAGCTGGCATTGAATAAGGCTGACCATCGGCGATTTTGCGCATAATCCCTCTTAAAATCTTGCCTGAGCGAGTCTTAGGTAGCCTGGCGACTATAGCCGTATCTTTATAGCAAGCAATAGGCCCAATCTGTTCCCTAATCATCTGGGCAAGCTCTTTCTTGAGCTCTGCGGGATCGCGGTTAACACCTGCTTTTAATACGACGGTGCCAACTGGCAACTGTCCCTTGAGGTTGTCTTCAACGCCGAAAACAGCGCACTCAGCAACATCAGGATGTTTGGCAATAATCTCTTCCATAGCTCCGGTTGAGAGACGATGACCTGCAACATTAATGACATCATCAACCCTGCCCATGACAAAAACATATCCATCTTTATCTATATTGCCGCCGTCTGCAGTGAAGTAGTAACCGGGATAAACATTCATGTAAGAATTAAGAAATCTCTCTTCAGCATTCCACAGAGTCAGCAATGTTCCAGGTGGCAAAGGTAGCTTTACTGCTAATATTCCGTCTGTCCCTGGGGGGGCTATTTTGCCGTCGGCGTCCAAAACCTGTAAATTATAACCCGGGACAGGTTTTGTTGAAGAACCGGCTTTAACTGGAAATTCTTCTATACCCATACAATTTGCTGTAATGGGCCAGCCGGTCTCTGTCTGCCACCAGTGATCTATAACCGGTCTTTTTAGCAAATCGCTTGCCCAATAATATGTATCTGGGTCGAGCCTCTCGCCCGCTAAAAAGAGTATTTTGAAACTTGATAAATCGTATTTTGTGAGATAATTGCCATTCGGGTCTTCCCTTTTAATAGCCCTGAAAGCAGTTGGAGCCGTGAATAAAACCTTCACACCATGTTCGGAGATAACTCTCCAGAAGGCACCTGGGTCAGGAGTGCCTATGGGCTTTCCTTCGTAAACAATAGTTGTGCAGCCTGTAATAAGCGGGGCATAGACAATATAAGAATGACCTACAACCCATCCAACATCTGAAGCCGCCCAATATACGTCGCCCGGTTTCACATTATAAATGTTTTCCATGCTCCATCTAAGTGCAACCGCATGACCGCCATTGTCTCTTACTATACCTTTTGGCAAGCCTGTTGTGCCTGAAGTATAAAGGATGTATAATGGATCCGTAGCCTTTACAGGGACGCATTCTACAGGCGATGCCTTTGACATTAATTCATCCCAGTCAAGGTCGCGGCCAGGTTTTAATTCTCCTTTTGCCTGAGGCCTTTGAAAAATTACACACTTTTCTGGTTTATGAGAAGCCAATTCAATAGCCTTATTAAGCATCGGGACATATTCTATAACCTTCTTTACTTCTATTCCGCAGGAGCTTGCTACTATAACTTTCGGTTTAGCATCATCGATTCTGACAGCAAGCTCGTTGGGGGCAAAACCACCAAAAACGACAGAGTGAATGGCACCCAGCCTTGCACATGCGAGCATAGCTACAAGCGCTTCAGGAACCATGGACATGTAAATAATGACAGTGTCTCCTTTATTAACTCCAAGAGACCTTAATGCTCCTGCAAATTTGGCAACCTTATCGGTCATTTCTTTGTAGGTATATTTTTGTATCTGGTTTGTAACAGGACTGTCCCATATTACAGCAGTTTGATTTCCTTTGCCGTTTTCCACATGACGGTCGAGCGCATTGTAGCATGTGTTTAGCTCACCGCCTGTGAACCAACGGTAAAAAGGCACATTTGAATCGTCCAGTACCTTATCCCATTTTTTATACCATGTTATTGCCTCGGCAGCCTCGCCCCAAAAGCCGTTGGGGTCTTCAATGCTTTTTTTAAAGACTTGTTCATACTTGCCCATCTCTACTTCTCCTTTAAAAATTTATGTTCTGGCTCCCCTAAAGGGAAGTTTAATGACACAATTAATAATATTAATGCATAGGTGATATATTTTTTCAGCATAATAATACAGTAATACCCTGAATCGCTGAGTTCAAGCTTCTAAGATTGTTGTTTTTGTATGCCAACTAGAAAAAATATTAATCAATGCTTTGAACGGGCATTACATTAATTAAGTAATTCTAAATTAAGAGCAGATATAATATTGCCAATTTTATCTTGAAAAGTCAATGGATAAACGCCACCTTTAAATTCCTTGACTTTTATAAATAATTGTTGTTTATAATAAATTGGTTTTTTTTATTTTGTCATTAAAGACTGTCTATATATTCTTTAATTGTAGATTCTGTATAAACGCTTAAATAAATATTTGAGGAGTCCTTATATGTCATCGGGAACGGTTAAGTTTGAACCTGAATTTTCACAACCAATACTTCAGGATATCATGGAAAAATCAGGACAGAACCTGCTGGCGTGCTATCAATGTCGTCGATGTGCAGCAGGCTGCCCTGTGAGCGAGGAGGCGGGTGTTACGCCTGACAGACTGATACGGATGATAGTTATGGGTCAGAAGGAAGAATCCCTGAACAATCTTTTAGTCTGGAAATGTGTCGCATGTTATACCTGCGGAGAGAGATGTCCCAATAATATTCAAACCGCACGCATTACAGAGACGTTAAAACAGCTTTCCAAGAAAGCCCATCTTGAACCTTTGAGCCCTAAAGTTGCGGCTTTCCACGAGGCATTTATCAAATCAGCGGTCAAAAACGGCAGACTTAGCGAGATGGATTTCATGATGGACTTTGGAAAGAAAAATGCCCAGCATGAGCTTAAGAAAGGTGGTGGATGGTCAGCAATCATCGCTGAAATGAAAGGGCAGGCAAAGCTTGGAATGGCGTTGTATAAGAAAAAGAGGGTTCATCTCGGTTCTGAAAAGGTAAAAAATATCTCCGAGATAAGAAATCTTACAAAGAAATCTGATGTATTCAAGTAAAGAAATTGAATGGGCAGTTTTCCCTATTAAACTGCGCTGGTAAGGACCTTTAAGCTGATGCGGGCATTTAAGAGGGTTTCTACAAAATCTTTAAATAACCGTTGAAATACTTATATACAGAGGTAATTTTATGAAAATTGGGTATTATCCAGGATGTTCTTTACACGCATCTTCGGCTTTCTACGATGTTCAGACCAAGAAGGTCTTCAAACACCTTGGTATTGACCTTGTAGAAATCGAGGATTGGAATTGCTGCGGCGCTACTTCGGCTTGTAAAACCGACGCTTTCCTGTCGATTGCACTGCCAGCCCGCAACATTGGAATCGCTGATGCCAGTGGACTCGATGAACTTCTCGTTCCCTGTTCATCATGTTACAGCAGAACGCTGGTATCACAGAAGGTATTGGCAGACAACCAGGATTTGAGGGACTCTATTAATGCTGAACTCACCAAGAAGGTATCGGGAAGAGTAAAAATATTAAGCATTCTTGAGCTGATTCTCCGAAGGGTCAACGCACAAGATTTTCCAGAAAAGTTAAAGAACAAGCTCGATGGTTTTAAACCTGCCTGTTATTACGGCTGCCTGCTCACACGCTTCCCTTATGATGTTGAAGTTCCTGATAATGTTGAAAACCCTCAGGGCATGGATATTATCTGCGAAAAAATCGGCGCAAAACCCGTAGATTGGAATTATAAGACTGATTGCTGCGGGGCATCAGCTACAGTTAATGATACAGATGTGGCTCTTCGGCTAATGTCTAAAATTATGAAGGACGCCATAGCCCGAGGCGCTAATTGTTTAGTAACAACCTGTCCTATGTGCCAATTGAATCTCGATGCCTATCAAGATAAGGTGAGAGAAAAATATGGAATTCAGCAGAGGCTGCCTGTTTATTTTATCACCGAGCTTCTTGGTTTAGCCCTCGGCATAAGCGGTCGTGAACTCCAGATTGACAGGCATCTTATTGACGCAGAAGGACTTTTAAAGGAGATTAAACAGGTATGAGTACAAAGACTGATAACAATAAAAGAGGTTCCGTTCTAATAGTAGGCGGCGGCATAGGCGGTATGCAGGCAGCTTTAGACCTTGCTGACGGTGGTTATAAGGTTCATATGGTTCAGAGGGACTCCTCCATCGGCGGCATCATGGTCATGCTCGATAAAACATTCCCGACCGGCGACTGCTCTATGTGTATGATATCCCCCAAAATGGTTGAGGTAGGCCGCCATCTCAACATAGACATTCATTCCCTCTCAGAGGTTGTATCTGTCCAGGGGAAACCCGGCGACTTCACTGTTAAGGTAAAACACTTTCCGAGATATGTTGACCCCAATAAATGCACAGGCTGCGGTGATTGCGAGGCTAAATGCCCCAAAAAAGTCCCAAGCGAATTCGAGCAGCAGCTTGGACCCCGCAAGGCAATTTATTCCATGTTTCCTCAGGCAGTCCCAAACACAAGGGTTATAGATCCAGCAAATTGCATATATTTAATAAAAGGCAAATGTAAAAACTGTGAAAAGGCTTGTAAGGCAAATGCAATTAATTTTGAGGATAAAGGCAGCGAGGTTGAACTCAAGGTCGGAGCCATAATACTCTGTCCAGGCCTTGACCGCTACGATGCCAAAGTAAGGGGTGAATTGGGGCTCGGCAGATGGAAAAATGTCCTTTCTTCCATACAATTTGAGAGGGTGCTCTCCGCCTCAGGCCCTTTCAAAGGTGAGATAAAGAGACCTTCTGATGGAAGGCATCCCACTAAGGTTGCATGGATTCAATGCGTGGGCTCCCGTGACTCGCACAATGCAAACCCATGGTGCTCCTCCGTATGCTGTATGTATGCTACCAAACAGGCTATTATCGCAAAGGAACATGATGCCCATATCGAGCCTACAATTTTCTTCATGGAGATGAGGGCTTATGGAAAGGACTTTGATAAATATGTAGAGAGGGCAAAAAATGACTACGGTGTCCGTTATCAAAGGGCTATGATATCCGCTATTAGAGAAGACGCTGAAACAGGAAACCTTATTTTGAGGTATGCCCTTGAAGACGGCACGCTTGTTGACGAGATTTTTGATATGGCAGTCCTTTCGATTGGTCTTGAGCCATATAAGGACGCCCCAGAATTTGCTAAAATTTTCGGGATTGAACCCAATCAATACAATTTTGCGAAAACAACAACATTCAATCCTGTCCAGACTTCGCAAAAGGGTATTTATGTTACAGGAACATACCAGGCGCCTAAAGATATTCCCGAGACTGTTATGCAGGGAAGCGCAGTAGCCGGCGAAGCAATGTCCCTTTTGGGTGATGCAAGGTGGACAGAAACAGTTACAAGACAGCTTCCACCAGAATTAGATGTGCTTGGCCAAGAACCAAGGATCGGCGTTTTTGTCTGCCACTGCGGCATTAACATAGCTGCTACTGTTGATATAGACAGCGTTGTTCAGGCAGTTAAAGACCTTCCCAATGTTGTTTATGCCACTAACACCCTCTATGCATGTTCCCAGGACAGCCAGGAAATGATCAAACAACTTATCAAGGACAACAATCTTAACAGGATAGTGGTCGCCTCCTGCACGCCCAGAACTCATGAACCCCTCTTTCAGGAAACTATCCGTGAGGCTGGTTTGAATAAATATCTTTTTGATCTCGCTGACATCAGAGAGCAATGTTCATGGTGCCATATGGGCAACAGGGAACAGGCAACTAAAAAGGCTATAAAAATTGCTAAAATGGCTATTGCCAAGGCAAGGCTTCTCGAACCTCTAAAGACTGAGACTGTAAATGTAACGCCTGTCGGTATGGTATTAGGTGGGGGTATTGCCGGCATGACAGCAGCCCTTTCCCTTGCTGATCAGGGTTTCAAGGTTCACTTGATAGAAAGAGAAGCTGAATTGGGAGGCCTCGCAAAAAATCTTTACAAGACATTGGAGGGAGATGATGTTCAGGACTTCCTCAAAACAAAAATCAACCAGGTAAAATCCCATCCAAATGTTACAGTGCATACAGGAGTTGAGGTTAAGAAAACAGATGGTTTTGTTGGAAACTTCGTTACTACCTTAACAGACGGTTCCAGTTTTGAGCATGGGGCTATAATTCTGGCAACCGGCGGTGTTGAATATACACCTACCGAATATTTCTATCAGGAAAACGAGAATGTCATAACCCAGAGAGAACTGGAAAAGATGCTTGCTTCTGGCGAAACACCGAAAGCTGGCGACACCTATGTCATGATCCAATGCGTAGGCTCGCGTGAAGAGCCATTTCAATATTGCTCAAGGGTATGCTGCCAGGATGCCATTAAAAATGCTATTGCCATAAAGGAGAAAAATCCAAAGGCTCAGGTTATAATTCTCTACCGAGACATCAGGACTTACGGCTTGAGAGAAGACTTTTACAAAAAGGCTCGCGACCTCGGTGTCCTTTTCATAAGGTATGAGGTTGATAAAAAACCTGCTGTGGAAGCCGCTGATAATAAATTCGTCATAAAGGTCTGGGACTACCTCTTGAATAAGGAGATGGTAATTGATGCTAAATACCTTGTGTTGTCCACAGGTCTCAGGCCTCATCCAACGACTGAGAAGGTTAGTGGTATGTATAAGGTCACCCGCAATCAAGACGGCTATTTCCTCGAGGCACATGTTAAGCTTCGTCCAGTTGACTTCCCGAGCGAAGGCATTTTTGTGGCTGGACTTGCCCATGCGCCTAAGAACCTTGATGAGACTATAAGCCAGGCGCTCGCAGCTGCCGGACGTGCAGGGGTTGTTCTTTCCCACAAACAGCTTTCAGTTTCAGGCATCATAGCAAAACACAGGAGAGAGAATTGCATGTCCTGTCTAACCTGCATGAGGGTCTGCCCATTTGATTCACCGTTTATTGATGAAAATGGCAGGATTTCTCATAATGAGATTAAGTGTCATGGCTGCGGTATATGCGCCGCAATTTGTCCCGCGAAGGCTTTTCAGGTGAATAATTTCCGTGACGACCAGATACTTGCCATGATAGACCAGGCGACTGAATGTGAGCCTGTTATAGCAGAAAAATGAGATAACGTTCATTAAATATAGAAGAACTTTTAGGAGGGAATGTCAGTTATGTCAAAAGTTGCGGAAGCAGGTGTTCAAAAAGAGGCTCCCCCGATAGAGAAGCCTCACGAAATTCCGCCTGGCTGGGAACCGAATGTGCTGGCGATAGCCTGTCATTATTGTGCCTTTGCAGCAGCAGATCTGGCTGGTGTAATGCGCCTTTCCTATCCGACTAATGTCAAGGTAGTTCGGATTCCTTGCACCGGCAAGCTCGATTACATTCATGTCCTTCACGCCTTTGAGAGAGGGGTAGATGGTGTCTTCGTGGCTGGTTGACTCCAGGGTCAATGTCATTACCTGGAAGGTAATACATTTGCAGCAAAAAGGGTAAAATATCTTAAGAAACTGTTGCCCAATGTAGGAATCAATCCCGAGCGCGTAGAGATGTTTAATCTATCAGCAGCTATGGGTGGGAGATGGGCTGAGATATGCACTGAGTTTACCGAAAGGATTCGTAAACTCGGACCTTCTCCCATATGGTTTGCTGTCTGCAAGCAAAATGGTAAATAAGGAGAGATAAAGAGATGATAGTAGCTAAACAAAAGCCTTTTGAGGAAGTCTGGAATATGGTCAAGAACTTTAAAAAAGTTCTTGTTTATGGATGTAACACCTGTGTCGCAATTTGTCATGCAGGTGGCGAGAAAGAAGCTGAGATACTCGCGTCCATGATAAGGATGAAGGCGTCGCAGGAAGGGGTTGATATGAAGGTAGGTCATGCAGCTGTAATGAGACACTGTGAGCCGGAATATTTTGACCCTTTAATGGATGAGGTAAGGACATATGACCTAGTTCTCTCAACTGCTTGCGGCGTTGGAGTCAATTTCCTTGCCCAGAGAATCGGGAATATTCCTGTCTATCCCGGCATTAATACCACCTTCTATGGCGCTGTCCCCAAACCAGGCGAGTTTATAGAACTCTGCGCCGGCTGCGGCAACTGTATTCTCCATCTCACTGGCGGTATCTGCCCGATTGCACGCTGCACTAAATCACTGATGAATGGTCCCTGCGGCGGCACTGACAGAGGCAAATGCGAGATTAGCCAGGAAGTTGACTGTGGATGGTATTTGATAGTAGAAAGGATGAAGCAGCTTGGCAATCTTGAGGCTCTCCTTGAGATTCAACCCCCAAGAGATTGGTCAACATCCTTCCACGGCGGACCTCGAAGGGTAGTGCTGGAACACTTACAGGATTTTGAAGAAAAAGAAGAGAAAAAAGCATAAAGGCGGGAGGAGATAAAAATATGAAAAGTGGTAGCAATCTTGAACGAGTAATCTTAAGCGGGAAGCCTGCGGTAACTGCTGAGTTAGGCCCGCCTATGAGCGCCGACCCTCACGAGGTTATTGAAAAGGCGCATATTCTTAAAGGCTATTGTGATGCTGCCAACATCACAGATTGCCAAACAGCGGTTGTTAGAATTTCAAGTATTGCCGGCGCCGTTCTTGCATTAAGAGAAGGTCTTGAGCCAGTCATGCAGATGACTTGCAGGGATAGAAACAGAATCGCTATGCAGGCAGATTTATTGGGCGCCGCGGCTTTGGGCATTAAAAATTGCCTGTGCATTGCAGGGGATCATCAGAAATTCAGCGCGGCAGGAAGGCTAAAAGGACATCCAGGGGCAAAAAATGTTTATGACGTTGACACAATCCAGTTGATCGGCATTCTTAAAAAGATGAGGGATGAAGGAATGCAACAGGGAGGTGATAAGTTACAGGTGCCTCCGAAATTCTTCATCGGCGCTACATGGACTCCTGGTGGAGACCCGATAGATTTCAGACCCCTGAACCTCATGAAGAAGGTTAATGCAGGCGCTGATTTCATTCAGACGCAGGGCATTTATGATGTCGAGATTTTTAAAGCCCAAATGGAAAAGGCCAGGAACCTCGGACTTCATGAAAAGGTTGCCATATTAGGCGGCATAATAGTCCCCAGGAACTTTATGATGCTTAAATATATGGACTCCTCGGTTGCTGGTGTTACCGTTCCTAAATCAATGCTTGAGAGATTGAAGAAGGTTAAGGATGCAGCCGGCGATGACAAGAAAAAATCAAAGGAGATGCAGGAGGCTGAAGGCATTAAGATTACAGTTGAGTTAATACATCAGATTCTCGAAATACCAGGCGTCAAAGGCGTTCACATCCAGGCAATTGAATGGGAAACAGCAATAAAAGAAATCGTTACTGCTGCCGGACTATACCCCAGACCAACTTTTACTGATTAATTTATACATTTATATTTTTTTAGTTACTGATTATGAAAGGGGCAGAAATTAGCCCCTTTTTTAATGTTCCACGTGGAACATTAAAATTAAATGTTTATGTTTGCCCAGTTGAAGCTAAAATCGAGGCTTCGTCTTCTTATCGCTAAATTTTATTTATGTCCCAAAATCAGCGATAGGATTTTTCATGACAATGGGAATAGCTTCTCGCTCATTTTCGGAAGGCGTCCTTGCCTTCCTTCGCGGTCACCATCACGCCTCACCATCTTGATGAGTCTTTTGTGATGGTGAAAGCCTCTCAAATCCATTCCCATTGTCAAATTAGCGGTTTTCACTGTTTTTTCCTGACTTTATCAGTTTAATTTCATAAGTTATTGAAAAATAAACATTCAT
>DAIQAO010000034.1:0-19425 GCA_036781645.1 Dissulfurispiraceae bacterium
TAATATTTTAATCAACTGGAGGGAAAGTGACAAGGTTTGAAGAATTGCAAATGAAGCTCACGGAGTCTGCCAAGAAATATCTTGACTTTCAAAACTTAGAGGTTTTTATAGAGCAATTTACCCTGGAAAAAGAAAGCAGGCTTTTTTTTACATTTACCGGAAGGGATTATGCCCATCTTTACCGTTCTAACGCCATTTTTAACTATGATGTCTCTCAAACGGAAATGAGTTTATACGAAGAAGAGTTGTTCGAGACTGACCCCGATTACCATACAACTACTGATTTAATTTTCAACATAGATTTCCCATCTTTAACAGGGTACCCAGATATAGAAGGGTTAGTGAGTGATCTGAAAGAGGAGTATCCTGATATCGAGCCAATCCTGATAATCAAAAAGACATTTTCCCCACTTAAAACAATGCAGGAATATGAGTTGTCATATACCTATGAGCTTGATATTGAAGGAGAACTCGATATCGAATTTATAGAAGAAATATTCAGAGAACACAGAGAAATACTAAACTTTATCTACGATAGGACTGTTGATTATCTCAACTTAAAATGGTATGGTGAGGATGATTGATGGTGCTGCTTCACGAAGTTAAATGGGTTTTGCTGGATATGGACGGCACTCTGCTCGATAAGTATTTTGACGATTTTTTCTGGGAGCATCTTGTCCCTGAAAAATATGCGGACAAGCACAATATCACTTTCGGCAAGGCGAAAGAGGAATTGTTTAAAAGATATAAAGCTCATGAAAGGACTTTGAACTGGACAGATATAGACTTCTGGTCGGCTGATTTAGATCTGGATATACCTGCACTCAAAGAACAGATAAAGCATCTCATAGAGGTGCATCCCCATGTGGAGGACTTTCTCAAGATGCTAAAGGCTGAGAAAAAAGAGGTCTATCTCGTCACCAACGCCCATTATAAGGTGTTGGATATCAAGCTCAAAAAGACGAATATAGGGCAATATTTTGACAGATGCATTACTTCATTTGAGATAGGCTATCCTAAGGAGTTGCTTCAATTCTGGAGGGAAATAGAAAAAATAATACAATTTGACAAAGAAAAAACCCTGTTTATAGACGACTCCCGGGAGATATTACAAACCGCAAGAAACTTCGGGATAAAATACCTTCTGCTCAAAACGAGGGCGAATTCAAAAAAGGCTGATGTTCCCCAAAATGATTTCCCTGTTTTAAGGGATTTTAAAGAGCTGATTAAGCCCTATCCAATTCCATCGGGCATCTGAACTCCTATTGCACTTTCCTTAACAAGAGATAAAGAAAATAGATTTTTTAGAGGATTGGATTTGTGCGGCTTGCGCCATCACAAAAGACCCGCCAACTATTACAGGGTGTAATGACGACTTCAGAGTAATGCAAGGATGTCTTTCTGTAATGAGTGAAAGCTATTTACCGTTGTTAGGAAAAGTCTATATTCATTTTTGGGACTTCATGAAATCATATATTTTTTAATGTCACTTTTTTTATAATACCTGAATTTTAAACCAAATATTTTTGGAGGAAACATGTTTAAGAAAAAAATAGTTCTTCCTGATAGTGAAATACCTCGTCAATGGTACAATATTCAAGCCGACCTGCCAAACCCTATTCCGCCGCCGCTGAATCCTGCGACAGGGCAGCCGATTACTCCGGATATGCTCGCTCCTGTATTCCCGATGAACCTGATTGAACAGGAGGTTAGTCAGGAGAGATGGATAGACATACCTGATGAGGTTCTCGAAAAACTTCTAATCTGGAGGCCTACCCCTCTGCACAGGGCATATAGTTTAGAAAAATTTCTTGATACCCCGGCACGCATTTATTTTAAGAATGAAGGCGTTAGTCCAGCCGGCAGCCATAAACCCAATACGGCTATTGCTCAGGCTTACTATAATAAAGTATTTGGCATAAAGCGGATAGCTACTGAAACAGGCGCTGGGCAATGGGGAAGCGCCCTTTCCTTTGCCTGCAACCAGTTCGGCTTGCAATGCAAGGTCTATATGGTTAGAATCAGCTATAATCAAAAGCCTTACAGAAAGATTCTTATGGAAACCTGGGGCGCAAAGTGTGTTCCAAGTCCAAGCCCTGATACCAATGCAGGCAGGAAGTTTCTTGCACAAAACCCGGAACATCCCGGCAGTCTCGGAATATCTATAAGCGAGGCAATTGAAGACGCAGTGACATCTAAAGATACGAGATACTCTTTAGGAAGCGTTCTAAATCATGTAATACTTCACCAAACTATTATAGGACTCGAGGCGCAGAAACAGCTCGCACACATAGGGGTTTACCCTGATATTATTGTAGGGTGTGCAGGCGGTGGCAGCAATTTTTCAGGTCTTGCAATGCCTTTTGTAAGGGATAAAATTTATGGAAAAAACATAACGGTTATTGCAGCTGAACCAGCCTCCTGCCCGACCTTGACCAAAGGTCCATATATCTATGACTTTGGGGATACTGCTGAGACAACACCACTTTTGCCCATGCACTCCTTAGGGCATGCCTTTGTCCCTGCCCCCATTCATGCCGGTGGGCTGAGATATCACGGAATGGCTCCAATCGTAAGCAGGCTCCTTTTTGACAAAATCATCGAGGCAAGGGCATACAATCAGCTTGAGACATTTTCTGCAGGAGTTACCTTTGCAAAAACTGAAGGCTTTATCCCCGCACCAGAAACTAATCATGCAATAGCCTGTGTTATAGAGGAGGCAAAAAGGGCAAAGGAAGAAGGCAAGGAAAAGGTAATACTCTTTAATTGGAGCGGTCACGGCATCATAGATCTTGCTGCTTATGATGCTTATTTGTCTGGCAAACTTGAAGATACTGTCCTGCCTGATGAGGAGATTCAGAATCTGCTCAAGGGTCTTGAGAAATATCCAAAGCCGCAATAAAATGATTATTTACTGTCAGCAGCTTGGACTAATTGAGATTTCATATTGCTTGCATATGAATGATGGTCTTCCATGCAAAAATATTATTGGTTGCTGGAAGGACAGGACAGATATTTTTAGAATTTTACAGGAAAGGTTCAGCAAAGAGGAGTTAATAAAGGCGTTTGGAGAACCTCCTAAATCAAGGATTGAGCGGATTATCAATTCTGTCCCGAAATAATGCCAACTCCATGATTTGCACTGAGAATCTTTCTGTTCCGGCGTAAGAAGGTGTGGCCTTGAAAGTCAAGATATGCGGGATAACAAATTTTGAGGACGCTCTCACCGCAGCTAACTATGGGGCTGATGCGCTAGGCTTCATTTTTTATAAAAACAGCCCGAGATATATTGAACCTGAAAAGGCAAAGGAAATAATCGGATATTTACCCCCTTTTATCACAACTGTGGGGGTTTTTGTTAATGAGGAGCCGACAGTCATCAGGAATATAATGGAGTTTGCCGGCATCAATATACTTCAGCTGCATGGAGATGAAATGCCTGAAGCATGCAAAATATGGCATAGGGTGATAAAGGCGTTCAGGGTGATACAACTTACAGACCTCAAACCTCTTGAAAAATACAGAACATCGGCTATTCTTCTGGATACCTATTCGCCTGACGCATACGGGGGTACTGGACTGACCTTCAACTGGGACATCGCCGTTGAGGCAAAGAGGTATGGACAGGTTATACTTTCAGGGGGACTGAATCCTGACAATATCGAACGTGCAATCAAGTGGGTTAGACCTTATGCTGTTGATGTAAGCAGCGGGGTGGAGAAATACAAAGGCAAGAAAGACCTTGTGAAGTTGAGGGATTTTATAGCGAGGGCTAAATCTTCCCTGATGAAGCCTTGATGATCGTCTTTACATTGCCCCTCGGGTTGAAGTCGCCGATTACTTCAATAAATCTTGGCTTAAGTATGCCTTCAAGCACCTCGTATATCCTGTTTGTTACCTCTTCATGAGATATGCTTATATCTCTGAATGAATTGAGAAAGAGTTTTAGAGATTTCAATTCTATAATTGTTTTGTCGGGGACATAGGTTAGCCTTATCGTTGCAAAATCGGGGTAGCCTGACCGCGGGCATAGGCACGTAAACTCCGAAAAAGTTATATTTACTTCATAATCCTTTTCAGGATAAGGATTTTCCCAAACCTCAAGAGTTGACTCGCTTATTTTTTTCTCGCCATACAGCATATGGTAAATATAACATAACATGGGGCATTTTGTCTATTTAGAGTTTTATTTAAAATTAAGCATATTATCATCCTTCGACAAGCTCAGGATGATGTATTTTGATCGTAATAATAGAGCCTGTCGAACCATGATAATTAGAAATTTATAAACAGACTCCAATCAGGAGCTGAATACACATCGCAAAATTTTCCTCATCTGAGCATTTTTTCGCAAGCTTTAATCAATTATTGTCGGATTGTTAGATTGTCATTTTTTGTAATTCATGGAGGGAATAATACGATGGATTTGCAGGGGATATTAAAAGGAGATGTCTCTGTTCTATCACGGCTGGCAAGTATCGGTGAAATGTGTGCTGAGAGAAAGGTATTGAAAATGGCGAGAGAAAGACCAAAGGCACAACTGCAAGCCTGACCCATCTAAGCATCTTTTGCCTTTATTTTTATATTGGTTTATTTCGCATTTCAGAAGCATAGCATTATGCATTATTACACAGGATAAGGTGTATATGAATACAGAAAGATTAAACATAACCTTGTCTGAAGACATTGCCGATATTTTGTCGAAATTCACAGGAGGCTAAAATAATATTCAAGCACGGATATGACACAATTTCTTTGGCAAAGAAATCGCATCGTATCCCTCTGATTGCAAGTATCTAAAAATTTATTTTAGACAGGCATCATAGCAGGGCAATTTTAAAATTCCCTCCTGTCGAGCGTTCTGTACTGAATCGCCTCGGCGATGTGGTGACCTTTGATATTTTCAGAATTGTCCAAGTCTGCTATAGTTCTTGAGACCTTCAGTATCCTTGAATAAGCCCTTGCGCTCAAGCCCAGCCTTTGCATAGCGGTATCAAGGAGACTGTGTGCGTCTTCGGATAGTTTGCAATACTTCTTTATGTGTCTTGTCTTCATCTGGCCGTTGGCATAAATTTTGTCCTCTTTGAACCTGCTCAACTGAATCTCCCGCGCCTCTATAACCCTTTTCCTGATTGCCTCGGATTTTTCGCCTGAATATTCATTAGACAACTCCTTATAAGGAACTGCCGGGACGTCAATGTGAATATCAATTCTGTCGAGAAGGGGTCCTGAAACCCTTGACCTATAGCGGGTTATCATGCCAGGAGTGCATGAGCATTGATGTCGTGTATCTCCAAAGAAACCGCAAGGACAGGGGTTTAATGCGCTGATTAAAACGAATTGGGCAGGGTAAGTAACTGTGGCTACCGCCCTTGATACTGTAACCACTCCGTTTTCAAGAGGCTGTCTCAAAACCTCAAGGACATTCCTTTTAAATTCTGGAAGTTCATCAAGAAAAAGTATCCCGTGATGTGCTAAGGAGACCTCACCAGGTCTTGGCATTTGTCCGCCGCCTATTAAAGCTATATCAGATATTGTATGATGCGGAGACCTAAATGGTCTTGTAGCAAGCAAAGACTGTCCATCTTTAAGCTGTCCAGCAACGCTGTGTATTTTGGTAGTCTCAAGAGCCTCATCAAATGTCATCGGAGGCAAAATAGTAGGAAGTCTTTTGGCGAGCATTGTTTTGCCGCCGCCAGGTGGACCAATCATCAGGACGTTATGAGAACCAGCAGCAGCAACTTCAAGGGCCCTTTTAGCGTGTTCCTGTCCTTTTACATCTGAGAAATCATCTTCGTATATAGAACATGCCGACATCACTTCTTCAATCTGAATTGTGTATGGTTCTTTAGGAGTTAATTGACTTAAAAATTCTATTATCTCTGGAAGGCTATTAAAGCCATAAACATTGACGCCTTTGACAACTGCTGCCTCAGAGGCGTTCTCCTTTGGCAGGATAATGCCTTTAGAACTCAATCTCTTTGCCTCTACTGCGATAGGTAGGGCGCCTCTTATTGGTTTCACCCTGCCATCAAGAGAGAGTTCTCCTACAATAATGTAATCGCCGAGATTCTCTTGAGAGACGATCCCTTCAGCCGATATGATTCCCAATGCTATGGGGAGGTCAAAAGAGGAGCCTTCTTTTTTGATGTCCGCAGGGGCAAGGTTTACGGTTATCTGCTTGAGGGGAAATTGAAAGCCTATATTTTTAAGGGCTGCTTTTATTCTGTCCTTGCTTTCTTTTACCGCTGCGTCAGGCAACCCAACCATTGAGAAATGGGGTAGCCCCCTGCCTGAAATATCAACCTCAACTTCAATCAAATGTGCATCAATTCCTATAACATAAGCACTTAGAACCCTGCAAAGCATTTCTTTCGGTAAACCTCTTTTGTATATCGTTCATAAGCTGGTGTCTTGATCTGCCCCACTCTGGGGCGATAAGAATGTCCTTGGGCGCTGTCGCAAAAAATCTTTGTATGGTGATTTCCGGCGAAAGGTGTTCAATAAAGTCAACTACAAAATCCAGATATTCATCGTAGGAGAACAAATGAAAAGGTTGTTCTTGATAATAGCGAGCCAAAAGCGTATCTTTTACAACCTGCAACTGGTGTATTTTAATAAACTCTATGGGAAGTCTTGAGAGTTCTGTGGCGTAAGAAAGCATTTCTTCCTTTGTTTCCGTTGGAAAGCCGACGATTATATGGGCTCCTATGTGTATGCCTTTTCCGGTAGTGAGATTCACAGCGTCCAGAAATGTTTGATAATTATGCCCTCTGTGAATGTATTGCAGGGTTTTGTCATAAATAGACTGCAAACCGTACTCGACTAATATGAAATGGTCCCTTGCAAAGGATTGCATCAGTGATATCTTTTCATCATCTACACAATCTGGTCTTGTGCCTATTGCCAATCCAATAACGGCAGGATGGGAAAGTGCTTCTGCATAAAGACTCTCAAGCTCTGATACAGGTGCGTATGTATTTGTGAAAGGCTGAAAATATACGAGAAATTTTCTTGCGCCGTATCTAAGAGATAAATAATTCATCCCCTTTCTAATCTGAGCCCTTATTGAGAGCTGGGGTTTGCATTCGGCTGGCCTGAAACTGTTATTGTTGCAATATATGCAGCCTGTGACATCAAGGGTCCCATCCCTGTTGGGGCATGTGAATCCTGCATCTACATTAACCTTGTAAACAGTTGTATTGAAGCGTTTCTTCAGGTATTGTCCAAAGGAATTAAATTTGAGAATCATAATATTATTATTTGTTTTCATAAATTATAATGTCAAATATATTTGAATTTGCTATAATATTTAAAAATTTTTAAGGGAGGTTGTTATGGCTATAGCAGGGCTGAAGAATATTATAGAAATAAAAGACGGCGCTGTCTTGATAAAAGACAAAACAACTCTCAAAGATATGATGGATGGGTTGATCTATGACGCCGTTTTTGAACCTGATACGGAAAAGAAGAAATCTCTTTTAGTGCTAATCAAGGAGATCGCAAAGGCATGCGGAGCCATTCCCTCATCCATTCAGGGTCTTTATGAGGCGATGGGGAAGTCATATCCGGGCTTTACTGTCCCTGCTATTAATATCAGGGGACTAACATATGATTTTGCGCGTGCTATTTTCAGAAAGGCGAACGAAAAAAATGTCGGTGCCCTTATATTTGAAATTGCCCGTTCTGAAATCGGCTATACCGACCAGAGACCCCTTGAATATACTACTGTTATCCTTGCAGCTGCCATTAAAGAAGGGTTTGACTGCCCCGTTTTTCTGCAGGGCGACCATTTCCAGCTTGTCAGAAGACATTATCTCGGCAATCCAGATGCCGAAGTCAATTATATAAAAGGGCTTATTTCTGAAGCTATTGATGCCGAATTTTACAATATAGATATAGATGCCTCAACACTTGTTGACCTTGAAAAAGCTACCATTAAAGAACAGCAGTTCCCTAACTATTACAATACAGCTTTGTTGGCTGAATATATCAGGCAATTGCAGCCGGAAGGCATTGATGTCTCAATTGGTGGAGAAATCGGCGAGATAGGAGGCAAAAACAGCACACCCGAAGAGGCGCGAGCATACCTTGAAGGCTTCAATGAAACATTTAAAGGCGCAAAGGGTTTGAGCAAATTGAGCATTCAGACAGGAACATCCCATGGTGGCGTTGTTCTGCCAGATGGAACTATAGCAAAGGCTAATATTGACTTTGATACCCTCAGGACCCTTTCTGAAATTGCAAGAAAGGAATTTGGACTTTCAGGATGCGTTCAGCACGGAGCATCTACACTACCTGAAGAGGCATTTAATATGTTTCCTGCGACAACAACGTCGGAGGTGCATCTTGCTACAGGTTTTCAGAATATGATTTACGAGAGCAATAATCTGCCTGATGAATTCAGGTCGGAGGTTTATAGCTTCTTAAAAGATAAATATGCTAACGAGAAAAAAGAGAACCAGACGGATGAACAGTTCATATATTCAATAAGGAAAAAAGGATTCGGTCCTTTAAAGAAGAAATGGTGGGAACTGCCCTCAAAGGTGAAAGACCCCATAATGAAGGAATTAGAGGCTAAATTTGAGCTTCTCTTTGACAAACTGAATGTTGTTAATACAAAGGAAATTGTCAAAAAGACAGTCAAGCCCGTAGCTGTTAAAAAAGACATAAATATATCAAAACTGGAGCTACTATAATTATGGCAAAAAAGAAAAAGGAAATCGTAGGAATAATTGTGGGTGGAGGTCCTGCGCCCGGTATAAACGGCGTTATTAGTTCAGCGGCGATAGAGGCAATAAATGAAGGCAAAGACGCTGTCGGCATTATGGATGGCTTCAAAAGCCTTTGTGAAGGAAATACTAACTGTGCAGTGCCTTTAACAATAGCGGAGGTCTCCAGGATTCACTCTCAGGGAGGCTCTATACTCAGAACATCACGGGAAAAACCCGAAAGGATAAGGGAAAAGTTTAAAACTATTATGTCCACCCTCAAGGCTATCGGGGTAAAATATCTCATAACTATAGGCGGTGAAGGAACGCTCTTTCTTGCAAACAAGATAGAAAAAGAGGCGAGAGGCTCAATCAATGTTGTTCATGTTCCCAAGACGATTGACAATGACATCCCCCTGCCGGGCGGCGCACCTACATTTGGCTATCAGACAGCGCGGCACTGGGGTGTTGAGATTGTTAACAATATTATGGAGGACGCCAAGACAACAGGTAGGTGGTATTTCATAATGACAATGGGTAGGCTTTCCGGTTACCTTGCGCTCGGTATAGGCAAGGCGGCGGGCGCCACTGTAACCCTTATTTCTGAAGAGTTTAAGGAGCAAAAGATATCATTTAAGAAGCTCTCTGACATCCTTGTTGGTTCAATAATAAAAAGGCTTTCTATGCAACGTGACTACGGCGTCGCAATACTTGCCGAAGGGATTGCCGACAGGCTCGACCTGGATGAACTTGCTCAGTATGAAGATTACGTTAAAGACGAGACAGGGAGAATAAGGCTTTCGGAGATACAATTGGGAAGGATACTTAAAACCTTCGCAAAGGGCACTCTCGAGTCTATGGGTATCAACATTACGATAGTTGACAAAAATATTGGATATGAATTAAGAGCCGCCGACCCTATCCCATTTGATATTGAATACACGAGAAATCTCGGGTACGGCGCCGTAAGATACCTTCTTAAAGGTGGAACGGGCTCTATGATAGTCTTTGATGAAGGGTTTTTAAGGCCTATTCCTTTTGTCGAGATGATAGATTACGAGACGGGTTTGATGAAAATACGGAAGGTTGACACTTCATCAGAAACATATGAGGTGGGGAGAAAATATATGCTCAGGCTTGAAAGAGATGACTTTGACGGTGAAAATCTCAAAAGGCTTGCCAAAGTTTCAAACATGAGCCCTCAGGAATTCAAAAACAGATTTGCTTATCTTGTCGGTTGATACTGATTGAAAAAAGCTAATTTTTTGATTGTATAAAAAACCTTCGGGGATAAGCATGGAACTAAGATTAATATCAGATGAAGTTATAAACCTCCAAAAAGGCGAAGACGTATATACAGCACTGAAAAGGTCTGGAATATTTGTTACTGCACCCTGCGGTGGCAAGGGAATATGCAGCAAATGTAAGATTAAGATCATTCAGGGCGATTATAAGGTCAAAAGTTATGGAAAACTGACCACCGAAGAAAGGGAGCTAAATCTATCCCTTGCCTGCCAGACATTCCCCCGCGGCGATATCCTGATCGAGATACCAAAGGAATCCCAGCTTGTTATTGGTGATAAAATTGCTTTAGCTAAAACAAAACGTCTTGTTGAATATCTGAAGTCTTATAATGTCCCTTTGTCTCCCCTGACAAAAAGGCTTTCTCTTGAACTGCCTCCCCCGACAATAAGCGACAATATCAGCGACCTCGAGAGACTTAAAAGAGCCCTTCATGAAAAAGGGATGCAAAACATTAGATTCCCTTATGGATTTGTAAGCACTATGAGTAAAAATTTAAGGCAGGCTGATTGGACAGTGGGTTTCGCCTATGTTTCGAGGGAGGGTGCCCCTGCTGAAGCTTTATTTATCAACACATCAGAGACTTGCAGCAGGAGTTTCGGCATAGCAGTTGATATAGGGACGACGACAGTTGTCGTTTATCTTGTAAATCTTCTGGATGGAGAGATAATTGATATAGGCTCCACTTACAATTCCCAGATGAGATACGGCGATGACGTTATAACGAGGATAATACATGCAACCGATGAGTCTGGACTGAATGACCTGAGAGAAGCGGTGCTCTCAGATATTAATACGATTGTTGAATCATTGATGCAAAGGCATGATATTGAAAGATGCGAGATAGATTCTGCTGCCATTGCAGGGAATACCACAATGACACATATATTCTGGGGAATAAACCCGGCGCCAATCAGGGAAGAGCCCTATATCCCGCCTCTTAACTATTTCCCAACATGGAAAGCCCGCACTGCGCGGCTTTCTATAAATCTGCAGGCGCCTATATATACCCTGCCTTGTGTGGCAAGTTATGTTGGCGGTGATATAGCTTCAGGGATACTTGCCACCAAATTGCATAAGAATCAAGAGATAGCACTATTCATGGATATTGGGACAAATGGAGAGATTGCAATAGGTAACAACGAATGGATTGTGACTGCTGCCTGCTCGGCAGGTCCTTGTTTTGAAGGAAGCGGCATAAGATGCGGCATGAGGGCTACAGCAGGAGCCATCGAAGCGGTAAAAATCGACCCTACTACTTATGAGCCTTTCATTAATGTAATCGGGGAAGTCACCCCGCAGGGCATATGCGGTTCCGGCATGATTGATGCTATATCAGAGATGTTTCTCAGTGGTTTAATTGACCAGAAAGGTAAATTCGTTCCAGGCAAGACCAGCAGGATAAGAAAAGGCGAGGAAGGGTTGGAATATCTCTTTTACCGCAGTGATAAACAATACAAGGACATAGTCCTTACAGAGGTTGACATCGAAAACCTTCTGAGGGCAAAGGCTGCAGTTTATGCAGGGGTTATGACACTGCTGAATGAAATCGGCTTTACCCTTGATGCCATCAAAAAGATATATATAGCTGGAGGTTTCGGCAATTACATAAATGTTCCGAGGGCTATAATATTGGGCATGCTCCCGGATCTTCCACAGGAAAGATTTGTTTTCATGGGCAACACTTCCCTTACAGGGGCTTATTTATGTTTGCTTTCTGAAGACCTGAGAAAGGAAGTTGAAGATATAGCCTCGAAGATGACATATATAGAGTTGTCAGTATCCCGAAGGTTTATGGATGAATATATGTCAGCCCTGTTTCTACCGCATACTGACATCACACAATTTCCTACGGTAGCAGCCATGCTCACATCACTGATGACCCCTAAAAAATTCTGGCTCTTCACAAATCCAGAGGAATAGAAAGGGAGCCTGACTGTATAACCAACAATTAAAAAAACAAGAGTTGCCCGCCAGTACATTATTTCAGTAGTCTTATGTTTGAATTTCTAAGTCCTTATCCTCGCTATAACCGATTATATAAAAGGATTCTTGTGCACAATCTCCATGTTATGCACATGTCCTAAAGCCCAATAATCATATTTCTTAGATAAAAGGGAAGCTACAGTGCAAGGAGCATAAGGTTCATGCCCCTGCCTGCCGTTTAGGCTTGTGTGGAGCATTCCAATGTTAAAACAAGAAAGAACTGGGTCGGGATAAGAAGCGCTCAAATCCTGATAAACTGAACGAGAAATAAATCCTTGACCGTGTATCGCAACACCTATATCATCAAGAATCTTTGTCTCCGGCTCAGAGGCAGAAAACCTATGAACATTTTGCGGCATCCTTAAGTCTCGGGTGATCTGGTTTTCTGCATCGTGGTTGCCAGAAATTATAAAAACCCTGATATTGTGCTCCAGCAGCCTAACCATCTCATTTTGCAGGAATAGACCAGTGTTAAAGTCTTTCCAGTCGCCGTCATAGAGGTCGCCTGAGATGAGCATAAAGTTAACTTTCTCACTTATTGCAAGATTAACTATGTTCTGTAAAGCCTGTCGAGTTGCATTGGTTGGGAAATGTGGAGATACCCCCCTATCCTTCAAAAAAAACTTAAGAGGACTATCGAGATGAATGTCAGATGTATGAAGGAATTTGAACATATATATAAGTTACTGATTATCCTGCGCCAGCATATTTAATGCGGATGCATAAGCATTGTAAGCTTTATCGCCAAAAAGGACGAATTGCACAAATTCAATCTCTGGATGTTCTTTGAGATATTTAATAACTGTCCTTAAAGCAATCTTGGCGGCATCTTCTAAGGGATAACCAAAAGCGCCTGTGCTCAGAGAAGGGAAAGAGACGCTTTTAATCCCCCTTAATGAGCTGATTTCGAGACATCTCGTGTAAGCACTCTCGAGCAGTTTATCCTCGCCCTGTAAGCCATCTTTATAAATTGGACCTACTGTATGTATTACATATCTTGCCCCAAGATTGCCCCCTGATGTAATAACTGCGTCCCCTGTCCTGCAACCGCCTATTTTAAGGCATTCTTCGAGTATTTTAGGTCCGCCCGCTCTATGAATAGCACCATCAACACCACCGCCGCCGCGCAGGGTCTGATTTGCAGCATTCACAATTGCCTCTGTCTTCTGTTTAGTAATATCTCCTTGTGTTAAAGCCAAGATGCTCTTATTTATCATGATTTTCATATGTGCCTCTTCAGTTAAATAATCTTTCATTATAATACTCAATATAGTTCTCAAATTCCAACGCCTTTTGTCTTTTTGCCCATTGCTTTTGATTCTACGATTTAGGAAAAATTCGGTGATTTTATATTGATTGACTTAATTTCTAATCAAATAAAATCAACAGTTTTTTGAATTTGCCAAACCGCTCTATATAAATGGTATAATTCAAACTTATGGAAGATATAAATGTCCTAATTGAACAGCGTCTTAAGAAACTCGATGAACTGCGACAGTCAGGTATTGAACCTTATGATGGGCAGTTTATTCCCGACTCCAAGGCTTCAGAGCTTCAAGCCCGTTTTCGGAATTCAACACATGAAGAACTTGAGGATATCTCTATCATCGCAAAGTCTGCAGGGAGGATTATAGCACTAAGGGATTTTGGCAAAGCTGCGTTTTGTCATATACAGGACGCCACTGGCAGGATACAGTTATATTTTAAAAAGGATGTCCTGAAGGATAAATTCCAACTCTTAAAGAAACTCGACATAGGCGATATAATTGGCGTATCGGGAAGACTTTTCAAGACAAAAACGGGCGAGTTGACTATTGAAGCAGCCAACCTTGTTATATTGAGCAAATCTTTGAGGCCTCTTCCTGAGAAGTGGCATGGATTAAGGGATATAGAAATAAGATACAGGCAGAGGTATGTTGATTTAATTGTAAATCCGCAGGTAAAGGAGATTTTTGCTAAAAGAAGCGCCATAATAAAGGCGATAAGGGATTTTCTCGAGCTGAACGAGTTCATAGAAGTCGAAACTCCTATGCTGCATCAGATACCAGGGGGAGCCGCAGCCAAACCTTTTCTGACTCACCACAACGCCCTTGACCTCGATTTATATTTGAGGATAGCACCTGAATTATACCTAAAGAGACTCCTCGTAGGAGGCTATGATCGGGTTTTTGAACTGAACAAAAACTTCAGAAACGAGGGTATATCAACACGCCACAATCCCGAATTTACTATGCTTGAGTTTTACATTGCATACAGGGATTATAATTTTCTCATGGCATTTACTGAGGAATTATTCTCCTATGTAGCTAATAAGGTTTTGGGGTCTTTGAAAATACCTTATGGTGATGCGTTAATAGACCTCACTCCTCCATGGCGAAGGTTAACGATGCTGGACGCCCTGAAAGAAAAAGGCGTGCCTGATGAAGCCTTATCGAATTATGAAAGTGCCGTTAAGTGGGCACTTACAAAAGGCATCGAGATTCCCAAAGGGGCTTCCATGGGTAAGGTGCTTGATGAAATATTTAAAGAGGTTGTAGAGCCAGAGCTGATTCAACCTGTTTTCATAATAGACTACCCGCTCGAGCTTTCTCCCCTTGCCAAAAGAAAGCGTGAAAATCCAGCCCTGGTGGAGAGATTTGAGCTTTTTATTGCGGCAAGGGAAATAGCCAATGCCTTTTCTGAACTGAATGATCCGATAGACCAGCAGGAGCGTTTTTTGAAGCAGGTCGAGATTAAAAAGCAGGGAGACGAGGAAGCCCATTGGATGGACGAGGATTTCGTGAGGGCTCTTGAATACGGCATGCCCCCTGCCGCAGGAGAAGGCATTGGGATAGACCGTTTGGTCATGCTTTTTACAAATTCCCAATCTATAAGAGATGTAATCCTTTTTCCTCAGTTGAAACCGGATTTGTCATAAATGAATCTGCCATATCAATTTCTTATAGCCTTCCGATACTTGAGGTCTAAAAAGAAGCGTAAAAGCCTCTCATTCAGCGTCTTCATATCTATCTGTGGAGTTGCCGTAGGGGTCATGGCTTTGCTCGTAGTCCTGTCAGTCATGAGCGGCTTTCAGCAGGATTTACAAAAAAAGATTCTTGGCGCTACCAGTCATGTTGTCGTCCTGAATTATAATGGCAATATTGAAGACCATGCCTCTTTATCCGAGAAGCTCAAGGGCGAACCGCACATAGTAGCTTCTTCGCCTTTTGTAATGGGGCAGGTCATGATTTCCACGGGGAAAAAGGCATATGGTGTTTTTATGAGAGGCATCGAGCCTGCTTCTGAAGCCAAGACTACGGATATACTGAAATATTTAAAAAATGGAAGCATCGAGGAAGCTACTAAAAAACACGATTTACCTTGGCTTATTGTGGGGAGAGAACTGTCTTTTTTCCTTGGTGTCCTCCCCGGAGATGTCGTGAATGTAATTTCTCCTATGGGTGAAATTGGTCCCCTTGGTATGCTGCCAAAGACGAGACCTTTCAGGGTAGCCGGCATATTTGAGATAGGGATGTTTGAGTATGATTCCAATCTCGCCCTGACAGATTTAAAAGCCGCACAGGAGTTTTTTGGCATGGGGGGCAATGTAACAGGCATAACCCTCAGACTTGACGATATTTATAAGGCGACGGAAGTTAGAGATTCAGTCAACAGAAAGCTTATGTTCCCTTTCTACGCAAAGGACTGGATGCAGATGAATCGGAATTTATTTTCAGCCCTTAAGCTCGAAAAGTTTGCGATGTTTGTGATTCTCACTTTGATTATCCTTGTGGCTTCATTTAATATTGTGAGCACCCTGATGATGAATGTTATGGATAAACAGAAGGAAATTGCTATACTTAAATCAATAGGGGTAACGAATAATGGTATAATGTTTATATTTATGCTGCAGGGATTGATAATTGGTGTGGTCGGCACTGTTTTTGGTGTAATCGGAGGATATATACTGGGGGGCATCATCGATTCCTATGAAATTATAAAGCTTCCTGCTGATGTCTATTATCTCAGTAAACTACCTGTAAAAATGAGTTTGTTTGATTTTGTTGTAGTTTCGGTGTCTGCGATTTTGATAAGCTTTATCTCTACCATTTATCCGTCTTATCAGGCAGCGAGACTGCAACCCGTTGAATTGTTGAGATATGAGTGATGAAATTTATAAGAAACTTGATTATTCTGGGTGTCATTCTGACGATTATTTTCCTTGCTATTGCGATCAGCAGCGGAGGAGACAGCTTTAGATGGCTCGGCTCAAAGTTTGGTAGTATAGGAAAAGATGTCGGACAGAAGTTGGCTGTTGAGGCTGATTCCTTAAGGAAGTGGGCTTTGCAATACGAGAAAAAAGTCAAAGGACTAATAGAGCGAGTCCCCGAAGATGTTAAGGAGCCGGCAGGAAGGAAGTGAGAGAACTGATATGGGTAAAGGCGCTCAATAAGACCTTTCTCACCCCAGCTGGGCAGCTCAAAGTTCTGAAAGACATAGATACCTGCTTTTACGAAGGCGAAATGGTCGGTATCGTCGGAGTTTCTGGGGCTGGCAAAAGCACCCTATTGCATATAATCGGGACCCTCGACAAACCTACTACCGGTTCAGTTTTATTCAAATCCCAGGATTTCTCCGAGTGGGTTGACCCCTTTTCGCTTAACAACGGTGATTTAGCCTTATTTAGAAACAGGGAAATCGGTTTCATTTTCCAGTTTCATTATCTTATGCCTGACTTCACAGCCCTCGAGAATGTTATGATGCCAGGGCTCGTCTTTATGAACAGGGAGAAAAACACGAATTACGGAGCTTTAAAAGAACGGGCTGAGAAACTCCTTGATGAACTCGGCATTTACCTTAGAAGAGACCATAAACCAGGTGAACTTTCAGGTGGGGAGCAGCAGAGGGTTGCCGTCGCAAGGGCGCTCATTCAGGAACCAAGGGTAGTGCTTGCTGATGAGCCGACGGGGAATCTTGACCTCGCCACAGGCGAAGAGCTTTTCAAACTGATGATGGATATGAATTCAAGGACAGGGATTACCTTTATCATTGTTACTCATAATCCACAACTTTCAGGCAGATGCCATAGGATAATGGAGATGTCTGACGGCAGAATCGTAGAAGTCAAGACAGTTTAGGGTTGTAAATTTTTCACATTAAACAGACCCTGATATATAATTTGCTGCATCTTGTAGGTTATCTTTAGTATATAGATCGTTAGACAAGGGGGAAATCATGTTTTCACCTGAGAAGAGGCTTCAAGAAATAGGCATTGTTTTATCAGAGGCGCCTGCTCCTCTGGGGGCATATTTGCCTTGTGTTCAATCAGGCAATCTCCTGTTTTTAAGCGGGATGCTACCTGTAAGGGAAGGTAGACTAATCAGAACAGGAAGGGTTGGTGAGACCGTTTCTCTTTCTGAGGCTCAGGAGGATGCGAGGCAGGCAGTTTGTAATGCTATAGCAATACTAAAAGCACATCTTGGAAATATCGATAGAATTGCGAGATGTATCAGGCTAAACGGCTACATTGCGTCAGCTCCGGATTTTTCGGAACAGCCAAAAATCTTAAATGCGGCATCGGAACTGCTTGTTGAAATTTTTGGAGAAGCGGGCAGACATACGAGAACAGCGATAGGAGTCCATGTCCTTCCTTTAAACTCTCCCCTTGAGATAGATTTTATTTTTGAGATTAAGAGCGAATCTTAAAAAACTCATCTTTTGCTATGCCAAATGGGCACACAAAAAAATAGATTAGACAGGATTCTTGTTGAAAAGGGTCTGATTAGTAGTCGTGAAAGAGCGAGAGCTATGATAATGGAGGGATGTGTGTTTGTCAATGGTGTCCCAATAACAAAACATGGAACTTTAGTAAGTTATGATTCCATAATTGAATTAAAAAAAGAGGATATCCCTTACGTCAGCCGAGGGGGCATCAAGCTCGAAGCCGCCATTAAGAACTTTCAAATTAATATTCATGGAAAGGTCGCAATGGATATCGGCTCTTCAACAGGTGGGTTTACAGACTGTCTTCTTCAGCACGGCGCCAAAAGAGTATATTGCATAGATGTAGGATATGGTCAGCTCGCCTGGAAACTAAGGATAGATCCAAGAGTTATTGTAATCGAAAGGACAAACATACGATATTTGGAAAAGGATAAAATACCTGAAGATATTGATGTTGCAGTGATTGATGTGTCTTTTATTTCTTTGACAAAAGTCGTCCCAAAGATTTTAGAATTTCTCAAAAAAAGAGGTGAAATTATCGCGCTTATTAAGCCACAATTTGAAGTTGGCAAAGGCGAGGTTGACAAAGGCGGCATAGTGAAGGATGAGACTAAAAGATTGAAAGCCGTTGAGCATGTCCGCCAGAGCATTGAAGGTTTGTCTCTTAAAACATATGGTTTTATACAATCGCCTATTTTTGGCAGCAAGGGTAATGTTGAGTATTTGATATACATGATTAAAACTATGTAAACAATTTTGAAAATTTTTATTTGGAGGTTTTATGCCTAAAGAAACTCTACAACCAGGATTAACTTATGAATTTAGATTCAAAGTGCCAGAAAATAAGACCGTCCCACATCTTTACCCAGAAGCTCCGGAATTCAAAGTGATGCCCTATGTTTTAGCTACAGGATATTTGGTAGGACTTTTTGAGTGGGCTTGCATTCAGGCTATCAATCCTTATATAGATTGGCCCAATGAACAAACTGTTGGCATTCACATTAATATAAGTCATGAGGCTGCTACACCTCCTGGCTTGACCGTTACAGTTACAGTGAGATTGGATGCAATTGAAGGGAAAAAACTCTTATTCTCGTTATCGGCTGACGATGGGATTGATAGGATTTCTGAAGGCAAACACGAAAGGTTTATAGTCAATGCGGTAAAGTTCAATGAGAGATTAAAAGCAAAGACTGAAAAGGCAAAGTAAGAACCCAAATTTAGCAATAAAAAAGGTTGTTTCAGGATGTTTATAATCGACGAATCTTATTTTAATAAACTCGCCCCTTGGCAAGCTCAGGATGACAATTTTTTTGTTATGGTGAGCCTGTGAACCATGCAAGATTAAATCTTACTTTATTCTTTGATAATGCAATATCTTTTGTTAAAATTCCTTGAAATTTCTCTTATAAGGTGTCGTATAAAAATCCTTATCAAACCCTTCCTATATGACTTGTTGATTTTATATTTTATAAAGCTTTTTAGTTCAATCACAGAATTTGGGAAAGAAACCCAAAGTTGCTTAAAAGGTTCAAAATCACTTAAAATCACTTTTGGGAGTGTATAGGGGTCTGGTGTCTCTCCCGGACTTCAAATCCGGTGTTGCCTGCAAGAACGGGCAGGGTGGGTTCGATTCCCACACGCTCCCGCCAGTTTAATTCCCTGTTTCCCCCCATGAAATATGCGCTACTTCTGATTTGTTGAAATCATTTAATAATAATTT
>DAIQAO010000035.1:0-18247 GCA_036781645.1 Dissulfurispiraceae bacterium
AACAGGCCTGAGCTTGCAGAGCTATTTACAGATGAGATAAGGAAAGACAAACAGAACAACTCGGCATGCATTACTTAACAATAAGCAGATTACTGAAAAATGGATAAGAAATATCAAAAGTAAAGACCTGACCCCGAGTTTCTTGCCTGTCATCCTTATAGTTCTGCCTTATTCTTACTTACCTTTAGCCAACAGAAAGACACCTATGTGAGCAAATAGATTGGGAAATATTTTCACATCTTTAGTCTCGCCTATATAGCAGGTCTTTTCTATTTGAATTTTATTAAGCCTGCAGTAATCTCTAAAATCCAAAAGACTTAAAAAGTGAAGATTAGGGGTATCATACCATTCATATGGTAATGCCTTAGTAACAGGCACTCTGCCCGAAAAACCCAACCTCACCCTCGCTTTTATATGGGCAAAATTGGGTATCCCAACTATCACCTTCGTGCCTACCCTCAATGCCTCTTTAAGCACATCAACAGGCTTTTTCACTTGTTGGAGGCTTTGATTGAGTATCACATAATCAAAAGCATGGTCAGCATACTCTGGCAACCCAGTGTCTATATCACCGTGTAAAACACTCAATCCCTTGGCTACACAATCAAATACAGCTTTATAATCAATCTCTATACCCTGACCTCTTATATTTTTTTCTCAGCAAGTTCAGCTAAAAGCTCTCCACTGCCACATCCAAGGTCTAACACCGTTGAGTTCTCTTTGACAAGGTCGATAATAATCCGGTGTTCCAGTCTCATTGTTGAGCCGCCCTATCTAGAAAATGCCTAATTAAATGACCCTGTTCATCAACTTCTATAAGAAAGGCATCATGGCCATAATTAGAATTTAGCTCGCAGTAAATACAATCTATCCCAGCCTTTTTGCATGCCCGGGCTATCTCCTGAGAATGATGCGGAGGGTAGAGCCAGTCTGATTTGAATGAGATTATAAGAAAGCGTGTTTTTGCCCCCCTCAAGCACTCACTCAATTCCTTGCCGTTACCAAGATTGAAACAATCAATAGCCTTTGTAAGATAAAGATACGAATTGGGGTCAAACCTTTTTATAAAGTTATCTCCTCTATAGTGGAGATAACCCTCTACCTCAAACACAGGGCTGAACTTAAAAGGCTTCAAATCACCATTTATGCGTCTGCCAAACTTTTCGTTCATAGAACTTTCACTCATATACGTTATATGTCCAACCATCCGTGCTACACCAAGCCCCTTTGCAGGCAAAGGCCCTCCATAATAATTGCCATTCTTCCAATTAGGATCAGCCATAACGGCCTGACGACCCACCTCATTAAAGGCAATCTGTTTGGGGGAATGGGTTGCTGTAGTTGCAATGGGGATGGCTGAACGAACTCTATTTGGATAAGAAACAACCCACTGGAGAACCTGCATCCCTCCGGAAGAACCACCAATCACCGCAAGAAGTGTATCTATACCCAGATGCTCGATGAGCCGTGCTTGAACATCAACCATATCCTTAATTGTTATGAGAGGGAAATCGAGACCATATGGTCTTCCGGTTTTTGGATTGACAGAAGAAGGGCCTGTTGTGCCTTTACAGCCTCCAAGGACATTAGAGCAAATGACAAAATATTTATTGGTGTCTATTGGCTTGCCAGGACCTATCATGTTGTCCCACCAGCCGGGTTTTTTCTCGCCCTTATGATATCCTGCAGCATGGGCATCTCCTGTTAAGGCATGTAGGACAAGTATGGCATTAGAGCGGGTTTTATTTAGTGTGCCATAGGTTTCATATGCTACTGTGATTGGACCCAACTTCTCACCACTTTCTGTTTCAAACTCATCTGGAGGCGAGGCAAAAGTAAAATACTTCGTCTCAACAAGCCAGTATTCTTTAAGCTGCTTGACCATCTATCCTCCTGAGGCTCAACAGGCACTTTTATAGAGGGCTTGGTTGATATCCTCGATAATATCTCCCACATCTTCTATGCCCACCGAAAGCCTGATATAATCCTCAGTAACACCGGTTGTTTCCTGTTCCTCTTTGGTAAGCTGCTGATGTGTAGTGGATGCGGGATGAATAACTAATGTCTTTGCATCTCCTATGTTTGCAAGATGTGATATCAAATTGACAGAATTAATAAATCTCTTTCCAGCCTCAAGCCCTCCCTTTATACCAAAACCAACAAGGGCTCCATAACCGCCTTTGAGATATTTTGAAGCCAGTTCATAGCTTGAATGGTCTTCAATGCCTGGATAATTCACCCATGCCACAAGAGGATGTTCTTTTAGGAATCTCGCCACTCTGAGGGCGTTTTCAGAGTGCTTTCTTTGCCTAATGGGCAATGTTTCTAATCCCTGTAAAAATAAGAAAGAGTTAAATGGGCTCAAGCAAGGACCGATATCTCTTAACAGTTGAACTCGAACCTTTATAATAAAAGCTATGTTTCCAAGACCAGGAAAATCGCCAAAAGTGTCCCAATATTTAAGCCCATGATAACTTGGATCGGGTTCTGTAAATTCGGGAAACTTGCCATTTCCCCAGTTGAATCTGCCAGAGTCAATTATCACTCCGCCTATGGATGTGCCGTGTCCTCCAACGAATTTTGTTGCAGATAGAACTATAACATCTACACCATGGTCGAAAAGTCTTGTTAAACCAACCTCAACAGTATTATCTACTATAAAAGGAACCCCTGATTCGTGGGCTATTTCTGCTATGGCTTCGAAATCTGGTACATCGAGCTTAGGATTGCCAATAGTCTCAGCAAAGATAGCCCTCGTTTTATCTGTAATAGCTCGTCCGAAGGCATCAGGATTGCGGGAGTCAACAAATTTCACATAGCGGCCAAGCTTGGGAAATGTGTAGTGGAAAAGCTGGTATGTGCCGCCATAAAGATTATTCGCTGCGACAATTTCATCCCCAATCCTTGTGATGGCAAGCAGAGCGAGGGTTTCTGCAGCCTGACCAGAGGAAACGGCGAGAGCGCCTGTCCCGCCTTCTATTATAGCCATACGTTTTTCGAAGACATCTGTTGTGGGATTCATTATCCTTGTGTATATATTCCCAAACTCCTTTAAGGCAAAAAGGTTTGCAGCATGTTCAGTGCTCTGAAATACATATGATGCTGTTTGATAAATAGGAACGGCACGCGCGCCCGTAGCAGGGTCGGGATGCTCCTGCCCTGCATGAACAGCGAGTGTATCAATACCTTTGAATTTCATGTCTTAATCTCCTTTAAATTTGGTATATTAAAGCTTTACATTGGCTTTTTTCCTTTTGTTTCTCTGCCAAATCTGCTAAAGTTATCCCTTTTAAGATTTCCTCTATCTTTTCACCCAGCATTGCCCATATATCACGCGCTGCACAAAGGTCGCCCCTATCGCAAAGGCTTGAGTCAGAGACGCAATTAACCAGCGTGCATGGACCCTCAAGGACATTAAGAATCTCATTAAGTGTAATCTCATTAGCAGCCCGAGTCAGCAGATACCCGCCTTTTTTCCCCCTCACCGCCCTTACTAAACCTGATTTCTGAAGGGCAGAAAAAATATGTTCGAGGTATTTATCTGATATGTGCTGTCTCTTGGCTATATCAGATAGAAAGATAGGTTGATTTTCGCCGCCATAAGTGGCTAAATCTATCATAGCCCTAAGTCCATACCTGCCTTTTGTTGAGATCTTCATCTGAGCCACCTAAAAATCACTAAAATATTGTCAAAAATTTTAAAAATGAATCTGAAAAGCGTTGAAGAATTTATTAAACTTATCAGTTTACATCAAATACCTCTGTCGAGAGGTATCTTTCACCTGTATCAGGCAAAATGACTACTATTGTCTTTCCAGTACTTGCTGGTTCTTTGGCAATCTTTATTGCGACATAAGCAGCAGCACCGCTCGATATTCCACAAAAGATGCCTTCCTCTTTAGCAAGCCGCCTGGTCATCTCAACTGCTTCGTCATAACTCACCGTTTCTATCCTATCAATCAGTGACAGGTCTAAAATCTCTGGGATGAAGCCAGCCCCTATGCCTTGTATCTTGTGGGGTCCTGGTTTGAGTTCTTCACCTTTACTCCTTTGAGTAAGCACAGGGGAATGAACAGGCTCTACAGCGACTGAAACTATCTTTTTCTTTTTAGTGTTCTTAAAATACCTACTTACACCTGTAATGGTGCCGCCGGTTCCCACGCCTGCCACAAAGATATCTATCTCTCCCTCTGTGTCATTCCATATCTCAGGCGCTGTTGTAGCTTCATGTATAGCCGGGTTGGCTGGATTTCCAAACTGATTGGGGAGGAAGTATCTCTCCGTATCGCTATTTGCTATCTCTTGAGCCTTAGCAACAGCCCCAGCCATCCCTTTTATCCCCTCTGTAAGAATAAGATTCGCTCCTAAGGCTTTTAAAATCTTACGCCTCTCGATGCTCATCGTCTCAGGCATGGTGAGGGTTAATTTATAACCACTTGCCGCAGCAACAAATGCCAGGGCGATGCCAGTATTCCCTGATGTCGGCTCAATTATCTCCATGCCGGGCTTTAATCTCCCATTTTTCTCTGCGTCCCATATCATCGCAGCCCCTATGCGGCATTTAACAGAATGTAAAGGATTTCTGCCTTCTATCTTGGCAAGAATCGTTGCGTTTAGACCATCTGCAACCCTGTTGAGCCTTACAAGCGGGGTTTTTCCTATTGAATAAGAGTTGTTTTTGTAAATATTTTTCATATTCTCACCACCTTTTGTTAAATTCCTACTAAACAGATAGGAAAAATATACATAATAAAAACCAATTTGTCAAGAGTTTTTGACGACTGCTCAACTTGGCGAGAGAATCAAATCCGGCTTAGAAGATGAGTAAAAGTGAAGTGGTCTCACCTCTTTGGTGAGATTGCAACAAAATACTTTTTAGGTTTTTGCAATGCACTATAAATCAACAGGTTTGGGGTTTCTGCAAGTTTGGACAACCAAGTCCTAAGGTCATAGAGCGGTTTTACAAAGCGGAGAGGCGGTATTTAAGAGGATTACTTAGATTCTATTTTGCCATCTTTAAGTTTGATTATACTTTTTGCCCTGCTGGCAAGATCAGGGTTATGTGTAACCATTATTATAGTCAAACCTCGTGAGTTGAGAGAGAGGAGAATCTCAAATATCCTTTCGCTGTTTTCGGTGTCCAGATTTCCAGTGGGTTCATCGGCAAGCAAGATTTCGGGATTATTTGCTAAAGCCCTTGCTATCGCAACCCTTTGCATCTCTCCGCCGCTTAACTGATTTGGATTATGATGCATCCTGTCTTTCAAGCCCACAGTCTCTATTATCTGGATTATCCTTGCCTTATCAGGTTTTTCTCTTGCAAATATCTGGGGAAGCGTTACATTTTCAATCACTGAAAGACCCGGAATAAGGTAAAACTGCTGGAATATGAAGCCTATTTTTTTTCTTCTTAATCTCACAAGTTCTGATTCCCTCATGTGTCCGACCTCAATGCCGTCTATCTTAACAATGCCATTTGTTGGGACATCAAGACAGCCTATGAGGTGTAGAAGTGTTGTCTTGCCGGAACCAGATGCCCCTGTTACAGCGCAAAAGTCTCCTGGCATTGTGTTTAGTGTAATCCCCCTGAGAGCCTTTACCTTTTCGGAGCCCCTAAGATAGACCTTTTCTACATCTATAAGCTCTATCATCCTTTAATTGCCTCGATAGGACTGATATTAGAAGCCTTCCACGCAGGGTAACTCCCTGATATAAGACCTATAACAAGAGCAAAAGCCATGCAATACAATGCAGGCAAAGGCTCAAAAAGCAGCATCTTGCCCGCAGGCACATACGGTAAAAAAGTTCTAACGAGTGTTTCGATACCTCCTGCTGAAATTAATGTCAACAATATGCCTACTGCACCGCCTAATATGGTGACAATTATTGTTTCACCCATAATTATTTTATAAATATCGTATTTAGATGCCCCAATCGCCCTCATCATACCTATCTCTTGGGTCCTTTCAAAGACTGCCATGAGTATAAGGTTCATAACCCCGAAGGCGCTCACAGTTATGGCTATCAATGCTATGGAGAGGCTCAGCGCCCTTGCAGATGCAGCAAGATTTGCGAGGCTGCTAAGCACTTGTCCCATCGTTACAATCTGAATACCCGGAATTTTTGAAGAGATTTCTTCCTGAATAGTATTGAGTTTTTCAGGTTTAATTAATTTAACCCCGATAGCGGTAATCTCTCTGGGCTTATTAATGATTTCCTGAAGGGTTTTAAGCGACATGTAAATATATGCATCATCCTGTCCGCCTGTCTTTTCTAAAATCCCTGCAACCTTGAAGGTTTTTTTAAAATCAGCATATCTAATCATATCTCCAATTTTTAGGTTGTCATGCGAGGCAATCTCAAAGCCTACAATGACCTCATCAGAATTAACGGGTATGCTGCCCTTTATCCTCCATGAGGGCTTAAGTTTAGATATGTGTTCCATCTCCATTGGCGTATATCAAATCAATTCTTCCCTTATCCTGATTAGGCAGTTGAGTCACGATAACAGGTGAAATAAGTTCGATTCCCTCAAATTCTTTGAGATTTTCAAGGATGTCTGTGCTAATAAACTTTGGAACGACTGCGCCATGCAGAACCATTGATGCGACTTCATGAGGGCATTCTGATGAGACTATCATAAAATGAAGCCCAGTGGCTTCAAGCTCCCTAGAAAGGCCTCTTTCAAATCCTTTATTGAAGGATATAATCGAAAAAACAAGGGCAACAGAGACAGCTATGCCCAGAAGGGCTAAAGCTGTCCTCGTTCTATACCGCAGGATGTTTTTAAAGGATATTTTTACAAGCGGCATTAATAAATCTCTACCCCATGAGCAATAATCTGAACATTATGTTGGTCTCTGAAGACTTCACCTGTAACCTTTGCCTTCTTACCTGTTTTAGGCGGAAGTGCAAATCCTTTAGGGGCAAGATTTATAAAAATTCTGCCTGTTCCGTCGCTAAGGAAAAACCAGCATCCACTTGATTGGCACTGGGTAGTTATTACTCCCTCGAGATTAACAACTTTGCCTTGCAGTGAGCTATCTAAAAAAATGTCTTTTACCTTTACTGTGGGCAGGGTCTTATCCACGCCACTGCCATATTTTTCTGCCGAACACCCAGTAGAAGTGACGGCAAACATAAAGAATATCAAAATAGCAATGTTGCAATCTTTTCAAGGTTTAAAAATCTCCTTTGTCTTTATTTTTAAAGTGATACCAGTCCAAAATAAATTCTAACATCTCCTAATAATCGCAGCGATATAATACGATTCCAAAAGATAAAGCCACGGACAGTATCGATGGGGCTAAAGCGAAGCGAAATGCTCACCATTTATTATAGAAAACTAAAAGGATGCCTGTAAAGCGTTTACACATGCATCTATTTCGGCGATAGAAATGTAGCCCTGTTGTTCCTTCATTCTGTATCATTGCCGCTTGTCGGCAATCCGTCCTGTAAGGTTTTCATACAAAATAACAACATGCTATATTGCCATTGAGATTGCCTATGGTCTATCTTTCTTTAGGATTGACAAGGAGAATAGATTCCGAACAAGTCGGAATGACGGAAAAATAATATTTTATTGAAATAAAACATCCCACATTCAAAAACAATAAGCAAAATAAATTTGTCGGTTATAAAAATCCAAAACAGCCCTTCCAAGCTTTATTTTTGGGAGGTTGTGAAAATTGTATTATTAGGCGGATATCATTTCATTATGTTTTATCTTAAACATCAGAAGTGAAATGGCAGAGGGTGTCATACCGGGTATGCGGGATGCCTGTCCAAGATTGAGCGGTTTGACTTTGTTTAACTTTTCCATAATCTCCAGAGACAATCCTGGGATGTTATAATCAAAACTGAGCGGAATCTTAACCCTTTCCAAATCCTTGAGTTTCTCAGCTTCTTTTTGTTGCCGTTCTATATAGCCCTGATACTTAACCTCTATCTGAACATGCTGGATGACATGGGGCGGATATTCATCTGCAAGGTTATCAATATCTGCGAGATTTAATTCTCCCCTCTTAATCATCATCTCAAGCGTGACTGTTTCATCCCTTTCGTTATCTCTTGCTTTAGTATTTCTGAGTTGTTCTTTTAGCTTTTTTACAGACTCCAGTTCTCTCTCTATCTCGCGCATTCTTTTATCGGGGATTAAACCGAGTTTATATGCCTTTTCAGAAAGCCTGTAATAGACATTGTCTTCCCTCAGAAAAAGGCGGTGTTCAGCCCTTGACGTAAAAATCCTGTAAGGTTCATCAGTTCCTTTTGTCACAAGGTCGTCTATCATGACGCCAGTGTAAGATTCAGCTCTTTCTAAAATCAAAGGCGGTTTTGCAAGCGCTTTTAATCCCGCATTTATACCTGCCACAAGACCCTGCGCGGCGGCTTCTTCATAGCCTGTCGTGCCGTTTATTTGACCAGCAAAAAAAAGACCTTCTATTACTTTTGATTCGAGTGTCGGCATAAGTTGATGAGGCAGGATATAGTCATACTCAATCGCATAAGCTGGCCTTAAGATAACAGCTTGCTCCAGTCCTTTTGGGGAGCGGATTATCTCTTCCTGTATCTCGGGGGGCATGCTGTTGCCAAGACCAGAAACATATATCTCATCGGTGTCTTTGCCTTCAGGCTCGAGTATGACCTGATGCCTTTGCTTATCTCGGAATTTGACGACTTTGTCTTCTAACGAAGGACAGTATCTTACAGGAGTTCCCTGTATCATGCCTCCATATAAAGCAGATTTTTCAAGATTATGAAGAATCAATTCTCTCGTCTTATCATTGGTGAATGTTATATAACATGGATATTCTTTATAATCAATCTGTCCGGTTCTGTATGAGAAAGGTCTCGGTCTGCCGTCGCCAGGCCTTATCTCAAGGGCTGAATAATCAATGGACGAGCCCTTTAGCCTCGGGCCAGTACCTGTTTTGAATCTGCCTGTTTCAAAGCCAATGTGTCTGAGAAATTCGGGCAGCTCATAGGAAGGCGATTCTCCTGCCCTTCCAGCAGGTTGAGTTTTATCGCCGATATGAATTAATCCAGAAAGAAAAGTCCCTGCTGCAATTATCACGGCTTTTGATTCAAATACAAAACCGAAATTATCTCTCAGACCGCACACCGCACTGTTTTTTATTATCAAATCAGTAATAAGAGCCTGCCTGATGAAGAGATTGGGAAGTTTTTCAAGATGCATACGCATCAGTTTTTTATATAGGTGTTTGTCCACCTGCGCACGGGTGGAATGGACGGCAAATCCTTTGGAGGTATTGAGGGTTTTGTATTGTAGGGCTGATAAATCGGTTATCCAGCCCATGACACCCCCGAATGCATCTATTTCCCTTACGAGATGCCCCTTCCCAACTCCGCCAACAGCAGGTGCGCAGGGCATGTGGGCGATGTTATCGATATTCATAGTTAATAGCAGTGTCTTAAGTCCCATGCGTGATGCGGCGCAGGCAGCCTCGCAACCAGCGTGTCCTGCCCCAACTACTACAACATCGTAAAAATTTTGTGTCATCTGAATAATCCTTAAGTAAATGTTATACTCATATAATAACTTAAATAGCCCAAACAGCAAAAATATGGAAAAAAAACCTTATAATGATTTAAAAAGTTTCCTGAATAAGATTTTAGGAGGGAGGATTTACAAGATTACCATAGATGCTGGTCTGACCTGCCCGACCAGAATCAAAGGCGCTGGCTGCATTTACTGCAACGAAAGAGGTTCAGGCACAGGTTTGTGGGAAAAGGGCTATAATATTGAAGCCCAAATTCGTCTCGGCATGGAGGGATTAAGGAAAAAATATAAGAAAATAGACGGCTTTATAGCCTATTTCCAGTCTTACACCAATACTTATGCCCCCCTACAGGAATTAAAGGTTAACTGGGATGCGATAAGACAATTCCCCGAGATAAAGGCTTTGTCTATCGGCACGAGGCCTGACTGTGTAGATGCTGAAAGATTAAACCTTTTAGACGATTATGCCAAAGATTACCTGGTTTTTCTTGAATTAGGGCTTCAAAGCATTAATGAAAAAACCCTCGATTGGATAGGGAGGGGGCACCGTCTCAGAGATTTTGAAGATGCTGTAAGATTGGCTGCCAGATATCCTTTTCAGATAGTTGCTCATATAATCTTCGGCTTTCCGGGTCAGGATGCTAAAGAGATAACTGAAACAGCGCATTATTTATCAGAACTTGGCGTTAATGGCGTCAAAATTCACCTCCTTTATGTTGCTAAAGGCAGCCGCCTCGCTGAGATATACGAAAAGGGTGAGTTTACCCCTGTCAGCAGGGAGAAATATATTGAGATGGTTTGCACCTTTTTGGAACATCTGAGCCCTACTATCGTTATCCACAGGCTTACGGGAGACGCCCACAGGGGAGAGCTTGTCGCCCCGCTGTGGTCGGCTAATAAATCAACTGTTATTAGAGAGATAGAAAACAGGCTCAAAGAAAATAATAGCTTTCAGGGTAGATATTACAGCATTAGAGTCTAAAATTGTATTTATATACGTGCAATTGCTCTATATTCTATTCGATAGTTTTAGTTAATGAGGAGGTAATATGGCCAATGAACACGGTGATTTTACAGGTGAACCAATAGTCAGCCACGATGTGAGCTTATTTACAGATTATGATATTTATCTATTCAAACAGGGGAGCCACTATAAATTATATGAAAAATTAGGTTCCCGCCTCATGACCGTTAACGGCATCACGGGGACATATTTCGCTGTTTGGGCGCCTAATGCTGAAAAGGTCTCTGTAATAGGGGATTTCAACTACTGGGATTCTGCCCTTCATCCTCTCGCCCTCAGATGGGATGGGTCAGGCATCTGGGAGGGTTTTATAAGCAATATAGGCGTTGGGACTTTATATAAATACCACATTGTATCTAAATTTTCAGGCTATCGGGTTGATAAGACCGATCCTTTTGCTTTTTATTGTGAGGCATCTCCGGGTAAATCCTCAATTGTTTGGGGGCTTGATTACCATTGGGAAGACAGCGAATGGAATGCCACAAGATATAAAAAAAACTCATTGAATTCACCGCTCTCGATTTACGAGGTTCATCTTGGCTCCTGGCGCAGGGTTCCAGAAGATGGAAACAGGTTTTTGTCATATAGAGAAATGGCTTATCAGCTTGCCGATTATGTTAAGGATATGGGTTTTACTCATGTCGAATTCCTTCCCGTTATGGAACACCCTTTCTATGGGTCATGGGGGTATCAGACTACAGGCTATTTTGCTCCAACAAGCAGATACGGCTGTCCGCAGGATTTTATGTTTCTGGTTGATTATCTCCACAGAAACGGCATCGGTGTTATTTTAGACTGGGTTCCGTCCCATTTCCCCGACGATATCCACGGGTTGGTATATTTTGACGGCACACACCTTTATGAACATCAAGACCCAAAAAAGGGTTTTCATCCCGACTGGAAAAGTTATATTTTCAATTACGGCAGGAACGAGATTAAGGCTTTTCTGATTAGCAGTGCACTGTTCTGGCTCGACAAATACCATATAGACGCCCTGAGAATAGATGCTGTAGCATCAATGCTGTATCTTGATTACTCAAGGGCAGAAGGACAATGGATACCCAACAAATATGGAGGCAAGGAGAATCTCGAGGCAATAGAGTTTCTTAAGCAGCTTAATTCGGTAATATACAAAGAATTCCCCGATGTCCAAACCATCGCGGAGGAATCAACCTCATGGCCTATGGTCTCGAGACCTTTATATTTAGGCGGGCTTGGTTTTGGTCTCAAATGGAATATGGGCTGGATGCACGACACCCTTGATTATTTTTCCCTTGACCCTATATTCAGAAAATACAACCACCATAAATTAACCTTCAGTATCTGGTACGCCTTTTACGAGAATTTTATTCTGACACTTTCTCATGATGAGGTTGTATATGGCAAGGGGTCTCTTATTAGAAAGATGCCTGGCGATGAATGGCAGAAGTTTGCGAATCTCAGGCTTTTATTCGGGTATATGTATGGGCACCCGGGCAAGAAACTAATATTCATGGGCGGAGAGTTCGGTCAGCATAATGAGTGGAACCATGAGACGAGCCTCGACTGGCATCTTTTAGGGCATCATTTGCATCAGGGCATAAGAAACTGGTTGAGAGATTTAAATTGGCTATATAGGAATGAACCTTCTCTTTATGAGATAGATTTTCATTACAGCGGATTTCAATGGGTTGACTTCAGGGACTGGTCTCAGGGTGTGATAAGCTTCATAAGGAGAGGCGAAAGGGAAGGGTCTGAAATTTTAATTATCTGCAATAATACACCTGTTTTAAGAGTCAACTACAGGATTGGCGTTCCTTCTGAAGGGCTCTGGCGGGAAGTATTAAACAGCGATGCAGAATTTTACGGAGGCAGCGGACACGGGAATTTGGGGCAAATAGTGACTGAACAAGTGCCCTTTCACGGCTATAATCAATCCCTTTTACTTACACTGCCGCCCCTGAGCATATTATTTCTAAAACATGAAAAGACGTGGCAGAGGGATTCTATAGCATCCTAAAGGATTTTGTTATCGTCAATTATTATTTTTAATGCTTCCCCGACCTATCCCAAGGGTATATTGTCAAAAGTTATTTTCCTCTGCCCTTGTGGGAGAGGGTTGGGGTGAGGGGTATTTACCAATTTGAAACCAGTTTGCAAATTTAGCGATAGAGCCAAAAAGCGCCTTTAAAATTGGCAAGATAGATTAGGAAGGGCTGGTGAAGAGGATACCTTAAATAAAAGAAAATTTATGGAATTACGGCGCAATAGGCATGTGAGAAACCGAAGGATTCTTGGCAATCTCCATAATGTCACCCTGAGCTTATCAAAGGGTTTCTTAGCTTCGCCCCGGGAGGCAATGACAAACTTCTATCACACTTTTCAAGAAATTTCTCAATTTTGGCTTGATATTATTTTATTTGCCAAACTTGCTTTTAATCAATTTCCTTCTCATCCTTCAAATATAATAGGTGTTTTTTTATCCCCTGCTTTTGCTATAAACCCAATATTGTAGGCATCAAAATTATTTTCTTTGAGGATTCGGATTGTCCTTGGGGCATCTTTTTCGCCAACTATGATAATAAAACCTATCCCAAGATTAAATGTCCTTTTCATATCGTTTGTAGGGACATTTCCTAAATTTTTGATAAGTTCAAAGATAGCAGGCTTATGCCATGAATCTTCACTGATAACGGCAATTAAGCCTTCTCTAAGGATGCGAGGGATGTTGCCAATTATTCCGCCGCCTGTTATATGAGCCATTGCTTTTATATGGATATTGCCCTTCAGGCAATTGAATGCCGAGACGTAAATACTGGTTGGCTTCAAGAGTTCATCTGCCAGAGTTGAATTCAATTCAGGGATGAAGGCATCAAGCTTGAAATTATGAACTTCAAAAAAAATCTTTCTAACAAGGGAGTAACCGTTGCTGTGAAGCCCGTTGGATGACAGGCCTATGATTATATCGCCGTGCTGGACGCCTGAACCATCAATTATCTCATCCTTGTTGACTACACCTACGGCAAAACCTGCAAGATCATACTCATCCTGTTTGTAAAAACCCGGCATCTCAGCTGTTTCGCCACCTATTAGAGCGCAGCGGGCTTGTCTACAGCCTTCGGCTATGCCCTTTATAATCTCTTCCGCCTTTTCCGCAATTAGTTTCCCAGTGGCAAGATAGTCAAGAAAGAAAAGTGGTTCGGCGCCGGATGTGAGTATATCATTAACGCACATGGCAACAAGGTCTATCCCTACGGTATCATGTCTGTCAGCCATAAAGGCTATTTTAAGCTTTGTGCCTACACCATCTGTCCCACTTACGAGCACGGGGTCTTTATATTTATTAATGTCTAATTTAAAGAGCGCTCCAAATAGTCCGATATCTGTCATTACCTCCTGCCTAAAGGTGCTTTTAGCAAGAGGCGAGATAAGACTGACAAATCTTTCTCCTTCATCAATATCGACGCCTGATTTTTTATAAGTAAGTTCTTCCATTCCAATAAATTAATTGATAACCTTGTATTTAATTTTATTCACCCCTGACACCCACGAGAGGATAATGCTTACCACACTGATTATAAGAGCGCCCAATAGAGCTGGAATAAACCCATCTATATGCAGTCCAAGATTAAAGGTATCAGAGAGTTTTGCAGTAAGCAACAGCATCAGGGCGTTAACTACAATTATAAAAATCCCTAATGTAAAGAAAATTAAAGGGAGAGAGAAAAAGGTAATTATTGGTTTTACGAGAGAATTAACGATACCGAATATGATGCCCACAATTATCATTTTCCACCACTCGCCTGTGAAGGTAATACCTTCTACGAGCTTAACGGCTATGCCGATAGAGAGGGCATTAATCATTATTCTCAATATTAAATATGCCATCTTGTCTCCTAATTTTATATTATACCATACGGACGCCTATTGCCCTTTTTTCCGTCTTAATGTCACGGATTCTCCACCGATGCCCCAATTGTCTGTATCAACTTCATCAATTATTACAAAAGTTGTCTGGGGGTTTTTGCCTAATACTTCAGCGAGTAGGTTCGTAACTCCTTTTATGAGTTTTGCTTTTTGATCGGGTGTGACGCCTTCTCTGGTTATTTTGATATTCACGTATGGCATGTATATCTCCTTTCAATTAAAGTTTTCAAGCTCTTCTGATACTAAAATAACAGTAGCGATAGGAAGGGTCATTGCGAGCGGAGCTAAATATTTCAAGCTTCAGGTTTCAATGTAAATGTCTTTAACTTTGAACAATTAAATGATGAGATTGCCAAGAACCCTTCGAGTTTTCGCAATGACCTGCAAATCAAGAGTTTTATGACTCTATCAACATAATTGGGGTAACAAAGCCTGTTTGTAATTTTATATTAAAACCGTGATATATTAAATAATGCAAAAGGTTTTCTCAATAATTTTCTATTCTATATTAGCATGCTTTAAAGCTTTGTTTCTGATAGGTTTATTGCAATTCTTTTTATTGCCTGTATGTGAAGCTCAAAGCGGCAGGTTCTTTCTGATGGGTAATGGGAAAATCCATATAAGGAATGAAAAAACAGGCAATGAAGCAAATGTAACTTTGCTCAATTCTGAAGGGGCTCTCAATAAAACTGCCTTTGAAAAGATTGATGAGGTTTTTAATTTTCCAACTAAAAAGATGGGAGAAAATATATCCCCGCGCCTTATATTTATGCTCGATTATTTTTCAGACCTTGTGGCTCCTGATAAGGTGATTATAATAGAGTCAGGTTACCGCAGCCCCGATTACAACACAAACATTAGAAAAAAAGGGGCTAATGCTGCTAAAACAAGCACTCATATAGATGGCATGGCAGTTGATTTCCGCATTGATGGTGTTGACGGGAAGAAATTATGGGAACTCATTAAATCACACGATTGCTGCGGAGTTGGTCATTATGGGGGTCAGACAGTCCATCTCGATTCCGCAAGGCCTCGCTTTTGGGAGGCATCAACATCCAAGGTTCATACAGGCGAGAGCGATTATAACAGGAGAATATATCTTTCGACGGATTACGACCGCTACAATGCCGGTGAAACAATCAGGCTCTCTTTTTCGTCAGTCAGTGATTTTGGTTTTGGCGTAAAAAGTAAAATTTTAATTACAGACGACGAAGTAAAAGAAAAAATCATTGCAGAAGCTATGCTTATAAATGAGGGAGATTCAGACTGCATAATGATTAATGACAGAAAATCCTCTCGTTTCCTTTATTTTGTGCTTCCTGATAAGATTAATGCCGGCAGATACAGAGTGAGAGTTGATTTTTGTAAGAGACCATTTGAGCAAATGCCTGCTAATGTATATTCTAATAGGATAGAGAGCTTGAAATAAAATAACCCCGCTAAATCACGGGGTTATTCGTTATAAATTATTGAAAATAACGTTTAAAATTTCTGGTGATACTCTTTTACCTTTTTTGCAAATTCCTTTCCAAAATCATAACATTTCTTTTCGTCTTCGAGGGATGGCTTGTAGTTTACTTGGAGACCTGGTTCAAAAATTTCGAGCCCCATCTTCTTAAACTCTTCATACGCTTCTTTTACTGCACCGCCTCCCCAGCCGAAGCTGCCGAAAGCTCCTACTATCCTATTTTTAGGTCTTAGGCCTTTTAGATGGTAGAGAATCTCTGCTACTGTCGGAAACATAACATTATTAATAGTTGGGGTCCCAAAAAGAGTTCCTCTTGATTTCCAGAATTCTTTGACAGCAAGACTCATCGGGGCAGACCTTAATTTTATAATCTTGCAATCGAGTCCTTCATCTTTGATTCCCTGCATGATAGGAGTTGTCATAATCTCTGTGCTGTGCCACATGGTATCGTAGATAATCGAAACAGACTCCTTAGCCTTGCCGTTTGCCATATCCATATACATCTGCAAAATCTTGCCCGGGTTTGCCCTCCATATGACGCCGTGGTCTGGGGCTATCATGTCAATCTCAAGCCCGAGTTTTTGGACCTCAGCAATCTTTGCTTTGATAAGCTGTCCAAAGGGCATAAGGATATTAGCGTAATAATCTAAAACAGCGTCATCAAGCTCATAAACCGATTCGCATGTGATAAACTCGTCATCAAATCGGGCTGCAGATGCAAGGTGCTGCCCAAAGGCATCCTGACTTATCAAGAGTTTATCGTAAGGTACATAAGTTACCATGGAATCAGGCCAGTGAAGCATTGGGGTTTCAAGGAAAACTAATGTTCTTTTGCCTATTTTCAGTGTATCGCCGCTTTTGACGATTTTTAGATTCCATCTTGATATGTCAAAAAATCTTGCCAGTCCCTTTTTCCCCTTTTCTGTAATGTAAATAGTTGCATTAGGGGCAAGGTTCATAATCCTGTCGATGCTGGAAACATGGTCGTTTTCAATATGATTTATGACAATGTGTTTAATATTATCAAAAGATGTCAGACTTTTGATGTTTTTGATTGTTACATCAGCAAAGTCATCTTTGACTGTATCGACAAGTGTAATTTCATCATCTAATATCAGATAATTGTTATATGTTGTTCCTCTTGGGGTCTCGTAGCCGTGGAAATCCCTTACCGCCCAATCAATAGCTCCTACCCAATAAATATCTTTTTTTATCTCAACTGCTGTCATTCATACCTCCTTTTGTTTATTTACATTCAAAACCTTCACCAATCAAATCCATATGCCTGCCGCAACAGATAAGGGCACCGCCTCCGGCATTTGTAATAACTACTTCATTTCCGCAGACATTGCATTTATATTTTTGTCCAACCTTTGTCATTGGTTTCACCTCCTTAATCTATTCTCTCAAAAGAGTCTTTTTTAGCCCTACAGACAGGGCATTTCCAGTCATCGGAAAGTTTCTCAAAAGGCTGGGATTGTTCTTTTTCTTTATAAAGCCATTTGCAAACAGCACATCTCCAAATATTGTAATCTTCCCTATTGCCTTCTTGAGATAGAACTTCCCAATCTTTTTCAATCCAGTTTTTTAGTGAAGGGGGATAAAACCCCGAGAAAATGGCTTTATCCCTTGCATCTTCAAAGTTAACTTCTACTATTAAATCCGCTTTTCTGACTTTGTATCCCCATTTAAAATTCTCCTTTGTTTCAGGATTTGAGGTTTTAGCAGTAAAAATAAATAGATCTCCCTGCCTTTTGACCTTAGAAAAACTATGACAGCAGGGCAGTATAGAAGTGCAGCCGCATTTGCCATTTTTTAATTCAAGGCCATCAACACTGAAGCCACCTGGTATCTTCGTAATATTAATATCCATTTTTATACCTTAACATTATTTTATATTATGGGTTAATTTAGATTAAAGTTTTTTGCTAAAATCTTTGGCGTAATCCTGACAGGCGCCCATTCCTTCTCTGGTAACTATCTGCGACTCCTTGAGCGAAAGAGGACCAAGAGAAGTCATATTCATATTAAAAACGTGCTCCATAGTATCAAATATAATTCCCGCCGACTCTCCGCTATGGGTATGAGAGCCAAAAGCGCCTCTAGGTTTGGCTTCGAGCTTTGCTTTTTGGGCGAGGAATAAAAATGTTTTGAAATTCTCTGTGATATCTTTGTGATATGTAGGGCATCCAAACATATATCCGTCATACCCTTGAAAATCCTTCTCATTTTTTAACTCTGAAATTTTCTTTAAATCTGCTTCGTTTCCAGTAAAACGCACACCTTCAGCTAAGTATTCAGCCATTTTTTCAGTCATTCCTGTTCGGCT
>DAIQAO010000036.1:0-17734 GCA_036781645.1 Dissulfurispiraceae bacterium
GTGTCGTATAAAAATCCTTCACCAGCCCTTCCTATCTTACTTGTTGATTTTATTAGGCTTTTTAGTTCTATCGCCGATTTTGGGTCGGGGGGTATGAATTGTCAATAATTTTAAATCTTTGGTATGATATATATTTAAATTTGGAGGGGTGGCTGAGTGGTTGAAAGCGGCGGTCTTGAAAATCGTTGTGGGATTGTATCTCACCGGGGGTTCGAATCCCCCCCCCTCCGCCAGTGTTTTTGTGCCCCTGTTATAGCTAATCTGCATTATTAGAGTGTTGGCTTAGATCTCCTCTGCGCTTTTATGGCTTGACTTTTTAGGGCTCAAGATTATATTTTTACATATCGGGCAGTTAGCTCAGTCGGTAGAGCAGGGGCCTGAAAAGCCCCGTGTCGGGAGTTCGATTCTCTCACTGCCCACCATTTCCTATCGCTATTTATAGGTCAAACTCCCCAAACAAAAGCTACCCAAGTTATCACGATATATTACTGAGGAATCTGTCTGTAAAGATACACCGAACAAATGCTGTATGCGATGGGCATACCCCAAGCTGCTATTTCAGGGCTGATTGTCCCTGCGTATCCAAGGGAAAGAAAAAATGTATAACCAACCCAATATACAACGCTTATGATAAGACCGAACCCTGTTGCTATAATTCCGCCGCTCGATAAATACTTCCCTTCAGGTTTGGCATGAAGGATTTTTTGAAGCAGTCCTTTTTCGGCGCCTGTTGAAAGGGATAAACCAAGTATAATCATGAAGAAATTAATGAGGGGATATGAGAATCTTGAGGCTATATCAACGGCGAGTTTATTATTTTTAAAGCCTGCCTCGTGAAGTCTCTTCTCGTATTGAAGGAGCTCAATTATCGTCATCTCCTCTGTTTTCAAGCTCTCTTTCTGGAGTATTTTAGGAGATTCTATCACATCTGACAACATATCTTCTTTATATATTGAACTGCCTTCAGAGACATTGAAAATATTAACATTTTTCAACCTCCATTGCCTGCCTTCCCAGTGGGCAATCTCTGCCTCAATTTTTTCCTTCAATCCATCTCCATCATATTTATATATGCTTACCCCTCTGGCGAGGTTCCTATCATCAAGATATAGGGCAAATCTAACGACAGCCCCTTCCTTTCCCTTCATAAAAACCGTTCCTTCCCTGAATACTATTCTGGAGTCTTTCTTGGATAACTGTTTTTTTATCGAAGAAATCTCTTTTGAAAGGACAGGCACAACTATTTCACTCAGGAAAAAGCCTATTAAAGACATCAAAATCCCTATTATTAGAAAGGGCGACATAATGCGGTTTATCTTCCCGCCGGCACCCTTTATAGCTACTATTTCCCTTCTACTTTTTGCTTGGGTAAATATAAAAAGAGCGCTTAAAAGGATTGCCATTGGCATTACAAAACTGAGATACTTGGGGACATGAAAGGCTATATATTTAAAAAGCACAAAAACTGAAGGGTTCCCAGGCATAAGCTCGTCAAATCTGTCTATGAACCCGATAATGCTGAAAAGCAGAGAAATTCCAAGCCCTAAAATCAAGAAAACCCTTAGAAAGTCTTTGATATAAAGTTTTTGAACTATTAACATTGCCCTTGTTCTTTGATCATTTTTTATTAGCCTTGTAAAACAGAATTAGTGATGATATTCCTAAAATAATAAAGGCAGTCCATGAACCCAAAAAATAAGAGACCTTGCCGACTCTTGAGAGGTTTTCCCCATAAATAAGAATCATGTAGTAAAAAGTAAATAATGCAAGACCTATTGTTAGTCCTCCCAATCTTACGGATTTACCGGCATAAAGTGAGAGTGGAGGAGCAAGAAAGATTATTATCAAGCATAAGGCAGGCATAGAAAGTCTGCGGTAAAATTCAATCATGAATTTAGACTTTTCCTCGGGTTGAGTTTTAGATGCAGCTAACAACTCAAATGGTGTCATCTCGCTTTTCTTTCTGCCCAACCCCACTGTAGTGACAGGTAAAATAAATTCATATCTTTCAAAATGAATCTCGGTCAGAGAGGTCTTTTTGGATATATAGACCTTGCCATCCTTAAGGGCAAAGCTCATTCCTTCCCCGTGCATTTCCATTTGGCCTTCTCTGGCAAGGATCAATCTCTCCTCATCTTTTTTCCTTTCATCAAAGATTAATATTTCCCGTAATACATCTTTGGAAGGTTTTTCTTTCACCAGAATAACAACATCTTTAAAGGCAGTATTGAAAATGCCCTCTTCTAACGTGAGAGCCGCTCTCTTTGTAAGTATCTCTGATACCTTCTCCCTTAGCAGAATGCTGCCTTTAGGACCAAAATAGAAACTCATCAGAAGGCTTAAAACACAACAACTAAGTCCAAGATATATTACGGGTTTAGATATTTTTATAAATGACAGCCCGGCATTTTGAAGAATAGTTAATTCATTATCCACCGTCATTCTTCCATATGTTAAAAGAACAGACAAAAGCAAAGCCATTGGTATTGTGAGAATGAAAGTTTCTGGCTGGAGGTATAGGATAATTCTTGCGATGTCTAAAAAGGATGAACCGGAGCCGGCAAGCAATCTGGTTATCCGTAGAAGCTTTTCAATCAACAAGACAAAATTTAAGATAAAGATTGCGAAGGCAATTGTTATAGAAAGTTCTTTCAGAATTGACTTATGAATTAATAACATGTTGATTGATTTAACTTATCTCATTAAATACAAAAAGGTCAAAGGAGATGCTCTAATTTAGCGATAGAATCATAAACCTATTGATTTACAGGTCATGGCGAGAACCCGTAGGGTTCGTGGCAATCTCATTATAAAAGGCGAGATTGCGTCGCTCTGCTCGCGATGCCCCTTCCTATCGCCTAACTATCTTATTGACCTTATAATAGTTTTCAGTCTTATCGAAGAATTTGGGGAGATAAATGATTCAGTTTATTTGCTTTTTAAAAGAGGTTTTTATTATTCTAAATAGTATTATACGACAAAGGGAGGTAAGTAGTGTTATCAATAACAGACAGAGCCGTTGATAAAGCTAAGGCGATTTTGGTCGCAGAAGGTAAGAATGACTGAGGGCATAAGAATATATTGTGCAGGAGAAAGTTGCTGTGGCCCATCCTATGGGCTTGATATAAACGAAATTCCTGTTCCCGGCGATGAAGTAATCAACAAAGATGGTTTGAAGTTATTTATTGAAAAGGTTGCCTTTGAAAAACTATCCAGTTCGCAACTTGATTATTATGAAGATATGGAAAGGGCTGGTTTTATAATAACCGGTCTTGCTCCGTCCTGTGGGTCAAGCTGTAGCGGTTGCTGAAAATTCATGTTTCCTGTTCACAGAGGCAGAAGGCTAAGAATCAATAAAACAATCAGGAGAATGGTAAGGGAGACCGCCATATCTCCTGATTGTTTTATATACCCTCTTTTTGTAACTTATGGCAAAAAAATCAAAAATCCAATATCGTCAATGCCGGATTGTTTTCAGGAATCTGTAGATGAAATAGTGAAGTCAGCAAAAGAGATTTATCGGCTTAATATTCCTGCTGTATTGTTGTTTGGAATACCTGAGAGCAAGGATGAGGTTGGCAGTAGTGCCTATGATAAAAAGGGCGTAGTGCAAACTGCTATAAAAGCCATTAAAAACAGCGTCCCAGAGTTGTATGTAATCACTGATGTTTGTATGTGCGAATACACGTCGCATGGACACTGCGGGATAGTAGAAAAAGGGGATGTTAATAATGATAAAACCCTCGAGTTTTTAGGTAAGATGGCGGTTTCACACGCCCAAGCAGGCGCTGATATGGTAGCGCCTTCTGATATGATGGACGGACGCATTAAGGCAATAAGAGATTTCCTTGATAATGCCGGCTATAATACAATGCCCATAATGTCATATGCTGCCAAGTATGCATCAGCCTTTTATGGTCCCTTTAGGGAAGCTGCAGAGTCAGCCCCAAAATTTGGTGACAGACGCACATATCAGATGGACCCTCCAAACAAAAGAGAAGCTTTGAGGGAAGTAGCTATGGATTTAGAGGAGGGCGCGGATATTGTAATGATAAAACCAGCTCTCGCTTATCTTGATGTGATATCGGCTGTGAGAAATAGCTTTAATGTGCCGTTAGCAGCCTACAATGTAAGCGGCGAGTATGCAATGGTTAAAGCTGCTGGACAGATGGGCTGGATTAACGAAACCAGTGTTATGATGGAAATACTAACCTCTATAAAACGCGCTGGCGCTGATTTAATAATTACTTATTTTGCAAAAGAAGCCTCTAAAATCCTGAATTCATAACAAATATTACCATAACCATAGAATCATAGAGACACTGAGGCTGCCCCTTATTCCGTATTAGAAAAAAAGCAGAGTAAAACACATTGTTCTTTTAATAACCCAAGTATCTACAATCAAAATTTATTTAATCTCATCATCAAATTCCGTTATTAGATGCTCGACATTTTTAGTATTCTGGCTGATTTCAGAAGGAGATATTATCTCCTTTGGAGTCGAAACACCAAGCTCCTTAAACCTTCTTACAGAAGGGATAAGCCTCGACTCCATCGAACGAACACCTTCATTGTATGAATCAACAGCCTTCCTGATTGCGGCGCCTGTCTTAGCGAAGTGCTCAACTACAATAGAGAATCTCTCATACAATTCCTTGCCAAGATCGCTTATTTTCTGCGCACTTTTTGTAACCTGCTCCTGCTGCCAGCCGTATGCGATAGCCTTCAACAGGGCGATAAATGTTGTGGGGGTCGAAAGTATAACCTTTTTGGCGCTGCCGTCTTCTATCAATTTATGGTCATGCTCTAAAGCAGCGCTGAAAAATGATTCTCCCGGAAGATACATCACAACAATCTCTGGAGACTGCTTGAACTGATCCCAGTAAGCCTTTGAGCCGAGCGTGTTCATGTGATTCCTGACCTGATTTATATAATTGCTTATAGCCTTCTTCTTCTCATCTTCAGAGGATGCTGAGACTGCATTGAGATATGCATCAACGGGCGCTTTTGCGTCAACAACAATCTCTCTGCCGTTTGGAAGACGCACAACCATATCAGGCCTGAGTCTTCCTGTATCAGAGGAAACAGACTCCTGCTCATAGAAATCGCAGTAGGCTGTCATGCCGGCAAGCTCTGCAACCCTTCTCAAGCCAATCTCTCCCCACGAACCGCTAACCCTTGGCTTTCTGAGAACGTTAACAAGATTGCTGGTTTCCTTCTGCAGCTGCTCCTGCATTGATGAGAGTGAGCGAATTTGCTGAGTAAGGCTGCCAAAACTCTCATGCCTGTGTTTCTCTATTTGCTGAATTTGCTCTTCATACCTCTTTAGCATCTCCTGAAGCGGCTTTATGGTTCCATCAAGAGCCTCCTTATGCTCTCCAAGCTTTCCCTTTGTCTCGGCAAGAATCCGCCCAAGATGCTCTGATGCGAGCTTAAGGAAATCCTCATTGCTGCTCTTTAATGCCGCTGATGCGTGCGCCCTGAATGTATCTGACAGTTCCGTCTTCATCACCTCAATGAGCGCCTTTTGCTCTTCAAGGTTTTTGGACGCATCCTCAAGCCTCTTTTGCGCCTCATCCAGCCTTGTTGTCATCTCTATTCTCTTCTGTTTCTCACTATCAAGCTCATTTCTTGTTAGATTAATTTCTACCTCTTTTTGCTGGAGTTGTTGTCTTATTTCACCAATAACCGCTTCAGCACTTTTTGCCCTTCCCTCAATCTCTGCAATCTGTCTCGAATAATTTGTGTGAAGGCGTGAACTTATAAAAAACCAGACAGCCGCTCCCCCTATCAGTAAACCCACAAGGAGAAATATTATTTCAGTCATAAAAGCTCCTCGTTTCCTCCATGAGCACCCCGTCACAAATAGAATGGATTAACCGCCTTCTCTAAATTTCCTCAAAACCTTCTTGTTTGAAATGACTATCCAGAGCAAGACATTAAATTTGCCAACCCTTGAAATAAAAACTCCCGCGCTTACTAGCTATCATCAGGGGCAAAACATATCTTGTATTAGGCGATTTCATTAAAATATTCCCGACCAGAACATCTTTTCCATAGCCAAGCCTTGCTCTAATAAAAATTATACCTTCAAGGAATATATAGCCTTGTTTTTAATTGCTTTTAGCCGGGATTACAAGATACAGCCAGGAGCCTTCCCTTATTACCGACAATAACACATCCTGTTCCTGTTTTACCTTTGATGAGATGCTGTTAAATTCTGCAACTCCAGAGACAGGCTGTCTGTTAATCTCGGTTATGATATCCCCTTCCTTAAGCTTTCCCAATGCGGGACTGGCATCATCTATACCGCTCACCACTACCCCTTTTATCTTCCGAGTTATTCCAGATTTCTTTAGAAAATCATCGGTCAGTTCCTGCACAGAGATGCCCCTGAATGTATTTGAAGGCTGAGACAGCGAGGCAATCTGAGGGTCTGCGGGCAGTTCGCCAATTATTACATTGATAAAGAGCGGCTTGCTGTCCCTTATGACTCTTATCTTTACACTTTGTCCGGGGGCGGTAGCAGCTACCATGTTTCTGAGACTAACAGGGCTCTCTACACTTTTGCCTTCATATTCAACTATGACATCACCCCTCTTAAGCCCGCCTTTTTCAGCAGGTCCCCCCTCAACCACATCAGAAAGCAGAACACCTTTATCATCCTTGAGATTGAACTGCTTGACAAGCTCAGGAGTGAGAGGCTGAATATGCACTCCCAACCAGCCTCTGGTGACCTTGCCCTGATTGATGATGCTGTTCATAATGTTTTTTGCCATGTTTGCCGGAATAGCGAATCCTATGCCCTGATAACCGCCTGTCGTGCTGAATATGGCTGTATTTATGCCCATTAATTCACCTCGGGCATTTACAAGGGCGCCACCTGAATTGCCGGGGTTGATTGCTGCATCAGTCTGAATAAAGTCTTCATAATCGGTAATGCCGATGCCTGACCGCCCCAAAGCGCTGACTATTCCCATAGTAATGGTCTGATTCAGACCATAGGGATTGCCTATGGCGAGTACCACCTCACCAACCCGAAGTTTATCAGAGTCCCCCCATTTAATCGTCGGGAGGTTTTTTTCGTCTATTTGTATTACAGCAAGGTCAGTTCTCTTATCCTTACCGACTACCCTGCCTTTGTATTCCTTATTATTGGATAATTTAACGAGGATATCCTCAGCACCTTCTATCACATGGTTGTTGGTAAGGATAAAACCGTCTGAAGTAGCTATAACGCCAGAACCGAGATTCGTCACCTTTCTTGTCTGCTGTCTTTGCAATTCATCCCCAAAAAATCTTCTGAAAAAGGGGTCGTCAAAAAATGGGTGTCTCTGAGCCTTGATAAGTCTTGTGGTTGAGATGTTGACAATTGAAGGTTTCACCTGTTCAGAGACCTTTGCCATTGCACTGCCGAGTTGACTTAAAACCTCTGAAGGGTCTTTTTCGGAAGAATTAGCTTTGGGCTGAAAGGTTAAAAGCAAAAATAAGGTTAACACCAAAGATAGAATAAATATTTTTCTATCGTAAATTGACTTTAAGATCATAGTTTAATCTCCTTTTAAATTTGTTTGTCATTCCCGTAAGCGCAAAACGCTTGCCCCCAGCGCCAATGACACAGGCAGGCACGGGCTTTCTTGATTGGAAAACGCTTGTCATAATGTGGAACACCTGAAAAAGTAAAAAGGGGAACTTACAAATAGACCCTGGTTAATACTTGACAAGACATTTTAAAATTTTCTTTGTATTTTTTTCAATTTTATACCTTTCATCCATCCTGTAACCCACTACCCACACTATCTCCCCATTGCCGTTGATTAGTAGCGGTATGGCATCCCTTTCATCTCGCGGTATTTTCTCATCAACGAAGTAATCCTGAAGCTTTTTTCTACTGCCAAATCCAAGGGGGAAGAAATAATCCCCACTCCTTCTCGCCCTGATCGAAAGGGGGAATACCAACTTGTCGGCATTAATGATAGCGACTTTTTTTCCGTCGCCCCAATCATCTGTTTTGGGACAATCAATGAGTTCGGTAAAAAGCGTCATGGAAGATTCTGGAAGCCTGATTTCTCCCGGTTTTTCAACTGTATAAGTTGCAAGTTTTTTAGGCTCTTCAGAAGTAATTTCAAGAATGGAATATTTCTTTATCACCCGGATGTTGTTGGGAAGAAATATTCTATCCCCCGATTTGCCAGACCTTATGAGGTTTATAATGTCCTCGATATGCAGAAATGAAATCGCCTTCAAACCCTTTGTCGCATCAATAGCCCTACGAAGGACTCTCCTGAGGATAACTGTGTCTAATATCTCCATAGGCGCCATAAAAAGCTCTATTGAGCGGTCATTTTTTCTGCTGATCATCTTCATCAAAGACTTTGTGACGATAATGTCAAAATATCTCTCTTCGTCTCTGAAAATATCTGATGTTCGAGAGATGGTTTTTGAGACTGCTGGATTGATTTTCTTAAGCTCGGGCATTATGATATGTCTGAGCTTGTTTCTCAAATATCTGTCAGTAAGATTTGAAGAATCAACAACAAAGGGGATATTTTTCTTATCCAAAAAATCTTCTATCTCCGTTCTTTCTATTTCTATTAATGGTCTTATTATCTTTCCCCTCACAGGGGGAATTGCTGAAAGTCCTGTCGGTCCGCTTCCCCTGATAAGCCTTATCAATACTGTCTCTGCCTGGTCGTCTCTGTTGTGCCCAAGAGCGATTTTGTCTGCCTTTAAGTCATCTGCCGTCTCATGAAACACCCTGTATCTAAGTTCCCTTGCAGCCTCCTGTTTATTGATTCCCTCTTTTTGGGCAAAGGATAGAACATCAATTGATTTAGAAAGAAGAGGAATGTTTAAGGCATTGCAGAATTTCGTACAGAAATCTACTTCAAAAGGGGTCTCATCTGGCCTAAGACGATGGTCAACATAAATGGCTGATAGACTAATCTTATATTCATTTCTAAGCTCGCTAAGGCTTTGAAGCAGGCAGATAGAATCAGGACCTCCAGAAAGGGCTGTGAGGACATGATCGCCCTCAGAGATCATCGAGTATCTTTCGATAGTTTTAGCAATCTTCTGTATCAATTGCATAGTTTATATAATAAATTTTTTATCTGTGTTTGCACAATCTCCAACCGTGTTCGGTGGCGTATTCTTTGTTTTTAGATTGATGGTTATTGTAAAATTCATAAAAAAGCTTATTAATTCACAATTCAAGAGATATTAAAATGCGATTAATTAGCAAATCTTTAACCAATCTTGCAATAAAGGCGTTAAACAGGGTCAGATACGAATATGGCGAGAGTTACGGAATTAAAGTTATGGGGGCATGGTTATCTGTAGAAAAAGATAAGAAAGGAAATGATATAGCCATATTCTATATGTCTTCGGCAGTAGATTATTTTGATCTCGATATAGTCGAGAAGTCCCTTGAATTTTATGCAGGAGAGCTTCAAAGACCTTTATTTACACCTCCAATAGAGGTTATGAAAAATCCTATTGAAGCCTGGAGGCAGAGGCAGGCAGAGGTTATAAGTTCGCTAAAGGAATTTTTTATTGCTCAGGGAAAAGACGAGGCTGAAGCGACTATTGAGGCGATGTTTTCAGGCAGCGCCTTCGCTGAAATAAGAAATGGAGCAAGATATGAGTGCACAAGCTTCAAAGGGGTTGAAGGTATTATAGAGAAGGCTCTTCAAGATTGTCAGAGGGTCGTAATGAAAATAGAGAAAGACACTACCTACTCAACAAGCGGCAATTTTATAGTCAGTATTATTGAAACAGGCTAAGGAAAGGCAAATCCATGCTTACAAAAACTTGAAGGGTGAAGGCATAAAGGTTATTATCAAGATAATCAGGCATAAAAACGAGATAAACTTCCTTCGAGGGTCAAGAGGTGTTTCCCAATAAATAACAGGCGGGTGTTTAATACCGAGAATCAGCATAAGGACCGACCATACAGCCCAACCTTCCCAGAAAAATAATCCTAAAAACATAAGGGTTACAACAAGAAGCAGCGAGATTTGTTTGTGTCTCTCCCCGAATACGGCAAAGGCGATATGCCCGCCATCCAATTGCCCTATTGGCATAAGATTGAGAAAGGTTATAAAAAGTCCTATCCAGCCTGCAAAAGCAACTGGATGAAGCAAAATATCATGTTCATCCGGTGCAACTCCCAGAGTAAGCTCTGATAAATAAGAGAATAAAAGAGAATCACCGAGACCAAGGGCAGGGGTGCTTGCTATGGTTTGAAGAGGAAGCACCTGAGACATGCTCAAACCGATTATACAGGCAACAACAGAGACTATGAAACCTGCTATCGGGCCTGAGGCTCCTATATCTACCAGAGCTTTTCTCGTAATTATAGGGGATTTCATCTTGATAAAGGCCCCGAATGTCCCTATAATCGAGGGGGCGGGGATAAAGTATGGAAGGGTAGCTTCTGTATGATGCTTTTTAGATGCGATATAGTGGGAAAATTCGTGAACAAGCAGTATCGTCATAATTGTAGCAGCAAAGGGCATCCCTTCAATAATTCTCTCAGGCTCTTTGAGTATATTGACTCCAGCCTGCAGAGCGCCTGCGGCAAGAGTGGTTAAAAATGTTGCTATGAAAAGAATTACATGGATATAAGGAATTTTTCTCATGCTTTTATCTTATAATATACATCATCATGCTATTATCTGACCATTTAGGAGAAAACATACTCGTTATCGACCTCAGATATATAGGGGACTGCCTGTTCCTCATACCACTCATTAGAAATCTGAAGCTAAATATACCAGAGGCAAAGATTTCAGCGCTTGTAAATGAAGGCGGAGATTCGCTATTAAGGCTTGCACCTGAGGTTCATCAAGTTATAGCCATCAATAGAGCAGAGATTAAGGGAAGATTTGGTGCGTTCAAGTTTATTAAATTTCTTATGGATATAAGAAAGAAAAAATTTGATACCACGATTATAGTGCCTCACTCTGACAGACCTACAATCATAGCTTTAGCATCAGGGGCAAAGACACGCATAGGCTATGCTAATAAGTCATGGTGGCGAAATGCGCTTCTGACGGATAAACTTAACTACAACAGTGATAAAAATCCACATTTAATCGAGTATAACTTACAGATTGTTAAAGATTTGGGCTTTAAGATATATGATGAAACATTGTCCATACAAATTCCCCACGCTCACATTGAAGAGATTAAAACCAGATATCCTTTGCTTAAGGACAGAAATAAGAAAGGAATAATTGTCCATCCGGGGGCAAGGGGATATCTGAGACAATGGGGTTCAGAAAACTTTGCAGAGGTGATAAATGCCTTTTCAGGCGATTTCAGAATATATTTGGTTGGGGGTCCTTCAGAAAATAACATAATCAAAGAAATAACTGATAAGCTCACCCGCCCCCCTGACATTATTACAACAAAATTAAGTCTTATCGAATTTGCATCTCTATGCTCTTTGAGCAATCTGTTTATAGGCAATGATTCTGCCCCAATCCACATAGCTGCGGCAGTAGGGACCTTTGTGATTGGACTTTATGGTCCTACCATGCCAAAGTTTTGCAGACCTTGGACTGACAAAAGCCTGCTTTTTGATATCAGCAAACTCCCGTGCAGACAGTGTGAACAGGATGTATGCCTATCACCAAAAATCAAAGCCTGCATTGAAGAGATAAAACCTGAACAGGTTATAGAGGGAGTGAAATCGGTTCTTAATAGAATATAATTCGAAATTAAGGAGCTATAATTATGAAAATCAGGTTTCTTGGCGCCGCCAGAACAGTTACAGGGGCATGTTTTCACATATTAGTTAACGAGCTTCAGATACTCATAGACTGCGGTATGTATCAGGGAGAAAATGCCGATGCGATAAATAAAACTCCCTTTTCTTTCGACCCTACAAAAATAAACTATCTTCTTTTAACACACGCACACATCGACCATTCAGGACTCATCCCTAAGCTTGTTAAGGACGGTTTTAACGGCAAAATAGCAGCTACCCCAGGAACCGCTGATCTGACAGAAGTAATGCTTTATGATTCAGCGCATATTCAGGAAAAAGATGCGGAGTGGCTCGCAAAAAAAGCGCTGCGGGCTGGAAGACATTCCTTCCCAGAACCTCTTTATACCGTTGAGGATGTGAGAAAGGCGATTCCATTTTTTGAAAAAATACCATATGGGAGAATAGAGCATTTAGGTCAAGGGGTGAAATTCAGATTCGTCGATGCCGGGCATATACTCGGTTCAGGCACACTTGAATTATGGTATCAAGACAGCCCTGTCGAGAAAAAAATAGCATTTTCAGGAGATATCGGCAAGAAAGGGAATCCGATAATTAATGACCCTCAGAAGGTGGATACAGCGGACTATATTGTGATGGAATCAACCTATGGCAACAGACTGCATAAAAATATGGAAGATACAATCGATGAGCTTGTAGAGGCAATTAAGGTGACCTTCAAAAAAGGCGGCAATGTGCTGATCCCCGCTTTCTCTGTTGGCAGGACTCAGGATATTTTGTATGCCTTAAATAAACTCGTCAGAGAAGGACGTCTGCATAACTTAGATATATATGTTGACAGCCCTCTTGCTGAAGATGCAACAAAGGTCTATCTTGCCCATCCAGAATGTTTCGATGAAGAAGCAATGAGGATGTTTAAAGAAAGAGCTGGCAATGCCATAAAGCTTCATTTTACAACCAAGATAGAAGATTCTCAGAAAATTAATCTTAAAAAGTCGGGGGCTATCATAATCGCTGGAAGCGGCATGTGTGATGGCGGCAGGATCAGACATCATTTCAAACACAACCTCTGGCGCTCGGAGTGCAGTGTTATCTTCACTGGATATCAGGCTAAAGGAACATTGGGACGCAGAATTATAGACGGAGCAAAGACTGTTTATGTGCTCGGTGAAGAGCTGGCTGTAAAAGCAAGGATTTACACCATCGGGGGGTTTTCAGCCCATGCAGACCAGAATGAACTTTTGGAGTGGCTAAGTGCGCTATCAAATAAACCAGAGATTTTTATCGTTCATGGCGAAGAAAATGCCTCCCTTGAGTTTGAGCGAGTAGTAAGGGAAAAATTTAATTTTATAACCCATGTCCCCCAAAAGGGAGAAGAGTTCCAGATTTAGGTTGTCACAATTACTTCCGCATCTGTTGAATATTATCTAGTGCTAAGACCTCGCCCTTCGGGCAGCCCCAATAGATGCCAATAAAGTATATTTAAATAAAGTTTGCTCTTTTCTACCGCTTTTTTATTTGTGAAAGCGCTTCCACAGGTTAGGAGAAGATTGAGGATAAGATTCCCTAACAACTTAATCATAAGCCCAATTAATAAGACTGCAAAGGTAGTCCTGCCATAATTTTTTTTAAAAAAGAGATATCTTGATTTCCAATACTCTATCCTTGCCCTTATATTGATTTTTCTTACTGTTTGACCCTGTAGATGATAAACCTTTGCACCCGGATGGTGAACCACCTTCCAGCCTTTTTTTTTCATTCTTATGCACCAATCGGTTTCTTCAAAGAAAAAGAAATATGACTCATCCAGCATGCCAACTTTGTCTATAGCCTTTTTTCCTACTGCCATAAATGCTCCTATAATAGATTCCACTTCAATAGGCTCAGCAAAATCACGTTCTTTGCCAGGGTATTTTTGGGGGAAAAGTCTTCTCAACAGAGACTTGTTGAGAAGTTCGGTTGCGAGGCTCGGTGTATTAGCGATTGAATTCTGTTTTGTCCCGTCAGAATTCAGAAGCTGTGCCCCGCATAAACCGATATCAGGGTCTTTTTCCATGGTATCTAAGACAGTCTTAATCGCTCCATCAGTTAAGATTGTGTCAGAGTTTAGTAAAACGGCAAATTTGCTCTCCATCAATTTCAACGCTTGATTACATGCCTTTGCAAAGCCGAGATTGGACTGATTTTCAATGACCTTTACATCCGGGAAAAGTTCTCTTAAAGCTTGCACGCTGCCGTCAGAGCTGCCATTATCAACAACCCATATATCAAAGTTAATCCCTTGAGTTGTTGAATAAACAGAATTTATACACTCGATTAATAAATCCCTTGTATTCCAATTAATGATTATAATTGAAGCATCCATATCGTAAAGATAAAAAATGAACTTTTAATGTCCCCAAAATAGTGATTTTCATCCCATCCCCGAATTTGGAAATTTTTTTAAAGATAACGACCGCTATTTAAAGTATAATATAACCTGTTCTTTGTTTAACGATAAACCTTTGACATATAGTCAATATTTTAACATAATAGACTAATAGTGAATTGGGCATAACTTTTATAATGGCCACTCAAGACATTAAAAAATTCGGCTTTTTTGACTCAGAGAGGATCCTTTTTTATAGCTTTTGTCTGATGCTCTTTCTCCTGCCTATGACCAAATCGCCGGCACTCATAGCAGGCGGTTTGACAATAGCCTTATGGGTGTTTTCAGGCAGATTCATAAAAGACCTTGGGGCACTGTTTAAACAACAATGGGCTAAACCTGTTTTGCTTTTCATACTTCTACCTTGGCTTGGGCTTTTATGGACAAACGATTTTGAGAAAGGCTTGGATTTTGCTCAGAAAAGCTATTACTGGCTCTTTGCTTTTGCTGTCATATCCATCCCACATACAAGGGCTATTAATTTAATCTGGGCATTTATCGCTGGGTTGAGCTTAAATGTCCTAGTCTCGATATTTCAATATATTGGAATCATACCCTATCTAAGGCGAGACTTTGCCACGGGGCTCCTTACAGGCATTAATCCTTATATCAGTTATTCGCTCATATTGGTCCTGGGCATGGCTATCCTCTCTTTCGTCTTTAGAAATGTCGAAAAGAGATGGCAAAAAGTCCTGATTATAATCCTTATAGCGTCATATATTTTCAATCTATCGATAATTCACGGAAGAAGCGGTTATATTGCTTTTTTAGTTCTCCTGCCAGTAATTATATTTAATCTGGCTGGTAAAAAGCATATCATGAAGGGTGTGATTGCCGTAGTTTTAATCACTGTGATTTTTTTATTTTCACCTATGGTTCAAAACAGAATAAACCTTATTAAAGAGGAAATCTCGCTTTATTATCAGGGGCACAAAGGCACCTCTGTTGGTTTGAGATTATATGTCTGGGAAAACTCGATCAAGATTTTTGCGAATAGCCCTTTAATAGGAGTCGGCACCGGAGGTTTTGCGAAATCTTTGGAGGGGTTTAACTCTGAACCGTCGCTGCTTATATTAGACCAGCCGCATAATAGCTTTTTGTATATGGCAACAAGTTTTGGTTTAATCGGAATTTTTTCAATCCTTTGGCTTTTCGTTGTTTTTCTAAAAAAGGGGTGGCGATGCCGTAATAATTTAGCAGGCTATTCAGTTTTTCTTTTTGGCATTATACTGATAATCGGTAGCATGACGGATAACCAGATTCTTTCAAGAATAACCGGGATTCTTTTGGCTGTATTCATGGGCATGAGAGTCGAAAAGGATGAATAAGCTAAAGATATCTGTTGCTATTATTACAAAAAATGAGGAACAAAGGCTGCCAGACTGCCTCAATAGCGTCTCGTTTGCTGATGAGATAGTTGTGGTGGATTCAGGAAGCACTGACAAAACAATTCAAATAGCTGAGAGCTTTGGCTGCAGGGTCTATGTAGAGGAATGGAAGGGTTTTGGAAATCAAAAAAACAGCGCTATTCAAAAATGCACAAACGACTGGGTTTTGGCTCTTGACGCCGACGAAAGGGTGCCTCCTCTGACAAGGGATTCAATTGCCGATGTTTTAAAATCCCCATCTGAATCAGCATATTCCCTTAAAATGAAGCATTTTATTGACAATAGATGGCTCAAACACGGTGGGCACTGGCCTGACTGGCATATTCGCTTGATTAACAAAAACAAAGGTGCTTTTTGCGGTGAAATACATGAAAAATGGATAACAAAAGAGGGTTACGGCAAGATAGACGCTTATATCGAACACTACGGTTTCTCAAATTACTCGGATATGCTCAGAAATGTAAATGATTATTCCTCAATAGCAGCAAAAGAACTATTTGAAAAAGGCAAAAGGGTGAATATGTTAACACCTATAATTCATGGTTTCGCAATGTTTTTAAAGACCTATATTTTTCAAAAAGGTATTCTCGACGGGTTTGATGGGCTCATCATGGCAGTTGCCAAAGCAAATGGCTCCTTTTTCAAATATGCAAAGTTATATGAACTCCAACGCAAAGAAAGGTCATAATGCTTCTGGTTCTCATGTATCATGGAATTGGCGACCTTGACAAGTTTCGCAACTCTCTAAATTATCTTTCCTCAAACTATCCAATAGTAGTTCCTGGCGATGCCCTGCCCCCGTCAGGATTATCCGTCTGTTTGACCTTTGATGACGCCTATTTTGATTTTTATCACAATGTCTTTCCTATTCTTACAAATATGCAGATTAAAGCAGTTTTAGGTGTGCCTGTTGGCTACATAATTGAAGAAACCAATCTCGACGCCGAGACGCGGCTGCAAGTTGATTACGATGAAACTATGAAAAACGAGATATTTAGCAGAAAAGTACCATTTTGCACATGGAAAGAAATCAGGGAAATGGCTGAAAGCGGCTTCATCAAAATCGCCTCTCACTCAAAAAGCCATGGTAATCTAATTGATGTCAATGCCAATCTATCTGAGGAGATAGTGAACTCCAAAAGGATAATTGAAGACAAGCTATCACAAGAGAGCGAAATATTTATATATCCATATGGAAAGGTCAACAGGAAAGTGCATAAATTTGCTTCGGCTCACTATAAATACCTGATGAGAATCGGTTCTGCATTAAATAGGGACTGGCACAATTCAAGCAATATTATATACAGAGTCAACGGAGAGGATTTGATGAACCAAAAACGCATCAGCAAATTGACTCTCTGCAAATTTTATTTGAAATACCTCTCAAATAAAATACGCAGGAAATAGCTGACGTTTTTTCGGTCGGCTAAATATAGTCCGTCTATAATTACCTCTCTAAAGCCCTAAAATAGCAATATGAAGTCGCCATTCGAGCAAAGCAAAGAATCTCAGCTTTTAAGATAAGATTGCCACGAAACCTTTAAGTTTTTGCAATGACCGATACATCAACCGTTCAATAGTTTTATCACGGATTTGGGTAGATATGAGTTATGATTTAGAAACTTATAAGAATGGGGTGGGCGAGGGGATTCGAACCCCCAACAACTGGAGCCACAGTCCAGTGCTCTAACCATTGAACTACGCCCACCATACACGCCTGGAGAGATTCGAACTCCCGACCCACTGCTTAGAAGGCAGTTGCTCTATCCTACTGAGCTACAGGCGCAAAAAGAGCTTTTTTATTATAACCCCAAAGGGTGATTTGAAGCTAACGAATAAAACAAATAATCGGGGCGAGAGGATTCGAACCTCCGACCCCCTGCGCCCAAGGCAGGTGCGCTGAACCAGGCTGCGCTACGCCCCGTAAGTTGAATTACTATGATAGTAGATATCTAAGCTTCATGTCAATTTTGGGGATGGCCGCAATTACTGAACGAAGTGCGAACCTTTTTTGAACGAAAAATGCTGTCCTGACAGGCAGAAACTACCCCTCGCTTTTTCGCCGCCGCAATTTTTTGTATTTTGCTTTGCGAAATGCGTCGCCGTTTGTAAATTAACTGATTTTGCGGGCAAAATCAACAAAGTTGTCAAACCAGTATTGTTTGTAATTTTCCAAAACTTCCG
>DAIQAO010000037.1:0-8984 GCA_036781645.1 Dissulfurispiraceae bacterium
GTGTCGTATAAAAATCCTTCACCAGCCCTTCCTATCTTACTTGCTGATTTTATTAAGCTTTTTAGTTCTATCGCCGATTTTGGGTTAGGGGTCTTTATTGATTTTTGTTCATATAGTTATGTAAGACACCGATATTAATTTGGAGGTTTCATGATCCGGGATAAATGGTGCAATGATGTGAGGGAGTCGGACTTAGGCTCTGAAATTACGGTTTCCGGCTGGGTATTCAGAAGGCGCGACCATGGAGGGTTAATATTCATTGATTTAAGGGACAGGAGCGGGATTTTGCAGATTGTTTTCAGTCCTGAATTCTCCCCCGCTCCCCATAAGGAGGCTCACAACTTGCGGGCTGAGTATGTAATAGCCGTTTCCGGTGAAATCCGCAGAAGACCTCCCGGCACTGAAAATCCAAATCTTGCTACTGGAGCAGTTGAGCTTTATGTTAAAAAATTAACGATTCTCAACGAGTCATCGCCATTGCCATTTACGATAGAAAATGCCGCTGAGGCATCTGAATCGCTGAGATTTAAATATAGATATCTCGACCTGAGGAGACCTGAACTCCAGCAAAACCTTATTATAAGGCATAAATCAATTAAGTCAATACGGGATTATCTTGATGAACAGGGGTTCCTGGAGATAGAAACCCCTATGCTCACAAAGTCAACGCCTGAAGGTGCGAGGGATTTTCTCGTGCCGAGCCGTCTTAACCCGGGCAGCTTTTATGCGCTTCCACAATCGCCTCAGTTGTTCAAGCAGATTTTAATGATTTCCGGGCTTGACAGGTATTTTCAGGTGGTTAGATGTTTTAGAGATGAAGACCTCAGGGCTGACAGACAGCCTGAATTTACCCAGATTGACCTTGAGATGTCCTTTGTGCAAAGGCAGGACATTATCGCCGTTATAGAAGGGATGATTCAAAAATTGTTTAAAGATGTGTTAGACGTTAAAATTGAATTGCCCTTTTCTGTGCTGACTTATAAGGATGCTATGGAGCGGTTTGGAAACGATAAGCCTGATACGAGGTTTGGACTTGAACTGGAGGCTATGGATGAACTTGCAGGGAAAAGCTCTTTTAAAGTATTTCTTGACGCCCTGAACTCAGGCGGGAGAGTCAAGGCGGTGAATGCCAAAACAATGGCAAACCTATCCAGAAAAGAAATTGACATGCTCACTGCCGAAGCTCAATCCTATGGCGCAAAAGGTCTTGCATGGATAAAAGTTAAGGAAGGCTTTGAGTCGCCCATAACAAAATTCTTTCCCGATGGTATATTAAGGGCGATGGCTGAAAGACTTAATGCAGAGAATGGAGATTTAATGCTTTTTGTCGCCGACAAAGAAAAAGTTGTCAATGAGGTTCTTAGCCGCATGAGGCTCGAATTGGGCAAGCGCCTCAAACTTATAAAGGAAGGCTTTAATTTTGTCTGGATTACAGATTTCCCGCTTCTTGAGTGGGACGAAGAAGAAAACAGATTTGCCTCTATGCACCATCCTTTTACTTCCCCAGTCGATGAGGATGTCCAGAGACTGCTTTCAGTTGAGACCATCGATTCTAAAATATTCACTGCCAAAAATTCACTATTTGCTGACTTAAAGGCGAAGGCATATGATATTGTTCTAAATGGTTATGAGATTGGAGGCGGCAGCATCCGTATTCACAGGGTGGATATCCAAAAAAAGATCTTTGAAATTCTCGGCATATCAGATGAAGAGGCAAATCTCAAGTTCGGTTTCCTTCTGGATGCCCTTAAATATGGCGCACCTCCCCACGGAGGCATTGCGCTTGGCTTGGACAGACTTATAATGCTGATGATAGGCGCAAATTCTATAAGGGATGTCATAGCGTTCCCCAAGACACAAAAGGCAACCTGTCTTCTGAGCGGCGCTCCTTCTACCGTTGCTCCCAAACAGTTGAGAGAGCTGCATATAAAGGTTGATATGGGCTAAACTTACACAAGATAAAAAGGGGCGATTCATCGAAGCGCCCCTACTTGCAACTTGAACCCGACACATTTTATTGAATCTTAAATTTTACTGACCATTTCCCCTAAATATCCTATCTACTATCCAACACTTCCCTCACCTTCTTTGCAAGTTTTTGAAAGATAAAAGGTTTCTGAATGAAATTTACACCAGCCTGAAGTACGCCGTGATGAGCGATGACATTATTGGTATAACCCGACATATATAAGGCTTTCATCTCTGGATGAATCTTCTTGAGGCGCTCTACAAGAGCTTTTCCGCTCATGCCTGGCATTATCACATCAGTCAAAATCATATGAATAGGGTCTTTATACTTCTCTGAGATAAGCAAAGCATCTTCTCCCCGGGAGGCGGACAGAACCTTATATCCATGCATCTCCAGAGCCGTTACCGCAACTTCTCTCACTGCGTCTTCATCCTCAACTACCAGAATGGTTTCATTTCCATGCAGAATCTCTCCGGTTATCTCTTTTTTCTTCAATTCGTCAAGAGGCTCAGCCGCTTGCGGAAAGTAGATTTTAAAGGTAGTCCCCTTTCCAACTTCGCTGTGAACCCAGATGTTGCCGCCGCTCTGCTTCACAATACCATAAACAGTGGCTAAACCCAAGCCTGTCCCATCGCCCAGTCCTTTTGTTGTGAAAAAGGGCTCGAAGATTCTCTCCCTGACATCTTCAGTCATACCTGCTCCAGTATCACTCACAGAAAGCGCCACATACTGTCCTGGTTTGATGTCTAAATGTTTGCTTGCATATTCTTCATCAAGCTCTACATTTGCAGTCTCAATAATGAGTTTGCCTCCATTCGGCATAGCATCTCTCGCATTGGTTGCAAGATTAATAATAACCTGCTCTATCTGTGATTGGTCAGTCTTGATTTTTCCAAGGGATTCACCTTCTATTATTGTAAGATCAATGTCCTCTCTTAGAAGTCGGTTGAGCATCCCATGAAGTTCTCGCAGGACATAGTTTAAATCCAAAACCCTTATATCCTGTACCTGCTTTCTGCTAAAGGCAAGCAGTCTGTTTGTCAAATCAGCGGCACGGTTTGAAGCCTTGTCAATTTCTTCTAAATATGACCTTAAAGGGTCTTCTTTCTTAAGCCCTAACAAAGAGAGGGCGCAATACCCAGAAATGGCAGTCAGAATGTTGTTGAAGTCATGGGCAATGCCGCCCGCCAACTGACCAATAGCCTCCATCTTCTGGGCTTGCCTGAGCTGGCTCTCGAGGGCTTCTTTTTCTCTTTCGAGTTTTTTTAGTTCAGAGATGTCCTGTATAGTTGTGCGAATTCCTATTATGTTTCCTTCTTTATCTTTGATAAGCTTATCATCTGCCAGAACAGGCAGGAGCGTCCCGTCCTTTTTTATATATTGTCTTTCATAAGTCTTACCCGGCGGTATTTGACCAGCTATCTTGCCGTAAAAGAGTTCTTTTATTTCTCCTCCGGCTATAAACTTGCAAATATACTTTCCTATCATTTCTTCTTGCTTATAACCGAGCATATCCGCTTCTGTCTGATTTACCCTTACAATTATCCCGTTACGGTCTAATTCATGGTAGCCGATAGGGGCTTGGTCAAAAAGCTCCCGATATTTCCCTTCGCTTTCACGGAGGGCTTGTTCAGCAAGCTTATACTCAGTGATGTCTTCTACAACGCCTTCTATCCATCCTTTTTCTGGATAAACTTTTGCGGAATATCTCGCCCAAAAAATAGAGCGGTCTTTTCGGTAAAATCGCGCCTCGAAATTTTTAATAAACCCGTCTTTCTTTATCATGTCTAACATTCTCTCCCGAGTCCCGGGGTCAACATAATTGGGGGAAGTGATATATTCTGCAATAAATTCCTCTCTATTATCGTATCCAAACATCTTAGCAAGTTGTTCATTGCTTTCGAGGAGTTTGCCATCTGAAATCCTTGTTCTAAACAAGCCAACCTGTGCGTTTTGGAAGAGATTGCGGTATGTTTCTTCGCTTTCCCTGATTTTCTCCCCCGCCATCTTACTCTCAGTAACATCAACGAAGAAGCATGATACTGCCTTCTTGCCGCCGATAACGATAGGTGAAGCACTTATGTCGGCATAAATGATAGCCCCGTCTTTTCGAAGACAGGGAAGCGCTGCTGCTGATGTAATTTCGCCACTTTTTAGCGCTTCGAAAAAAAACTTAACATTAGGGAGTGCATCAACAGGGTGAATATCCTCAATGCCCTTTTTTAATAATTCAGCTTCACTGTAACCTAACATACGACAAATAGCTTGATTGGCTTGCAGAAAGTGTTTGCCTTCATGATCCACAACCAGAATGCCGACAGGCGAATTCTTAACGATAACATTAAACTGACTTTCAGCCTTCTTCAGTCCTGCTATGTCAATGCCAAAGCAAAAAAATTCTGGCTCCTTGCCAAAGCGAAGATGTAAGCATCGGATGGCTAAAATTGTAATCATCCTGCCGTCTTTTCTATATATCTCTAATTCATCTGAAGTGTATAGCTTTTGTTTTCGGACTGCTTCAGACATAATCTGCCGCTCCTGTTCACGAGTTCCAGGTCCAAAGAGAAGTTCTAAAATATCTTTTCCCAGGGCTTCAGATTCCTTATAGCCATAGAAATTCTCACTCCCGCGATTCCAGAATGTGATGGTCCCATCAGGTTCATAAGCTTGCACCGCAATGTCTTCAAGGTTTGATAGAAAGGTGCGGAATCTTTCTTCGCCAAGAGAGAGTTCTGAGTTAGAAGCAATTGCCTTTTTTTCATTTTGGCTGTTTTCCAAGCTTTCCCTCCATATGAAGATTTAAAGGGTAATTCAGGATTTATAGCAAAATTAGCATAAAAATTTTGTCCAAAGTTTTTTAAATTTTACAATATTGATAAATATTTATCCAAACTCATGCCCGTCCAAAAGGAGCCTGAAGACGAAGCGGAAGCCTCAACTGATCCAAACTAATCAAAAAATAGAATCACAAAGGAACTTTGATGGCAAAATATTGAGAGGTCAGACAGGAAGGGATAGTGTAGCATTTTAATACAACACCTTATAAAAGAAACCTCATGGAATTTTAGCAACCCCCTTGAATTAAAAACCAAATAAAATTTGTAGATTAAAAAATTCTGAAGCAGCCCTTCCCATCCATACTTTGAGTTTTATCTATTGTTTCTATCTCTTTTTGATAGCTTCTAAAATAGCGATAGACGCCTCGTTATTGCGAGCGGAGCGAAGCAATCTCGCCTTTTCTGAGGAGATTGCCACGAACCCTACGGGTTCTCGCCATGACCTGTAAATCCAATAGGTTTATGATCCTATCGCTATTTTGAGATAGCTTGATTTGTTGTATTTGCAGTCCTGTCCGATATATCATATCTTTGTGATTTCCTTCCCCGATATCAGTTCATATATTTTTTCATACTGGGGGATGTATATCGCTCAGAATGTAATCCATTCCATCATTGCATCCCTTATTGTGGAGTGTGCGATTATCTCGTGGAAGATTAAAGCCCCCCCAATTAAACAATGGTTTAGAATTCTGGTAATATTCTTGCCAGTTATTTCATTTCCCCTTTATCAGTTGATATCACCCCACAGAGGCGACCCTTATTTCAGACTAAACAGCCTTCTGGACAGCAACAGGTGGTTCTTCCTGGAGATATGGGGAGGGATTTCCGTTTTGTTTATTTTAATTGTAATTATATTATTAACATCTCTTATTTTTCTTCTTCAGGAACTAATCCCTATTATTGCAGATGTGATCAGGAAAGGTCCTGAATCAGATGAAAACATAGTTATTCAAGAAACAGATGAATTGACAGAATTAAAACTAAGCAAAGCTTTTGAGGGGTTGCCGCTTGAGCGAAACGCCGTAGAAATTATTGAAGACAATGACCTGACACTCTTCTCCACCACAGGCTTAAGCCCTAAGATTTATGTATCTACGGGTTTAATCAACACCTTCAATGCAGAACACCTCAATGTCGCATTGGCTCACGAGATAGCCCATATAAAAAGAAGCAGGAGACCAATTTTAATTATTGCATACCTATTTAGAATTATTATGTTTTTTAATCCAGTTGCTATGTTCGAATTCCGAAGACTTGCTCAGGAAGAAGAAAATGTCTGTGATAGAATGGCAGTAATGATGACAGGGAAGCCCAATATATTAATTGAGGCAGTAGATATGCTTAGGTCTTCTTCAGAGGGTGGCGATTCCGAAAAAAGTAAAGGATTAGATAGTATTATTTCTGCAGTTGAAAACTACAGTCATGATATTCAATTGATAAACAGAATCGAGAAAATAAAAAATTACAATCAGGAAGATACCAATGGATGGGTAATACCATTCTGCCTTACAGCTACATTTATTGTCTTGTTAAATTATTATATTGTTTGAAATAATGCGGATATGAGCAAAATAATTAAAATCTCCAGTGGCTTGATTTGGATGCTTATTTTTGGCGGGCTTATAGTGGCTTTTATTGTTTTTATGAACTGGCTACCACTACAATTTCAAACCAATACTGCAAGACAGTATAGTAGTATTGAATCTGCAAAATTAGCTACTGGAGTTGAAAATATTATGGTCCCTGTGTATATCCCTGAAGGTATTTCCTGGCCTCCGTCGCTAATTATTGCTCAAAAAAAGCCTTATTACGCCTTAGTGATGGAGTTCATAAACATAAAAACCAAGGAAACTGACCTGTTTATTATTCAATCTTCATCAGGAGAAGCTGAAAAAAGGTTCCAAAAAATAGATTTTATAGAAATTAAAGAAGAAACTGGATATATCTTAAAGGGTAGACATGCTAATCTTACAGTCGGAAATTGCAAAGGGGGTATAGAATGCAGTAAGCTCGATTGGCAGGATGGCGATACTTATTGCTCGGTCTTTCTTATGTCTCCTGCTTTTAAAGTCATCAAAGTAGCAGAGAGTATGATAAGGTAAGACTTTTGAATAGGGAGTGACTCTCTAAATCTCCGAATATAGCCCGAAAGGTTTGAATTTAAGCAGAAAAACTAATTGCCCTACGATCAACCAAAGCTTCTTTATATGGTGAACCTTGAAATTAGGCAATGAGGTTCCTTGAAAAACTAATTTTTCCCCTTCTGAGGAAATCAATCCTATAAACAGGAATTTTGATTTTAAATTTAATCGTGTTTAATCTTTTATCATTATTTCTACGGTGTTTACAGATTCTGGCATATATATTGCTCTTGCAAGAGTTAGAGATCTTTAAAATATTGGTTTTAAGCAAGAATTAAAATGATTTAGGTAGCAACCCTGCAGACAGGTTGTAATACAAAATTTTTTAACCAAAAAGGCTTAGAGCCAAAAAAGAGAGGTGAATTAATATGAAAACGATGAAAGTTTTATTGCTGATACTGGCTTTAGCATGTGTGCCAAGCTATGTATATTCAGCAGGATTGGGAGACATAAGGCTAAGCTATCTTGAAGGAGACGTCCAGATTAACTCTGAAACTACAAGGGACTGGGTTATCGCATCAATGAACATTCCATTATATGAAGGCGACAGAGTCTGGGTGCCTGATGACGGCAAGGCTGAGATGCATTTTAGAAAGGGAACTGTTGTCAGGCTGAATGAGAAGACTTCAGCAGATATCCTCACTTACGACAGGGATTTGCTCCAATTATATCTTAATGTCGGGAGTATTTATGTCAATTATAAAGGGGCAAGAGACAGCATCTTACAGATAAATACCCCTGTAACTACAATCAGAGCATATTACGATGCAGTTTTAAGGGTGGATGTCCTGAGCAACGGTCAGACTTACGTGTCGGTTTACAGGGGAACTGTTTATACAGATTATAGGGAAGGTAAAAGCGCCATCTCAGAAGGCAACATGGCGCTTATCAGGGGTTATTTCCGGGAGGAAATATATCCGCTCAGTGCTCCTGACAACTGGACGAGATGGAATATGCAGAGGGATATGAAGATTTATGGCTCATATGGAAGCACGAGATATCTTCCAGATGAACTCAGGTATTACTCATATGATTTTGATACCAACGGTAGATGGATATATGTTAGAGACTATGGTTATTGCTGGCAACCTACTGTTATGGTGTCTGTCGGTTGGGCTCCTTACAGACATGGAAGATGGGTATGGTGGAGAGGTGACTATGTCTGGATATCCTACGAACCATGGGGTTGGGTGCCATATCATTACGGCAGATGGTCATTTTCAGTATCTATTGGCTGGTTCTGGGTTCCGCCCGCAAGAGGTTCCGTATATTGGGGACCTGGATATGTGGGATGGATTCAAACGCCTACTTATGTATCGTGGGTGCCCCTTGCACCTGGAGAAATTTACTATGGCTACGGCTATTACGGACCTCATAGCGTAAACTTATTCAATGTAAACATCAATAAGATTGTTATTAAGGACAAATATAAAAATGCAAGGGTAAAAGATGGCGTTACCATTATTCATAGAGACACGTTCATTACAGGAAAACCTGCTGAAATCAGGATTAGGGAAAATCCTTTTTTAAGCGAAAAAATAAGGCCGGGCAGACCAGATATACAACCCGAAAAAAGAACTGCAATGCCTATAATAAAAGATGTTCCGGAAAGGAAGCTCCCTCCTCCTATGGTAAAAGAATCACAGGTGAGGGAACTCCGAGAAAAGGCTCCAATGCAAAAACAGAGGGACATCCAAATGCAGGAGCGTATGATTGCTCCGAAGGCCCAGCCTGGGGAGAGAAGACCTGAGATCCAGGACAGGAAGGCGCCTGATGATAGACTAAGGGAAAAAACTCCAGCTGAGATTAGGAAAGACAACCAGATTCAGGAGCAAAGGCAACTGCCTATCAGAAAAGATGACTCAAGGCAGATCGCCCCCCCTGATACAAAACAGGATAAAGGGAGGCAGATCGCTCCTCTGCAGGACAGAAAAGCCCCTGATGATAGGCTAAGGGAGATAACACCGTCTGAGATTAGAAAAGACAACCAGATTCAGGAGCAAAGGCAACTGCCTATCAGAAAAGATGACTCAA
>DAIQAO010000037.1:9084-17449 GCA_036781645.1 Dissulfurispiraceae bacterium
GGCAGTTCGCCCCGCCTGATACAAAACAAGAAAGAGGCAGAGAAATTGCTCCTTCGCAGCAGCAAAAGCTCGAGATTCATCAAAGGCAGCCCAAAGAGCAGGAAAAAGGCAAGCCTGAAGAGATAAAACCACAGGGAGATGAAGGAGTTCCAAGAGACAAGGGGGGAGTCCAGTTTAGGCATAGATAATATTACTGATGTCACTCAATACTTAAAAAGGTGGCAGGTTTTATCCTGCCACCTTTTTTTAATCCTCCTGAGCTATCGAGGGATAATATATAAATCATTGTTTTTTTATTATTGTTCGATACCTAATCATCAGGTCATCAGGGCAAAATAATGGGCTTGCCATGCCATTACAACTATATTTTTAGAAAATGCTATATTTGTGTGTGCAATGTTTGCGCCAGTACTATGCAATAATTGCATAGTATAAGCTTAGAAATTCCTGACAAAATCGGCTTCAAAGGTTTATGATATTTCAGGGAGATGGTTAGCTGTATAATACTTTAACAGGTATAAGTATTGCTTAGAAGTATTTAAAAACAACTAAAACCGGCTCAAGGAGGTTTTGATGAAACTTGTTAAATTCATAAGTTTGCTAGCGCTTATAGTATTTATACTGTCTCTTTCCACAGCCTTTGCGCAGCGTGAGCGAGGTTGGCAGGGCAGCGGTGGATGGGGAATGGATACGCCATATCAGAGAATATATAATCCTGCCACAGTCGAAACAGTCTCTGGAACCGTCGAATCTATTTCCAAAATCACACCTTTTAAGGGTATGAGGTATGGCATTCACATCTCGCTGAAGACAGAAAAGGAGAGTATATCCGTTCATCTCGGACCGGGATGGTATATTGAGAGCCTGGATATCAAAATTGAAAAAGGCGACAAGCTCGAAGTGAAGGGGTCCAGAGTTAAAGTTGCTGATAAAGAGGCGATAATCGCAGCCGAAATAAAGAAGGGCGATGATATCTTAATTTTAAGAGATGGCGCCGGCGTCCCGGTATGGGCAGGCTGGAGAAGAAGGTAGGTTATAGAAGCCATGTTCTGAGCCGGTTCATGGCTTCTGAGATATTCTGCAAATCATTTCATATCCATAATCTCTAAAAATCCAACCATGTAAATCCTGATTACTGATTTCTTTGCCAAACTCAAGTTCTATTTTTGAGCCTCCCAAAATCCTTCCTTAGTTAGAAAAATCACTTCAATTTAGCTACATTTTTGTCTGAAGCTACATTTTTGTAGCATATCATTAATCATTTTTTATTTATATTTCAATAAGTTATGACTTGGCATGGTTTTGGTATAAAAACATGATAAGTGCAAAGCTATGAATACCTTAAAAGACAAAGTAAAGGAAATCGAGAAGCAGGAAATTATAAAAGCCTTAATGGATTGTAACTGGGTGATGGCAAAAGCTGCAAAAAAGCTTGGTATAACCGAGAGAATCATAAGCTACAAGGTCAAAAAATACGGCATCAAAAAGGAGGAACACATAAAGTGAAGACGCAGAGAAGTTAAATCTATTTTGAATGTAAAGAAGCAGAACTTTTCTGCTTGATAGTTATATCAGGAGGTCACGAAATGAAAAGGACTGGACAAATTTTATTGGTAGTAATGTTTATTTGTATATCTTTCTCAGGCGTTTATGCGGATGAAATCAAAAAGAGCGGTTATGCATCGGTCGATTTGATGAGCAATTATGTTTGGAGGGGGCAGAAATTAAGTAATAGCTGGGTTCTTCAGCCATCTGTTGGCATTAATTACGGTTCTTTTGGGGCTTCAATCTGGACAAATTACGACAGCGATAGGGCAGAGACTACAAGTGGAGATTCAAGCGGTCATGGCAAGATAACAGAGACCGATATAACACTGACATATACTCACTCTATTGATAAATTGACCTTAACAGGGGGCTATATCTATTATGCCCTTGAAGGGGCAAATGATACTCAGGAGATTTTTATAACGGCATCTTACGACACAATCCTGAATCCCTCTCTGACTATTTACTATGACTATGATGAGGGCAATGGGGCATTCATCGTATTGGGAGTAGGGCATACCTTTCCTATTATGAAAGATATAGGACTTAAACTGGGTGCAAGCGCAAGTTATAACATTAGAAATAAAGTTATGGGATTCGACAGCAATGGCAAAAGATTCAGCAACTTTTATAATGCAGAAATCTCGGCATCAGTTGCAATTCCATTATATAAAGATATCTCCATAACCCCTAAGATAGCTTATTCAATGCCTCTCAGCAACGATGCTAAGGCTGCTATTAAGAGTATCAGTGACGACAACAAGAAAACAATACTTTATGGAGGAATTAATCTCACGCTGAGTTTTTAAATTATACGGGACATGGAGGTAATTATGAAAAGATTTATCGCATTAACAATTTTATTGCTTTTTATATTTAGCTTTTCTGCCTTTGCTGAAGAAAAGATACAGACAGGCGATTCACCTGCGGCTGCAGAGCAGGCTACCCTCGCTCAGCCTCAGCCAAAACTGGATGCAGGCGATACTGCGTGGATGATTATGGCAGCAGCGCTGGTAATGCTCATGACGCTTCCGGGCTTAGCCCTCTTTTACGGAAGCATGGCAAAACGAAAAGACGCCCTTAATTCAATGGCGATGTCTTTTGCAGCATATTGCATCGTAAGTTTTATATGGGTAATCTACGGCTATTCCCTCGCTTTTGGCGACGATTTGAAAGGAATAATAGGCAATTTAGACAAGATATTTCTAAGTGGCATTACCACAGCCAGCTTATCCGGGACGATCCCTGAAATGGTATTTATAGTCTTTCAGTTGACCTTTGCAGCTATTACAGTAGCCCTTGCAAGCGGTTCTTTCATTGAAAGGATGAAGTTTTCCGCATGGATTCTTTTTACTATCCTATGGGTGACGATAGTCTATATTCCAGTGGCTCACTGGGTATGGGGCAACGGTTTCTTAGCAAAGCTTGGTGCCCTCGACTTTGCTGGGGGCACGGTAGTTCATATCAATGCCGGCTTTGCTGGACTTGTAGGTGCGCTGGTTCTGGGCAAGAGGCGGGAAGCTGTGCTGATACCTAATAACCTGACACTCACGGTTATTGGTGCGGGTCTTCTCTGGTTTGGGTGGTTCGGCTTTAACGCCGGCTCGGCACTGGCGGCAAATGGGATTGCAGGGGCAGCATTCCTCAATACTAATACTGCGGCAGCAATAGCAGCGGTAGCGTGGATGTTTACAGAGTGGATTCATCACAAAAAACCGACAGTGCTCGGACTTGCATCGGGTGCCGTCGCAGGGCTCGTAGCCATCACCCCCGCGGCTGGCTTTGTAAACATATCAGGCGCAATTGTAATAGGCTTGCTCGCCGGTATCATACCTTATTTTGCTGTAGCCATTTTAAAACCAAAATTAGGTTATGACGATGCCCTTGATGTATTCGGGATACACGGCATAGCAGGATTGCTCGGAGCTATATTAACAGGCTTCTTTGCAGATCCTTCTATTAATGAAGCTGGCAAGGGTTTATTTTACGGCAATCCAGGACAGTTGTTGACCCAGATAATAGCTGTTGTAGTGACAATAGTCTATGCATCAATTGCGACACTGATTATTTTCATTATAATTAAAGCAATCACTGGCGTCAGGGTAGATGCTGAAGAAGAGGTTAACGGTCTTGACGAAAGTCAGCATGGCGAAAAGGCATACAATTTATAAATTTAAAAGGTTGTGAATAGACGCTGCCTTTTGTTTTTGGGGATTTACTAAGCCCTAATTTAGCGGTAAACACCTCGTCATTGCGAGCGGAGCGAAGCAATCTTGCTTTTTATAATGAGATTGCCACGCACCTTTTGGCTGCTCGCAATGACAGCCAAATTACTGTGTTTGAATTTCCATAGCCTAATTTAGGACTAACCCATTCAATTGATTTTTGTCAGGGCGTTTCGTTACACTTAAGCGCTTATGAATGATAAAGAAAAACTTATCAACCTTATTAAGATACGCTCATACAAATTCAGTGAGACTCCTTCATTCAAGCTGGTTTCCGGGGGCATGAGCAACTTCTATTTTGATTTAAAGAAAACCACTTATTCGCCCGAAGGACAGCACCTTATAGGCAAAATACTTTTCGATTTGATACAAGAGCTTTCCCTGCAAGCCGATGCAATAGGCGGTTTAACTATGGGGGCAGACCCCATCGCCTGCGCTGTTGCCCACCGTTCATTTAGCTCAAATATGCCATTAGAAGCTTTCTCTATAAGAAAAGAACCTAAAGCCCATGGTATGATGCTTGCCGTTGAAGGGTATGTAAAAAAGGGCGACAGGGTGATTATCATAGATGACGTTATAACTACAGGCTCATCCACTATCAAGGCAATCAAGGCATCTCTGGACTTTGGGCTCGAAATAGTCTCTGTAATAGTAATAGTTGACAGATGTGAATTAAACGGCAGACAGAATATAGAGTCTTACGGCTACAAAGTTCACAGCATCGCCACTGTAAATGATTTCTTGGGAAAATAGAGTTTGTAATCAAAATCTGTTTAGCCCAAAAAAAGCGCTCTAAAGGGCTGCTTCAGAATTTTTATAACCGGCAAATTTTATTTAATTTTGCTTTATCCTTTTAATGCAATGGCTTTATTTTCTCTAAATTACTCCTCTTTGTTCCCAAAAGGATGTGTTTTGTCATATACATCAATCAGGTGTGCTATATCAAGATGTGTATATTTCTGAGTTGTTGATAGGGATGAATGTCCAAGCAGTTCCTGAATAACTCGAAGATCAGCACCCCCAGTTAAAAGATGAGTGGCAAATGAATGTCTCAGAGTGTGTGGACCTATTTGCCCGCCAACACCGATAGCTCGGGCGTATTTTACGACAATACGCCTTATTTGCCTGTCGGTCAGCCGACTGCCTCTTAAGTTAAGGAAAAGTGCCCCCTGAGTTTGGGGAATTGCCTTTTTCTTCTTAAAAAGGAGCCTTTCGACCATATATAATTTCAATGCATCAGCAGCCTTATCGCCAAAGGGAACTATTCTTTCTTTTTTTCCCTTGCCACGTATTTTGATAAGACCTTCTCTCAAATTAACCTCATCTATGTTTATACGGGCTAATTCACCAACCCTGACTCCGCTGCCATACAAAAGCTCAAGGATTGCCTTGTCCCTAACCCTAATGAAATCAACTCCGTGTGGAGACTCGACGAGGCTGAAGGCATCATCAACTGTTAAGAAATTAGGTAAAGGTTTGGCGGCTTTAGGCGTGGGAACTAATTTAGCCTGATTGAGCTTAACATAACCTTCCTGATGTAAATAACCTAAAAAAGACCTGATGGAGGCAAGTTTTCTTGAGACAGTTGATTTTGCCTTGCCTTTAATCATAAGATTCGATATAAATCCCCTGATATCAATGACCTCAATGGCTTCAGGCGAGGATTGACAGAAAGATGAAAATTCCCCCAAATCCTTTCTGTATGCACGGATAGTGTGTTCTGAAACCCCTCTCTCAACCTCAAGGTGTTTCATGAATTTTTCAATATAAAGATTTAATCCTTCAGATGACATATTCCAAAAAAACCTGATAATAAGGGTTAATTATCATCCTTGTAAAAAGAGCTTGTATCCTCAAGAAGCAGCGCGAGAGTATCCTCTACTGAATCTTTTCCCATTCCATATCTTAAAATTCCTGCAATCTTCCACCTGCTCGATTGAAGTTTAAATATTACAGCCTGCCAGCTTGTCTTGTCATCTGCATCTTTCGTAAAGATAATTCTTGCAGTATTTCTGTTGGCATCAACCTTAATAAAATGTGACTCGCGGGGGTCGAGGTCTCCCTCACACATACTTTTGAGAAATTCGGGGGGATATTCGAAAACGCCTCTTGATATTGGTCTGTCGTTTTATCCATAGCAGACGCTACATCCCCCTGCCTTGCAGCATCAAGATATCCGGTGTAAAGGGATGTAAGGTGCTTTGCAAAGGGATGCTCGGGATCTGAAGTGTCTTCAGGTTTTGGAAAGATAAGCCCAGAAAAAAACAATAATGCCAACAAAAAAATTACTCGGAGCTCCATAACCGCTCCCTCTTAAAAAGGCTTATGTAATTTAATAAGGTAATTTATGCCCTCTTGCTCCTCGCAAAGCGTCTGAATCCCGAGCACTCATAAATTACTATTTGCTCGCCCTCTATTATTCCATCAAGCAGGAGGTTTAACCCAAGATTGTCGCTCGCAATATGACCGGCGATTATAACATTAATATGATTTTTTTCGGCTTCAGCCCTGTGTTCCTCGCTGAGATGCATGGCAACAATTGTATTGACCCCGCTTAAGGAAAGATTATTGAATATCTCTTTTGAACCTTCAGTGCCTCCTGTCATGTCAACAAAAACCTTGCCTGCCCTTCTGTTTTTATTCCCAATTAATATCTTGGGACCAGCCCCATTTTTCTCGCCTTCGGCGTATTCTTTTATATCCCTTAACATCTCAATGATGTCATCCAGTGTATAAGGTTTCTTTTCATCCAATAAATTTTGTAGATAACTCGCCACCATATTGTCAGCGGGCGTATGCAGGCATATAAAAGGGATATCGAGGAGTCGGGCGGCATCAAGGCTTCTAGTATGATTTACAGGCAGGAGTTTCCTTTCGATTTCCTTAGCCCTGCTGTCCATAAGCCCTTCTGCTACATTTATCGGAACTCCAAATTTATGCAGTATATCTGCCTGCATATGCATGACGGAATATAGGCTTGCGTATGCCCTACCGCCCGGATGGTGCGAGAGTATCAAATCAACAGGCATATTTTTATTTTTCATGGTTTCTGCTAGAAGGACTTCGCCAACTTCTATATCAATACCAGCAAGAATGTTTTTGACCTCCCTCTGGCTATCTCCATAAAGTATTCTTGAATCAGGATAGGGATTTTCGAGATTTTCCATATCGAAAAAATTTTTATCCCTTTCATTCATATTCTCGTAATCCTTTTTAAGACGCTGCAATTCATCAGATACAAAATCTCTGCCTCTGGGATCGTTTTCTATACCCAGAGATATGGCTTTCTTATATAAATCAATGAGTTTCAAGTATTCACCCCATTAAAAAATTAAATTTTTAAAAACAAGATAATAAACTTCGAGTTTTTCTTCTTGCCGCCCTTCAATAAGAAAGCCTTGAAAGTCATCATAACAGATAGCTTCATGCTGTCTATAACTTTCAAGGCTTTCTTATTGAATCATATACTTTAAATTGACATCTTATCTGGCTGAGACATACCTCATGCGCTTGGAAGCCTTTTTACGAGCTGCTATAATTTTCTTTTTTTTCTTTACGCTTGGCTTCTCGTAATGCTCCCTCTTTTTAATCTCAGATAAGATACCTTCACGTTCGCACTGTTTTTTGAAATGTTTTAAAGCTGATTCAAAAGATTCAGTATCTCTGACCTTTATAGAGGGCATTATGTATCCCCCCCTCCTAATAGTTTTTAGATTTTAATAAATTAATAATGTATCAATTAAACATGTCTTATGTCAAGAGACTCAGTTGAACGGTTGAACTAAATAAAAACATAACCCTATTGATTTACAAGCCATTGTGAGAACCCGCAGGGCTCGTGGCAATCTTAAATAAAAGGCGAGATTGCTCCCCCTTCGACAGGCTCAGAATAGGGCTCCTTCGCTCCGCTCGCAATTGAAGGTTTTATATCTCTATTTTTCGGTGAAACTCATAATAAAGATATAAAGTGCCCTCCCCTTTTGGGGGAGGGTGTCGAAGTTAAGCCTTATTTTCAGAGTTGTTATGAGTTATTGTTTTACAACATTAACTGCCTTTTGACCTTTAGGGCCCTTTTCGATATCGAAGCTGACTTTGTCACCTTCGGCAAGGGATCTGAAACCATTACCCTGAATTGAAGAATAATGAACGAAGACATCGCCGCCTTCATCGCTTGTTATGAAGCCGAAGCCTTTCGCCTCATTAAACCACTTCACTTTGCCATCTGCCATTTGTGCACCTCCTTGTTATGTATTGAAATTTCAGAAGTGCCCAAACCAAAAAACCACAAAGACAAAAGTCTTTGTGGCATAGTGCAGACAAAAAACTTCCGAATTCATGATTACTTTAACATGTTTTAGAATAATTTGCAAATATTTTTTATTGCCGAGAATTTTTATTAACTTAAGTCATACCCGTCCAAAATAAATTCTTATATACTTTCGAATCCGGGGGATATGATGCGATTTCTGGAGCCAAAGCCGCGGGGAACCTCAAGGAGGCAGAAGTCGAAGCGGAAGCCTCAATTGCCAATGCTTCAAAATTAGGTTCATCTCCAATTTAGTTGCAAATATATTAAAAAAGTAGTGGACATC
>DAIQAO010000038.1:0-17323 GCA_036781645.1 Dissulfurispiraceae bacterium
TAGGCACGCCGCCAGCGTTCGTTCTGAGCCAGGATCAAACTCTCATGGCTTTTCAAAACTCTAGCTAATTGACAAGAACCTGCCTTTAGTTTTCAAAGAACAAACATCCCCTTCTTATCAAGTTACCGCCAATCAATAAGCCTCTCATAATATAGCCTCAAATGAAATCGTTAGAGTTATCACGAGGCTCCACTATTTTTTTGGCTTTTTTAGGCATGTAACCTAATAAGCGCTGCGGAGATATTCAAAAGAGGATTTAATAACTTCTTTAATAAAAGTATACCATTTATGGATCAAAGTGTCAAGAATATTTTTTCCCCAAAAATAGCAATAGGGATAATATAGGAACACTTCCCGTATTTTTATTAACAATATACTTGGAAAATGATTTTGTAATTAGGGATTAAGGTAAGATCAAAATAAGGTAAAGCAATCTCTACCAGAGAATATTTTACGCCACGGGACTGGAAAAACCGCTTGAGTTCATACTCTGTCAAGTTAATGCCGCAGGCACAAAAGGATCTCGCTGGGTTTTCGGGCAAATTATTATCAAGAAGGGCAATACTTATTAAAGAGAATATCCAAGATGCTATTCGCCTTCATATAGAAGACATTGAAAACGACGAAGAAATCCCACAGACAGAATCTATAAGTCTCACCATGATGGAAATAACAGTATGAGCGAAAAGCTGCCAAGAGTAACTGCTGCAGATATAATCAAGATTTTAGTGAAAGCAGGTTTTTAATTATCACGTCAAAGTAGCAGTCACAAAATCTACAAAAATAAAGCTGGCAACAGAACAACCATCCCTTATCACTCAGGAAAAATTCTGCATCCCAAAACTTTATCAATTATCTCGGAGATGCTGATTTAACATTAGAGAAATTTCAAGAACTCTTAAAATAATTCCTGGCAAGTCATAGGTGAAGATGTTTTCTCCCACAGCAAACCAAGAAAATATACAAATCACAAATTCGGCGTAGCACTAAAAAGCTTTATAAAATCAACAATTTAGAGAAGAGGAGCTGGTGTAGGATTTTTATACAACACCTTATGAAAGAACCTCACGGAATTTTGGCAAAAGACATTGCATTGAAGGGATAAAGCAAAATTTAAATAAAACTTTTTTGAAACAGCCCTTCCCATCTATTTTTCGGGATGAGGTATAAGTATATCGTAGATAAGCAGTTTTAATGTTATAATAGAAAGCTTTTGAATTTTTAATCGTAAAAAAACATCTTCAATTCAGTAATTTTGCAATTTAAAATTTTCAAATTAAAGGGGGATATTAACAATGGCAGTTGCTAAAGTTGAAAACATCAGGAATGTAGCTTTGATTGCCCACAGCGGTGCAGGCAAAACCTCTCTTGTAGAGGCAATGCTTTTTAATGCCGGAGCCATTGATAGGATCGGCACCGTAGAGGCTGGAAACACAACTTCAGACTTCGAGCCTGAAGAGATAGCTCGAAAAATCAGCGTATCATCGTCTCTATCTTATTGCGACTGGAAAGGCACGAGAATTAATTTGATCGACACGCCGGGGTTCATTAATTTTATCGAGGACACAAGGGGATGCCTGAGGGTAGCTGACGGCGTAATAGCTGTAGTGTGTGCTGTATCAGGCGTTAAAGCCGAAACCAAAAAGATATGGGGATATGTCACAGAATATCAAATCCCTTCAGTTATTTTTATCAATAAGTTGAATAAGGAGTCGGCAAACTTCTATTCAACAGTTGAAGAGGTAAAGGCGTCCTTCGGATTGGAACCGGTTCCCCTTCAAATACCTATCGGAGAAGGCGAGCAATTTAGAGGCGTAGTTGATCTGCTTACGATGAAGGGGTATGTCTTTAAAGATGGCAAGGCGTCAGAGATAGACATTCCTTCTGAATTAAGCAGTTCGGCTGAAGAATACAGGAAAAAATTAGTCGAAAGAATTGCTGAAGCAGACGACGCTTTATTAGAAAAATATCTTGAGGGTGAAGAACTCACAATGGATGAACTCCTGAAGGGAATAAAGGAAGGCTCGCTCTCAAGAAAATTCCTGCCTATAGTATGCGGTTCAGCAGTAGGCAATATAGCTATACCCCAGCTTTTGGATATAATTCTGCTCTGCCTACCGTCCCCTGTTGAGAGAAGCACTGTGCTTCCCATCAAAGCTAGAAATATAAAAAGTGGAACGGAAGTTGATGTTAAACCCATTCCGACAGAGCCTTTTGCTGCGTATGTTTTTAAATCCATTGCTGACCCTTACGCGGGAAAGTTTTCCCTTTTCAGGGTTTTCTCAGGTGTTTTGAAGGCTGATTCGACCGTTCTCAATACCGCCTCTGAGACAAAGGAAAGAATCGGTCAAATCTTTTATCTCCTTGGTAAAAAGCATGTTGCAGCGCAGTCTGTAGGCCCGGGTGAACTTGCTGCTGTCGTTAAGCTCAAAGACACAAATGTCGGCGATACCTTGTGCGACGAACAAACCCCTTTGCTGTTTGAGAAGGTCAAGTTTGCTGAGCCGATTATCTCATATGCAATAGCTCCAAAGACAAAAGGCGATGAAGAAAAAGTGAGCGTCGGACTGCAAAGGATACTGGAGGAAGACCCAACCCTCAAATTTGTCAGAGATGAAGAATCCAAGGAAATGATTTTGTCTGGAATGGGTCAGGTTCACCTTGAGGTTGCATTGGAAAAGCTTAAGAGAAAATTTGGGGTCGAAGTAATGATGAGCGCTCCTAAAATTCCTTATAGAGAAACTATCAGGGCTTCTGCTCAAACACAGGGTAAATACAAAAAACAATCAGGGGGAAGGGGTCAGTACGGTGACTGCTGGATCGAGATAGAACCTTTGCAAAGGGGTGAAGGATATGAATTCATAGACAAAATTGTCGGCGGTGCAATACCTCAGCAATACAGACCTGCTGTAGAAAAAGGAATAATAGAGACTATGAAGGAGGGAATACTCGCAGGATATCCTATCGTTGATCTTCGAGTGACTTTGTTTGATGGCTCTTACCATACAGTTGATTCTTCAGAAATGGCTTTCAAAATAGCTGGCTCTATGGCTCTCAAAAAAGCATTTATGGATGCCAAGCCTGTATTATTGGAGCCTATAATGAAGGCTGAGATAATAGCTCCTGATGATACCGTTGGTTCAGTGATCGGTGATTTGAATTCAAAAAGAGGCAAGGTTCAGGGGGTTGAACCCCAGCCTGGGGGCAATCAAAAAATAACTGCTTCAGTGCCTATGGCTGAAATGCTCACATACGCTAATCAACTCCACAGCATCACTTCAGGTAGGGGTCTTTATTCGATGGAATTTTCCCACTATGAAGAAGTCCCTGCCCATATCTCTCAGAAAATAATAGCGGAGAGGCAGAAAAAGAAGGAAGAAGAGTAAAAAACTGTTTTAACAGAAAGGAGAATGAGATGAAGGTACTGATTGTTTACTACAGCACCTTTGGGAATGTTTTCAAGATGGCTCAATATATAGCTGAAGGAGTAAATCAGGTGGAAGGCGCCGAGGCTGTTATCAGAAGGGTGCCAGAACTTATGCCTGAAACAGTTATCCAGTCAAGAACCGACATGAAGGCAGGCGCAGAAATCCAAAAGGATGTTCCCGTGGTTACAATGGACGACTTTAAAGAAGCAGGTGCCTATGCCTTTGGAACTCCTACAAGATTTGGGAATGTATCATCACAGTTGAAATACCAGATTGACCAGCTTGGTCCTTTATGGATGCAAAAGGCGTTTGAAGGGAAGCCTGCTGGAATATTCGTCTCAACAGGCACATTGCACGGAGGGCAGGAGTCAACCATACTTACCCTGATGACCGTCTTGATTCATCTTGGGCTAATAATAGTCGGGGTTCCCTATTCAGTGCCAGACCTTTATCTTACTCGGGGAGGTGGTGCGCCATACGGACCCGGGCATGTGGCAGGGGCTGACAATCTTAGGGAAATAGATGAAAATGAGGCGAATATCTGCCGCATTTTTGGCAAAAGACTTGCTGAAATAGGGATGAAGCTAAGCAGGTAAAACAGGTATCTATACTATATGCTTGTATCAAGTAATAAAGCTCATCCTTCGACTGGCTCAACATGACATTACAAGCAGAAGGGCTTACCTTGACATAACCACTTCAAAATCTGTCATGATGAACTTTTGGTGTGAATTGAATCGAACACCTTTCATTGTGAGCTTGTCGAACCATAAATTTCCAAAGCATTCCCCTTAAACTTGTCCCAGCTTACAACATACAGGAACAAGTTTTACGAGCATGACAGTGACATTGTAGGATGGTTTATTCATAAAAACATATGAAACTCCAAACTATTTAACATTCACTATCCACTAACTACTAATTACTTTTATCTTAAGGTGATTTTTGCGATTCTATCCAGCACATGGACCGTATCAACAAACCTTATCTGCTTTGTTTTTGAGGATAAAATCAGAGAATGGGTTCTTGCACCGCCGCCGAAGAAACTGACGCCGTTTAAAATATCTCCTTTAGTAACACCAGTTGCAACGAAGATTATATTATCACCAGGGGCAAGATCATCGGTAGTATAAACTTTGTCTTCACTTAAATCCATTCCCATCTCTTTTGCCCTTTTTCTCTCGTCATCATTACGCCATCTCATCCTTGCCTGCATCTCTCCTCCGAGACATTTAACAGCTGCAGCGGATAAAACTCCCTCAGGAGCGCCTCCAATCCCCATAAGGGCGTGAATACCTGTTCCTTCAACAATAGCAGCGATTGCAGGCGTTATATCTCCGTCACTGATTAGCTTAATCCTTGCGCCCGCCGCCCTTACATCCTTTATAAGCTTATCATGCCTTGGCCTGTCTAATATGACAACGACAAGATCGTCTACATCCCTGCCTAATGCCTTCGCTATATTCTCGAGGTTTTCGTGTACCGATGCCCGGATATCAACCACTCCTTTTGCGGCAGGCCTGACAACAAGCTTCTCCATATATGTATCAGGACAGTATAAAAGTCCATCTTTTTCCGCCACTGCCATCACTGCGAGAGCATTCGGAGAGCCAGTGGCGCATAGATTTGTGCCCTCAAGGGGGTCAACAGCGATATCCACCTCAAAATCGCCGCCGCAGCCAACCTCCTCCCCAATATAGAGCATCGGAGCTTCGTCCCTCTCGCCCTCTCCTATTACAACCCTACCATGAATCGGGATGTCATTCAGGGCGATTCTCATGGCGTTAACCGCTGCTCTGTCCGCATCCTTTCTATCCCCCTTACCCATAAGCCTCGCTGCTGCAATAGCGGCGGATTCAGTGACACTGAGAATGTCTAATGTCAGCTTCTTTTCCACGGATGTCCCTCCTTTTGTGATATTCTTGTATCGATTTTATGCTTAAATCCTTTTTCAGGAGCACCTCAATTGCGAGCATAACTGCCTTTGCGCCCGAAATAGTCGTTGTATAGGGAACCCTGTATTGAAGGGCGCTTCTTCTTATTGAGAGAGAGTCTTTCTGAGCCTGCGAACCGCTTACAGTATTTATGATAAAATCCACCTTGCCATTCTTTATTAAGTCAACTATATGGGGTCTGCCTTCAGCTACCTTATTTATTATCTTAACACTAATTCCATTGTCATGGAGATATTTAGCAGTCCCTCTGGTTGCGATAAGTTTGAACTTTAACTCTTTCAATCTCTTTGCGACCGAAAGAACCTGAGATTTATCCTGATCCTTTACGCTTATGAAAATCGTTCCCGACGTGGGAATGCGGTTATTGCTTGACATCTGAGCCTTTGCATAGGCAAGTCCAAAGTCTTCATCGATACCCATTACCTCGCCTGTTGATTTCATCTCAGGACCTAAAATCACATCAACGCCGGGGAATTTATCGAAGGGAAAGACAGCTTCCTTTACAGCAAGATGTGATATACCCACCTCTTCAGTCATCCCGAGCCCCTTCAGCGTATCACCTGTCATTATCTTTGCCGCAAGTTTTATAAGAGGTATCCCTATCGCCTTGCTGACATACGGAATGGTTCTAGATGCCCTCGGATTTACCTCAAGGACATATATATCCTCGCCTTTCACCGCAAACTGCACATTCATCAGTCCAATTACATTCAGTTCTTTAGCAAGTGATTTAGTCTGCTTCTTAATTTCATCCACTATTGAACGAGGAAGGCTGTAAGGAGGGATTGAACAAGCGGAATCTCCAGAGTGTATACCTGCTTCCTCAATATGCTCCATGACGCCTCCTATGATAACGTCTATTCCGTCAGAGATTGCATCCACATCCAGCTCTATCGCGTCCGACAGATATTTATCTAACAGCACTGGATGGTCAGGTGAGGCAGAGACCGCTTTTTTCATATAACTTATTAGTGAGGCTTCATCGTGGACTATCTCCATAGCCCTACCGCCTAAAACATACGAAGGTCTTACAACTACTGGATATCCTATGGAGTTTGCTGCTTTCAAGGCATCATCAATAGATACAACAGTGTCATTGTCAGGCTGTTTGAGATTGAGCTTTATAAGCAATTCTTTGAATCTTTTTCTATCTTCAGCCCTATCAATCGAATCAGGAGATGTGCCGAGTATTTTCACACCTTCTTTTTCCAGAGGAACAGACAGCTTTAATGGGGTTTGACCGCCAAACTGAACAATTACACCTTCAGGCTTCTCGAGTTCGATAATATTCATTACATCTTCAATCGTCAGAGGCTCAAAATAAAGCCTGTCGGATGTGTCATAATCGGTGCTGACGGTCTCGGGGTTGCAATTTATCATTATTGTCTCATATCCCTTTTCCTTTAACGCAAAAACAGCCTGAACACAGCAGTAATCAAACTCTATCCCCTGCCCAATCCTGTTAGGACCTGAACCTAAAATGACAATCTTTTTGCGGTTAGTAGGGATTGCATCGTTTTCGATACTTTTGTCATTATTTTTTGAATCCCCGATTCTGTAAAAGGGTGTCTCATATGTTGAGTAAAAATAAGGCGTATATGCCTCAAATTCGGCGGCGCATGTATCCACAAGTTTATAAACGGGCATCAAACCTGTCTTTTTTCTGAAATCTCTCACCTCTTTTTCGGTTCTTCCAGTCAGGCTGGCAATCATCCTGTCTGAAAAGCCGTATTCCTTAGCCTTCTTTAATATCTCGAAAGACCCCTCTCCAAAACTGGCAGTCTTTTTTATTTCCTGCTCAAATTCGATTATTTGCCTAATATTATGTAAAAACCAGGGATCAATCCATGTCAGCGAATATATCTCTTCTATCCCTATACCATGACGTATTGCCTGAGCCACATACCATATCCTTTCTGGATTTGGCATCGTTAATTTTGCCTTGACTTTTTCAATGCTCATATCAGAAAACTCAAAGCCCGATGAGCCTATCTCGAGGCTCCTTAACGCCTTCTGGAGCGACTCCTTGAATGTCCTGCCTATTGACATCGCCTCGCCTACGGATTTCATCTGTGTGGTAAGAGTGCTGTCTGCATCGGGAAATTTTTCAAAGGTAAAACGAGGGATTTTTGTTACGACATAATCAATAGTGGGCTCAAATGACGCTGGTGTTTCCCTTGTTATGTCATTCCTGACTTCATCTAAAGTATAACCCACTGCGAGCTTTGCAGCAATCTTAGCGATTGGGAAGCCGGTAGCCTTGCTCGCAAGGGCAGAGCTCCTTGAAACCCTTGGATTCATCTCTATCACGACCATCTTGCCGTTTTTAGGATTTACTGCAAACTGAATATTAGAACCCCCTGTATCAACGCCTATCTCTCTAATCACTGCGATAGCAGCATCGCGCATCCTTTGATATTCCTTATCTGTAAGGGTTTGGGCAGGCGCTACCGTAATCGAATCTCCAGTATGAACGCCCATTGGGTCGAAATTCTCGATGGAGCATATTATCACGACATTGTCCATCATATCCCGCATTACTTCCAGTTCATATTCCTTCCAGCCAAGAACTGATTGCTCAATCAGCACTTGACTAACAGGGCTCAATTTCAATGCCTTCTCGAGCATTTCCTTGTATTCTTCAATGTTGTATGAGATACCGCCGCCAGTGCCGCCCAATGTAAAGGCTGGTCTTAAAATTGCTGGAAAGCCTATCTCATCAATCACATCAAGCCCCTCTTTCAAAGTCGTGACAGTCCTTCCGAGAGGCACCTCAAGACCTATATTTATCATCGCCTGTTTGAAAAGCTCTCTATCTTCAGCCTTTTTTATGGCGGTAAGCCTTGCGCCTATTAATTCTACTTTGTATCTGTCGAGCACTCCAGATTCAGATAGCTGAACTGCAAGGTTAAGGGCGGTTTGCCCCCCCATCGTAGGCAGGATAGCTTGGGGTCTTTCTTTTTTGATTATTAACTCTATAATCTCTTTTGTGAGTGGTTCTATGTAAGTCGCATCTGCCATTTCGGGGTCTGTCATGATAGTAGCAGGGTTGGAATTAACAAGGACAATCTTAAAACCCTCCTCCCTGAGAGCTTTGCAAGCCTGGGTGCCAGAGTAATCGAATTCACATGCCTGACCTATAATTATAGGACCAGAGCCAATTAATAAAATCTTCTCTATATCCATCCTTTTGGGCATAAAACCTCCTTAAATATAACTTAGCGTGGGACGTATTGAAAGCGTATTTCCAATCATTGTCATCAAAAAGCCGCTATATCAAACCCGAATTTCTGCGGTTGCACTGGAGGCGTTAAGATTTAGCACGCACAACTTTGCAGTATTAAATTATAAACCCATAACGAAAATATTTCCAATTATCCGAAATTTAGCGATAGAAACATAAATTAGTTCATTATGAGAACCTGTAGGGTTCGCAGCAATTTTATCACGGAAGGGTTTCTGAAGGAATAACGATTTTTTGAGTTTGTTTAAATCTTTTTCGGCATTACATTAAATATGCAGTTCATAAGGCAATATCGTATTCTGCCAAAAAGTTTTCTGAAATGCACAAGCTACCCTTATGCAACCGAGCAAGGTTGGCAAGATATTCCTTGTCTTCAAGGAGCTAAAGTAGTTTTTGATAATCCTTAATGTGGATAATGACTTTCTTTGGTTTGCCGTTCTTCTCTAACTTTTTAATGCCTTTTTTAGAAGATAAAACACTGGTTCATCGGATGGTTATACGCCATCCAATGAACCAGTTTTAGCATTTTAGTTAAGCCTTAGAAGATGTTTATACATATACAACAATCAGGCGATTTCGAATCGGTCAAGATTCATCACTTTATTCCATGCAGACACAAAATCACGAATAAACTTCTCTTGTGCATCATCTGAGGCATAGACTTCTGCTATGGCTCTAAGTTGAGCATTTGCACCGAATATAAGGTCGACTCGCGTAGCTGTCCACCTCAGCACTCCAGTTTTCCTATCTCTACCTTCAAAAACCTGAGCATCATCTGAAACTGCCTTCCACTCTGTACCCATATCAAGGAGATTGACGAAAAAGTCATTTGTTAATATCTCTGGCCGTTTTGTGAAAACGCCGTGCTGAGTCTTGCCAAAATTTGCATTCAGTGCTCGCATACCACCAACTAATACTGTCATTTCGGGGGCTGTAAGGGTGAGTAAGTGTGCTTTATCTACAAGCAGATCCTCTGGACTGAATGGCAAGCCCGGTTTTGAATAGTTTCTAAACCCATCGGCATATGGCTCAAGCCAAACAAAGGACTCAACATCAGTCTGTTCCTGCGATGCATCTACTCGACCTGGTGTAAAGGGGACCTCAATATTAAATCCAGCTATTTTTGCTGATTCCTCAACAGCAGCACACCCTCCAAGAACGATTAAATCAGCCAGAGAGACTTTCTTGCCGTTTGTAGCTTTGGCATTAAACTCCTTCTGTATATTTTCGAGTGCTGCAAGAACTTTTGAGAGTTGTTCCGGCATATTCACTTCCCAGTTTTTCTGTGGCTCAAGCCTTATACGGGCACCATTTGCACCTCCTCGATAGTCTGAGCCTCGGAATGTAGATGCCGAAGACCAAGCGGTATAAACAAGTTCTGATATAGTTAATCCAGAGGCAAGTATCTTAGCCTTAAGTGCCTTTATGTCATCCGCGTCAATAAGTTTATAATCAAGCGGTGGTAACGGATCCTGCCAGATTAAGTCTTCTTTAGGAACCTCTGGTCCGAGATATCGCACTTTAGGGCCCATATCACGATGAATCAATTTAAACCAAGCCCTGGCAAAGGCATCTGCAAACTCATCAGGATGCTCAAGAAAGTGACGAGAGATTTTTTCATAGATTGGATCCATGCGCAAAGCTAAATCTGTCGTAAGCATCATTGGCGCGTGGCGCTTTTTCGGGTCGTGAGCATCGGGAACTAAACCTTCGCCGGCACCTCCCTTCGGCTGCCACTGTTTAGCGCCTGCTGGGCTTTTGGTCAACTCCCACTCATAATTAAAGAGTGTGTGTAGATAAGTCATATCCCATTTGGTTGGGGTCGGCGTCCATGCTCCTTCTAAGCCGCTGGTGTAGGTGTCAGAGCCTTTACCAGTTCCGAATTTATTCCGCCAACCCAAACCTTGATCTTCGATGGGAGCAGCTTCTGGTTCTGGTCCAACATAAGATGCGGGGCAGGCACCATGGCATTTGCCAAAGGTGTGTCCCCCTGCAATTAATGCTACTGTCTCGTAGTCGTTCATTCCCATCCTTCGGAAGATTTCTCGAATATCTCGAGCTGATGCTATTGGGTCTGGGTTACCTTTTGGCCCTTCCGGGTTCACATAAATAAGACCCATTTGAACTGCCGCCAAAGGATGTTCGAGCTCATGTTCACCTGAATATCTCTCTTCACCCCCCAGCATGATTTCTTCACGACCCCAATAAACATCCTCTGGAGGCTCCCAGATATCTTCCCTTCCACCACCAAAGCCAAAGGTCTTAAAGCCCATAGACTCTAAGGCTACATTGCCAGCAAGGATCATCAGGTCAGCCCAGGAGATTTTTTTGCCGTATTTTTTCTTGATAGGCCAGAGCAAGCGGCGAGCTTTGTCAAGACTAACATTATCTGGCCAGCTACTTCTTGGAGGGAAGCGCATTGCGCCTGTATTGGCTCCCCCACGACCATCTAAGGATCTATAACTTCCTGCACTGTGCCATGCCATGCGAATAAAAAGCCCACCGTAATGACCGTAATCTGCAGGCCACCAGTCTTCAGATTTGGTCATAAGTTCCATAAGGTCCTTCTTCAAAGCTTGATAATCGAGTTTTTTGAACTCTTCTTTGTAGTTAAAGTCTTCTCCCATAGGATTTGATTTGGCTGAATGTTGGTGCAGGATATTTAGTCTGAGAAGATTTGGCCACCACTCAAAAATTGATTTACCCTTTTTAAAATCATGCTTATTGGTTTTTCCAATTTCATTTTTACCCTCTTCACTCATTTCAATTACTCCTCCTTTTTAATGAGAGCCTGTTCAACAACTCGTAAAGCCTTGAAAATCAAGGATTCATGAGCGTCTTTAATTCTCACTTACAGCATCTGTCATTGCGAGCGACCTATACTTTCTTTGTCATTGCGAGCGACCATACTTTTTTCTGTCATTGCGAGCGACCAAAGGGAGCGAAGCAATCTCATTGACAAAGGCAAGATTGCTTCGTCGCTATCGCTCCTCGCAATGACATCTAAACCCCCTTAGTTATTGAACAGCCTCAATGATTTAAAATCTCTGCAATGCAGAGCATATTGACTTTAAAAAGTCATCTAAAGATTAATATTCTTCACACTTGATTTGAAAATGTTTTGCCTCATGGTCACAGGAAGGACACTTTTCGGGTGGTTCATTGCCTTCGTGAACATATCCACATTTTCTACAGACCCACTCCTGTTTTGTATCTTTTTTAAAAACTGTTGCAGTGGTAAGTTCCTTCAAGAGTTTTTTGTATCTTTCTTCATGGTGCAACTCTGCTTTGGCAATAGCCCTTAGTCTCTTGGCAATCTCGGGATAGCCTTCTTTTTCAGCAGTCTCTGCAAACTCTGGATACATATGGGAATATTCATAATGCTCCCCTGCTATTGCAGCCTTGATGTTTTCAATGGTAGCACCGAGAACTAAGGGCGCTGAGGCTTCTACGATAAGCTCATCAGTCGTTAGTCCTTCCTTTTGCTTAATTTCATTAATAAGCCTGAAAAGCCATTTGGCATGTTCCCTTTCGTTATCTGCGGTAATAGTAAAAATTTCGGCTATTTGCTCGTATCCTTCCTTCTCCGCAATCTTTGAGTAGAAAGTGTAACGATTTCTTGCCTGACTTTCACCAATAAATGCCTTCGTTAGATTCTCAATGGTTTTTTTCATAGAGTTCCTCCTTTTTTTGTTTAGTTTGGAATGATTCCTAATTAATGCGCAAAAAAAATCATTTTTTCATTCTGCACTCCCTGCAATAGCCGTAATATTCATAACGAATATCGTGAGGCTCGAAGCCTGTTTTTTCTGAGATGTCATTAAAAGAGAGCGGAATTGACTCTCCAAAATCCTCTATACGTCCACATTTTTGGCAGATGAGGTTGATATGATGAGCCGTAACCGAGTCATATCTGTTTGCCTTATCGTAAAACTCGATTTCCTTTATCAATCCTTCTTGCTTCAATAAATTTAAAGTGTAATAAACTGTAGAAGAACTTATATCTGGCATTCTTTTTCTCGCTTCAAGGAGCAAATCCCTTGCACTTGGGTGCGTTCTAACGCCGGAAATAATATTTATAATCTCAATCCTCTGGGGCGTAAGCCTGTATCCCCTCTCCCTGAGTCTTTCAACAATGAGCGCTTTGTTGTCAGGCATAATAAACAGTTATCCTTATTAGGAATCATTCTTAATAAGAATATACATGCATTCAATATGAAAAGTCAATATTTTTACATCGAAGAATTTTTTGAATTTGCCATTATTAATAATTCTATGTCCTTTGAGGCTCTTACAAAAGTTCTATCAATTTTTCCATAAGGTGTAGCATAAAAAATCCTTCACTATCCTTTACTATTTATCTTATTGCTTTTACAGCGAGTTCGCCTCTATAACTAATTTTTGCACAAAATATTCCTTGACATCTCTATTCAAATTAAATTTTCATAAAGCATATGGAGTTAATCAACAAATTACTTAACAAAGGAGCAAAAAATGAATTATGAGAACATTATCGTTGAAGTAGGAGATGATTTTATAGGCGTAATTACACTTAACCGCCCTAAAAACCTTAATACCTTCACCGTCTCTTTATCTAACGAACTCATAAACGCATTTTATGAACTCGACTCTGATAGAAGGGTGCGTGTGATTATAATCAAAGGTGCTGGCAGAGTTTTTTCTGCCGGCATTGATATTACCTATTACCATGATAAAACAGCTATGGAGTATCGAAAATGGATAGAGTGTATGCACAACCCTCTTATTACCATTAGTCGTATAAGTAAACCTGTTATTGCGCAGGTGCATGGAGTAGCTGCTGCCAATGGAGCAGGCTTGGTAATAGCTGCAGACCTTGCAACTGCCTCTGAGAATTCTCGTCTTGGTTTAACTGGTATCAATGTTGGACTTAGCTGCCTCGGTCCTGTAATCCCCCTTGCCTACTCAGTGGGCAGAAAGAAATCACTCGAGATGCTGTTTTTTGGTGAATTGATTTCAGCAAAAGAAGCTCTTAACATCGGGATGATTAACAAGGTTTTTCCAGAAGATGACTTAGATAAGGAAACCCGCCTATGGGCTGCAAAACTTGCCCAGAAAAGTCCAACAGCTTTACAAACCGCCAAGAAGGCATTCTATACAGGAGTGCAACTTGACTATAGCAAAGCCTTCGAGTTTATGAACGAAGCCTTTGCACGTCTGTGCACCACAGAAGACACCAAAGAAGGCATAAATTCATTCCTCGAAAAACGTTCCCCCGTATGGAAAGAGAAATAATATAAAATAGAACATAACATTGCATTGGGCTCATAGGAAATAGTAAGTAAAGAGAGTAAAGAGGGACACTGCCCATATTTATTGACAAACAAAAAAGTTGGGTGGTCTAAGAAAAAGACAAGCAATATTTAAGAAGTGTCCCCTATATTCTTCCTTCGCCGTTCTTACCAAGATAACTTTTCAGCAATGCATTAAACATTTTCCCGTGGTTGGGATATTTCAAATGAAGTAGTTCGTGAACAATAACTTCTGCCCGCTTTTCGGCTGGTTCATCAAGTAGTGCTGTGTCAAAAGTCAAACGACCATGAGAGGAACAACTTGCCCACTTCCTTTTCATTTTCCTTATATGAATCTCTTTTGGTTTTACGCGGATCTTTTCAGCCCACAATAAAATTTCTTGTTTCATCTCCTCGGGCTTCATATTTCAGACCTTTTTAGAATAGTGAGTATTTTATTGGTAATAGCTAACGATTGCTCTATATCAATATGGTTTTTTATTAAAATCTTATGAATCTCTTTTTTTACCTCTCTTTCCTGCTCCTCGCTTGACTTCCAATAGGGATAATTTTCTAAAACAACCTTTATCCCTTTAGCAATCCCATGTGGATATGATAATTTTTCATCTTTCAACATCCAGTAGATTGAAAACTCTTCCTGCGATATGCCGCTCTTCCTCTGTTCCTCTTTGGCATTGCTTATCTCTTGGACGAGTCTTTTTAACTCTTCAAGGGTTTCTTGGGTTGTTTTTTGCCGTTCTTTATATAGCTGAGAAATTATTTCTGCTTTTTCTCCAATAGATATGAGAAAGGGATTATTCTGTGCCTCTTGTTCAATTAGTTTCTGTAAACTCTTTAAAAGGTTAAAGACCTTTTCGGTGTCTGAAACATTACTTTCTTCAAGTTTTATAAGCGTATGATCATTGATCTCATAAATATCTAATGTCAATTCAACCTTATCTGATTTTGTATATTCCTGAACAAGTTTTGCTGTTTTTCTTGTAAATTCTTTATCAACAAGTGTGCCTGGTTCAAAGGCTTCTTTTAATATTCTGTAGATACTGGTGAAGGTTTCATAATCGTCTATGTAAGGTCTTAAAAAGGAATCTGGTGAAATTATTTCATAGATTACTGAAAGTTCTTTGTAAAATTCATAATAGGCATTTCTTTTTTCTTCATTGCTAAAATATTCAAGAAGTGTTTCAACTGCTTTATCTCTCTTTTTATCAGCAATTAAAGACAAATAGTCGCTTTTACCATTTTCGAATAGCTCTTGAAAACGTTCTTTCAGTTTTTCTATATCCTGAACCACATGTTGAATCTCTTTGACATCTTCGCTATCAAAAGCTAAAGCTTTTTCCAACTTATCAAATATGCCCACAAAATCGAGCACAAAGCCACAAGGTTTTTTTCTGCCATCTTCATCTTCATAAGGTCGGTTTACTCTGGCTATAGCCTGCAAAAGCACATGATCCCTCATTGGTTTATCAAGATACATACAGTAAAGTATTGGAGCATCAAAACCAGTCAGAAGCTTTTCTGTTACGATGAGAATCTTGGGCATCTCATCCGGTTTTCTGAATGCTTTTCGAATGCGTTTTTCCTCTCCTTCAGAAAGGTGATACTTTTGAAGCTCAGGAGGGTCATTATATCCGCTACTTATGATAACTTCGGAATATTCTTTAGGTAAAAATTTGTCCAGTTCCTCTTTGTATAAGGCGCAGGCTTCGCGGTCTACTGCCACAAGAAAGGCTTTATAGCCCATGGGCTCGATATTTTCTTTAAAGTGATTACTCACAAACATAGCAATATTTTGTATTCTCTCTTTGCTTTTGAGCATGTTTTTGAGGTTTACTGCTTTTTCAAGTACTTTGTTGAGTGTTTCAATGTCGCTTAAACCTTCACTTTCAACTAAATTTAAAAATTCTTCTTCCAGTATCTCTTTTTGAGGTCTTAATTCATTCGGTGCAAGGGTGTAATGAAGCTTCACCGTTGTTCCGTCTTCAATAGATTCAACAATGGAATATTTATCTAAATAACCTTTTTCATCATCTGTGCCGAAAACTTTAAATGTGCCTTTGCCATGTGAAGTTTTATCTATGGGTGTGCCGGTAAAGCCGATGTATGTAGCATTAGGCAATGCCCCCATAAGGTAGTTGCCTAAGTCGCCGCCGGTTGTTCTGTGTGCCTCATCAACTAAAACAAAGATATTTTTTCTATTGTTTATGTTTGCCGGCATATCTTCAAATTTATGAATCATGGTAACGATTAGACCACGGGTGTCGTTTGCAAGCAACTGCTGTAAATGTTTTTTTGAACCTGCAATTCTGTTTTCATTAATTTCAAAACCAACTGAACGAAGGTTGGAAAAAAGCTGGCTTTCGAGTTCGTTTCTGTCAACAAGCATGATAACGGTTGGGTTTTCTAAGATTGGATTTTCAAGTATTTGTTTGGCAGCCGTAATCATTGTATAGGTTTTGCCAGAACCTTGAGTATGCCAGATTAAACCTTTTTGTTTTTTAGTATCAGCGGCTCTCTCAACTACTTTATTCACAGCCCGCATCTGATGTGGCCGCAATATCACCTTTTTGAGTTCATCATCCTGACGGGTAAAAAGGATAAATTTAAGGAGTGTGTCAACTACTTTCTTTTTGTTGAAAAATGTTTTAACCAGTTCTTCAAAATTTTGTGCTTTGCTTTCTGTTTTCCAGTTGTAAATATTTTTAGGTGAAAAATTCCATGTAGCTGAATAGTAAAACTGAATAATATGGGTGATCGCATACACCTGAAACAGCGTCATAGCTTCGGGTGTTTCGCGATGATACCTTTTTATCTGCTCTAACGCCTCTGCTATGCCTTCTAATTTATGGGCTGCTTTGGTCTCAACAAAAAAGAGCGGGATTCCATTGATAAGAAACACTATATCGTAGCGATTGGTTTTTATGCCATTGGTAAATTCAAATTCATCGGTTACCTGAAAGATATTGTTTTCTATGTTTTCATCAATAAATTTTACATTTCGTTCTCTATTGTCTTTTTGGTCAAAAATGGTTTTAAGTCCGCACAGATATTCCCAGCTTTCGAGATTGCCTTCGATGCGTGCAGGGAGTTTTTCGAGCTTGGTGATGAGTTGGTCTATGTGGTCTTCGATTATAAAAGGTGAGTTTAATTTTATCAGTTGGCTCTTGAAAACTTCTTTAAACAGTAAACCAGTTTCTCCGCCGCGTAATTTAACCGCTTCGGCAGGACTTACATATTGCCAACCTAAGTTGAGAAATATTTTCAGGCCCGACGAGCTTACATACTCTGCCGAGGGCTCTGTTACATAGTTAATCAGTGTCTCTTGCACTGAGTATTTTTCACTACCAAGTTTAGGCATAGGTCATCCTCTAATTGAGATTGCCACGCCTTCGGCTCGCAATGACA
>DAIQAO010000039.1:0-17322 GCA_036781645.1 Dissulfurispiraceae bacterium
GGCTGTTTCGGAATTTTAATTTTTATAATCTACCATACCTGTCCAAAATAAATTCTTAATATACTTTGCAATCCGAGGGATATGATACGATTTCTGGAGCCAAAGCCGCAGGTAATCTCAAAGAGGCTGAAAACGAAGCGGAAGCCTCAACTGCCGATACTCCAAAACTAAGTATGAAGTCTCCAAAGGCTTATCCGTCCACGAAGATAGTTCTTTGCGTATCCTATCCCTGCTTGAATATTATTTTGGACACCAGTGATAATCTACAAATTTTATTTAAATTGTGCTTTTTTTATAACGCAATGCCTTTAGCTAAAGTTCTCTGAACTTTCTTTTATAAGGTGTCGTATAAAAATCCTTCACCAGCCCTTCCTGCCTAACTTCTCGATTTTGTGAAGCTTTTTTGTTCTATCGCCGCTTTTGGCTCAAAATACAATTATTTTTGATAGAATCTCGACTTATTATCTTGAATCTGTCCAATGATGATGTTATAAATCATAAGAAGGTTGCCAAAACTTCAGATCCATGCAGCTTTGTGATTGGTGGTATATTTCTCTCTATTCGTTATTCGTTCCCTATTCGGTCTCTACTGATTTAAGTAATGCAGTAATCTTGCCAATAGATATGGTGGTTTCCATCTTCACTGGGACTCTTTTATCATCATCAGTCAGCCATATATACACATCACCCTTTTTCCTGAACAATCCGGCTGACTGGAGAAGGGGTTTTATAATGACTGTATTTACCTCCCTGTTTTCATAAACCGTTATTTTTTCCCTGCCAATGACCTTAACTTCTGCATTATAGAATTTATTGCTATCAAAAATATTTACATATATTGCCTTGCCAACCTCAAAAGGCATGGTTCGCACGTGATAGAAGCCAGAAACAACATCCCATAAAGTAGTATAAACTGAATTATGCTCGATTTTTTCACCTTTAAGATGGTTAAAATATATTATTCTGTTATTTTTATTATCAAATATAGTCTCTTTATTGCTTCTGTATCTACCTTCATGCTGTATTATTTTAAAATTATTCGGCTTTCCATTTGTTAACTCGCTTCTGGCATAATCTTCGACTTTGTAAAAGGTAGATATAACAGGAGCTGAATTAGCCCTTGTTGTAATTACTATATTTCCCTTATTGTTAATTGCTTCAAAGGAAGCCTTCCCCACATATATTCCCATCCAGTAAATATCAAAGAGGAGCAGTTCTCTCTCACCTTTAAGTATCAGACTGAGATTTTTTTGCGCAAAAGCATGACTTTCTGAGGAAAAAGACCTTTCGAGAGATATAGCACAAATCAGAAAGGATATAATTAAAGCAGCAAAAAGTCTTATAAAGTAATTCATGTTTAATAAAATCAAATGTTCTTTTAAATCTAAGGAAAAAGCTCATTATGGGATAATCGCATACTTCAGTCCTTCACCCCTTGAGAGTCTTTCAAAAGGTATTGTTATATCTTTCAAGGAATAGGATCCGCTTATGAGAAGGGAAAGATTAAGGTTGTCCTTTAAAAGAGCGTGGGCAGTTCTGACATCTTCGGGATTGAAATGAAAAGAACCTCCAATAGTTATCTCATCATAGTGGAGCCTGCAAGTATCATAAGTTACGATAGTATCCTTCCTGCAACCGCCAAAAAGCACTATCTTCCCACCCCGTCTGACATACTTAATAGAGCGTTCCCAGACAGCTAACTGGCCAGTGCATTCAAAAACAAAATCAACTCCGATTCCGTCAGAGAAAGATTCAATGGTTTCGTCAATATTTGAAGGGGGGATTACCATATCTGCCCCCATTTTTTTTGCGATTTCGAGTCTTTCCTGTTCCAGCCCGGTTATAATTACCTTAGCACCGCCTAATTTCAGCAATAAGAGGTGTAGTAGCCCTATTGGTCCTGCGCCGATTATAAGGCACAACGAATTTTTGATTTCCTGATTATTTAATCCATGGACAACGCAAGATAAAGGTTCGAGCAAAGCTGCTTCTGCAAAGTTAATGTTAGCAGGCTTGTGATAAACATTTTGTTGTACGATATGAGAAGGCAGCAAAATATACTCGGCATAGGCGCCAAGAATTTTAGAAACCATTATACTCTCACAAAGATTAAATGCCTTTTTTCCACAGTATTTGCACTTCAAACAGGGAGCAGTATGGACAGCCATTATCTCTTCTCCCTCTTTGAATTTATCAATACCGATACCGACTTTGGCAACAGTTCCTGAGAACTCATGTCCAAAGGGTCCTGGCATTGGGATAAGGGGATGTCCTCGCAAAAATGCTTTGAGATCTGTCCCACAGGTAAGGGCAGATCCTATTTTTACGAGTAACTCGCCTCTGCCGGGCTCTGGCACAGGCACCTCTCTTAATTCAAGGACACCAGGCTTTATGATATAACAGGCAATCATTGTTTGATTAGGATAATAAATTTTATAAAATTAGGCAATTCTATAAGTAGTGATATATAGTGACCCAAATTAAGCTATAGAAAATTGTCATTGTGACCAAAAGCGACGTGAAGGGGAAGCCCCTTCGACAAGCTAAGGATGACATTTGAGAGATTGCCACTAACCCTGAGGTTTCTCGCAATGACTTATAAATCAGTCTATTTAGCGTTCTAATGCTATTTTTGGTAGTAATCTATGTCTTTTGTTTATAAGTTTATATCTTGTTATTCTTTGTCTTAACCAGAAAATCTACCCTTAGGAAAAGCAATGTTGAACATTTGTCATGGTGAGGCCTTCAATAACTCAGAGACAGGCCTGTTGAACCATGACTTCCCTCTCACAACACTGAATTATCAAGTGAATACTTGAAGTTTCCCCACAAAGGCAACAAGCAGGGTATGTCCATTAATAAAACTAAAATTATTATATTTTAATATAGGGGATAAGTTCAACCTAATCTGACCTGCCCAAAATATCGTCAGTGAAACTATTTAGAAGAATCCAAAATCTCTTTGCAATGGGCGAGATTGCATCACCAATCTTGACATAACAAAATTTAATTTTTAACATTTAATTTGTCGATTATAAAATTCTGTAACAGTCCTTCCCATAGCTAAATTCGGCGAGCTACCGCTTAAAGATTACAGCAACGGTATTATGTTATAATTTTATATGGCAATTCGCAAAATAAGAACTTATCCAGATGATGTCCTAAGAAAAAAAGCTCTCCCTGTTGAGAACTTTACAAGTGAAACTAATAAATTTATCGATGAAATGATTGAAACTATGTATGCTGCCTCTGGAATTGGCTTGGCAGCCCCACAGGTAGGTGAATCCCGAAGGATAATAGTTATTGATTCACAATGGAGAGACAATGGGCAACCATTCATAGTTTTAATTAATCCTGAAATAATCGAAAAAGAAGGGGTCATAAATTCTGAAGAAGGCTGTCTTAGCGTTCCTAAACACCTTGCTACTATAAAGAGAGCTGAAAACATTCTTGTAAAAGGGTTTGACAGGGATCAAAGACCTGTTGAAATTGAGTGCAGTGGACTCCTCGCAAGGGTGGTTCAGCATGAAATTGACCACCTAGATGGGATATTATTTTTTGATCATCTCAGTTCTATTAAAAAAGAGTTTTTTAAAAGAAAGTATCTCAAATCAGTCGGTCAGCTTTAGGCTGTATTAAGTGCTTTTTTAATATTACAGCGAGCCTTTTCTGCAGGGTGCTGCCTAATAGCGGATTAATTGTTCAGGTGTGAGGTCTCTTGTGTCAATTGTATTCTTTGGAACCCCTGACTTTGCAGTCCCCTCCTTGAAAGCCCTGATAAAGGCGAAGGAAGATATTGCCTTGGTGGTCACCCAGCCAGACAAATTTAAGGGCAGAGGTCATGTACTGTCATATCCACCCATAAAAGAACTTGCTCTTTCAGAAGGCATAAAAATCAGTCAGCCCCATAGTATAAATAACGAAGCCTTTTGCAGGGAGCTTTATAATATCTCTCCCGAGTTCATTGTGGTAGTAGCTTATGGAAAGATTCTCCCTAAAAAAGTGCTATCTATACCACTAAAGGGGTCTTTAAACGTCCATGCATCCCTTCTTCCGAAATACAGAGGAGCTGCGCCTATACAATGGGCATTGATTAATGGTGACACGGTAACCGGCGTTACCACTATTCTTATGGATGAGGGTCTTGATACAGGCAATATACTATTACAAAAAAGTGTATTTATAGATGAAACTGATAATTCAGAAACCCTTTCCAAAAAACTCTCGACACTGGGAGCGGAAACCCTTATTGAAACAATCTATGGGCTGAGGCTCGGCAGCATAGTCGGGATTCCTCAGCCTGAAGATGCAAGTTATGCACCGCAGCTCAGAAAAAACGATGGTAGGATAAAATGGCATCAGAAAGCTAGCGAACTGTGCAATTTTGTAAGGGCTATGTTTCCTTGGCCCTCAGCTTACACTTATCTGAATAAGGAGCGAATAAAGCTTTTAAAAGTTAAATCCCAGGAAGGTGAGGGGATACCGGGAGTAATAAAAAAGGCAACCGAAGGAGAATTAATAGTAGGGACAGGAGAAGGTCTTTTGAAGATAGAAGAACTTCAACCTGAAGGCAAAAAAATAATGACTGCATCTGCCTTCCTGCAGGGCAGAAAGCTCAGGGAGATACATGATAGGTTTGATTAGGGGAATATTACTAAAAATGGGATATCCCCTTGTAATGATTTTTGGCTCCTTTTTCAAAAACAAAAAAGAAAGGCTTCAACTCAAGATAATCGAGTTGAATAACCGACTCGTAAAGGCTGAATGGTCGAGAAATGGTTTCAGGCAAAAGAGAATTAAAATCCTGTTGCTCTTACCTCAATGTGTGCAGGCGAGTTCCTGCGATGTTAGGATAACAAATAAGATACATAACTGTAAAAGATGCGGTTCTTGCGCTATAAGCAGTTTAATTGGGGTTGCCCAAGAGTATGATTTGAACCTTTTTGTTGCTACAGGAGGCACTATAGCAAGACGTATAGTAATGGACACGCTACCAGATGCTATTGTGGCTGTCGCCTGTGAGAGGGATTTAAGCACAGGTATAATTGATACATATCCCATTCCTGTAATTGGTATTACCAATGAAAGGCCAGCAGGTCCCTGTTTCAATACTATTATCGACGAGGAAAGAGTCAGGGAGGCAATTGAATTCTTCGTAGATGGGGTCAGACTTGACTATTGACTTTCTTCGGTTAAAGGCACAATTTCCCTCCTAAGCCACAAGAGGATAGCTAATCCTGGTAGGGCAACAAGAGTTGTGATGAAAAAAAAGGCTGCCCAACCAACGGACTCCACAAGAAAACCAGATGTAGGGGATATAAATATCCTTCCTATTGCTGCAAGGGATGATAGCAAGGCGTATTGAGTAGCGCTGAAGCGACTGTTACAAAGCGACATCAAAAGGGCAACAAAGGCAGAAGTCCCCATGCCACCGCTCAGATTCTCAAAAGCTATAGCAAAAACAAACATTTCATAGTTTTTCCCAATGTATGCAAGCAGCATGAATGAGAGATTTGAGACTGCCTGAAAAACTCCGAATAGGAGAAGTGACTTAAAAAGCCCTAATTTAACCATTATCGCACCACCTAAAAAAGCACCACCGATCGTGCACGCAAGTCCAAATCCCTTATTTATAGTGCCAACATCACCTGCAGAAAACCCCACCCCCCTAATAAGAAAGGCGGTCGTTAGAGAGCCTGCATAAGCATCTCCCAGCTTATAAAGAATGATCAACAATAGTATCAATAAGGCATATCTGCGCTGAAAATAATTCTTCATGGGTCCAATGACGGCATCTTTGAGATTTTTAGGTGGCTCAACTACTTTGTCTGGTTCGGGTGCTACAAGAGTCGAGAATATACCTATCAGCATAACCGAAGATATTAGAAGATATGTATTGTTCCAGTTGATATGCTCTGAGAGTATGAGGGCAAAGGCTCCAGAAATTAATATAGCAAGACGATAGCCAAAGACGAATACTGCGGCTCCTGCGCCTCGCTCCTTTTCACGAAGAACATCAGTTCTGTATGCGTCAATTACTATGTCTTGAGAAGCTGATGTAAAGGCTATCATCAGGGCAATTACGGCTATTAAAAATGGGACTTGCTGAGGTGAAAACATTGACATCAAAGCAATGCCAAGCATAAGACAAATCTGAGTTATAAGAATCCAGCCGCGCCGCCTCCCAAGCCATGGGGGGACGAAACGATCCATAAGGGGTGACCAGAAAAACTTTAATGTATATGGAAAACTAACCAGTGCGAAAATTCCGATTGTCTTGATGTCAACCCCTTCAACAGTCATCCATGCCTGAAGGGTTCCCCCTGTTAAAGAAAGAGGCAATCCTGAAGAAAAGCCGAGAAGGGTTACAACTGCAATTCGCCTGTTTTTGAAAACGTTTATATATGGGGAAATGCTAAACTTCATAAAGCCTAACGGGCAAACACCCTTTGAACTCAGACCTGCCCATTAGTAGAGCGGTAACGGCATGTTGACAGTATTCTGATTTATCATAGGCTGCTATAAGAGCATCAGCATCTGAAAAGTGACTTAACACATAGGGGCTGCCAAAAGAAATAATTATTGATTTATCAGCTTTCTTCACAAACTCCCTAATCCTGTTTATTTCAAGTTCATCCAACCCCGAACTGCCTTTCCATGCAGAAACACTTGTGAAAATTGCAAATATAGCAATTTTCTGCAACTTTGCAGAATCATCAGAGATATTAGTGACATTCTTAAAAAAACTCCTCAGAGCAGAAATACCAGAAAAATCGATATCACCCGTAATAATCAGGCAGGAATCGTCGAGGTTTTTAATAGGCAAAACCTCATGACTGCTTTTAACAAGAGCGATGGATTTATCTATTATTTTTTTAGACAAGTTATCATTATGAATAAGATCAACCGTGGGTTTGGTAGAATGCCCAAGTTTTAGTTTTATATTAAGGATACGATCTATGGATGAATCGATAATTTTTTCATCCAGAACTCCTGCTTCAATAGCCCTTTGGATTTCACAGACAGTTTCTTCGACATTTTCGGGATGAAGAATAACATTCGCTCCTGCAGAGAGACATTTTGTTGGAATATTTCCTATATCCTTTAGCGCCTTCATATTAAGAGCATCTGTCAGTATCAATCCCTCAAAGCCAAGTTCCTTCCTCAGCAATTCATTTATCGTTTTTGCCGAAAGGCTTGATGGTAAAGAATCTATAGCCTGAATACTTAAATGCCCGATCATCATTGCACTTACCTTTTCGTTTATGGCTTTTTTAAAAGGAACTAAATCACTATCGTATATCTCATTGATCGACTTGGATATAAACGGAAGCGAGATGTGGGAATCTACCGATGTGTCCCCGTGACCTGGGAAGTGTTTGGCGCAGCTTATAAGCCCTTCTCGTTCCAGTATGTTGATGAACTTTGAGCCAAACCAAGCCACTGTATCAGGGTCATCTGAGAATGCCCTTGTGCAAATAATCGGGTTGTCCGGATTTTTATTAACATCAAGCACTGGAATAAGGGGCATGTTGATTCCTGACGCTTTAGCCTCATCGGCAATTGCTATAATCATATCCTCAAGCATAAGGACATCTTCTTTGTTATCAATTTTAATCGCCGAGGCAACGGCCATATTGCAGGGGAAGTGAGTCATCCCCGTTATCTGCTGCCCCACACCTCTTTCAATGTCAGAAGCTATGAAAAGCGGAATCTCTGAAAGAGATTGCATTTCATCAATAAACGCAGGAACAATGTCTCTCTGCCCACCAAAAAGGATGAATCCCCCTATACCTTTTCGGACAAGCTCAAAAATCCTATTCCTGTATTCATTATTAAGGACATCAGTTCCCTCGAGCCTTGTTATGATTAGCTGATAGAGTTTTTTTATTACTGTATCAAGATTTTTATGCATTGTGGATTGATGATTGAAGGGACTCATGCCTCAGTAGCTGTCTCTTAATTTCTGAACCACAGGCAAAACCTCCTATAGAACCATCTGAGGCAATTATCCTGTGACAGGGAAGAATCAGCAGTAAAGGATTTTGCTTAAGCGCCTGCCCTACTGCTCTATATGAAAAAGGTTTTCCAAGTCTCTCGGCGAGCCATTTGTAGCTCCTTGTTTCACCAAAAGGTATTTCCCTCAATGTAAGCCAGACAGCCTGCTGAAATGGAGTGCCCTTCATTAATTTGAAGGGTTGTTTGAATTCTCTTAATTCGCCACTGAAATAAAGTTCAAGTTCACGGTACATAGATGAGAATATCTTATCAGAACTATCCGAATTTAAGACAGGTTCCATAAAACGAATTTTGGGTTCAATATTCTTGAATTTATGATTATCCTTAATAAGGTAAAGCTTTATGAGAAATTCACCGCTGAATATGCAATGCACATCGCCGAGAATGCTTTTGAAGATTAAGGTTTTATATTGCATTGTTTAATGCTCCACAAAGGTAAAGTTTAAAGATTATCTTTATCCATACCCATCCAAAATAAATTCTTATATACTTTCGAATCCGAGGGATATGATGCAATTTCTGGAGCCAAAGCCATGGATAACCTCAAGGAGGCTTAAGACGCAGCGAAAGCCTCAACTGCCAATACTTCAAGACTAAATATGAAATCTATCAAATGCTTACATATGCACAAAAATAGTTCTTTGGCAAAGAAATCGTGTCATATCCCTGCTTGAATATTATTTTAGACACCTGTGATCTTTATCCCAAATTTAGCTAAAGGTGTCGTATAAAAATCCTTCACCAAGCCTTCCTATCTGACTTGTTGACTATGTGAAGTTTTTTAGTTCTATCGCCGATTTTAGTTTGAGCTACCTTGTAAAAATATACCGCTTTAGAGGTATAATGATTTTCATGTCTCTTTGGAATTATGAACCTTTTTTTTTTAATTAGCTTAATTCATGTTACACTATCTCGTTTCAATTTTTGTTTGCCACACCTGCCTGTTTCTCAGAATAATAATTTCATAAGGGATATAGTATTTTATGAATCAGTGTATGAATCGACGGGTTTATTTTAAGAATTATTGTTTTAGTTGAGATAGCAAGGTATCGTATAATTAATCTCTGTATAAAAACAATTTAGGCTATACTTGAATGATTGCAAAATTTTTCAGGATTTTAATTTATCTTGTTATTCTGTCTATTGTTGGTATTGTCTCGGGGCATTTTACCTTCGAACTCTTAAGTTATGGCAGAACTGTTGTGATGCCTGACCTTACTGGCAAGAATATGGAGGAAGCTAAAAAGCTGGTTGCGTCAAAAAGGCTTAATCTCAGGCTGGACGGCGAGATACACGATGTGCACTTACCGCAAGGATACATACTCAAGCAGGATATTCCTGCCGGCAATAAGGTTAAGGAGGGAAGAGAAGTTGGTATAATCTTAAGCAAAGGTCCAAGAATCAGGAATGTTCCTGATCTAACTGGCAATACCCTTGATGTTGGAGAAGCTATCCTAAAAGATAAAAACTTAAAAATAAGCAGGATTATATATGTCCATTCAGATCATGCGGAAAAAAATATTATACTGGCACAAAGACCAGAACCACATGAGAGCGGAGGCGATGCTTTCAGTGTAATAGTGAGCCTGGGAAAATTTCCGACAGAGGAGAACAGATGATTAAAATTGCCCCTTCTTTGCTATCAGCTGATTTTGCAAGATTATATGATGAAGTTAAAGCTGCAGAATATGCAGGTGTTGATATGCTCCATATCGATGTTATGGACGGACATTTCGTCCCTAACATAACAATAGGACCTCTGGTAGTGGAAGCCATAAGAAAGATAACCACCCTGCCTTTAGATGTCCATTTGATGATAGACGACCCTGATAGGTTTATAAACGATTTCGTCAGGGCAGGTGCGGATTTCCTGACAGTTCATGTGGAGGCTTCTGCCCACTTGCATAGAACGGTGCATGCAATAAAGGAGAGCGGTATAAGAGTTGGGGTGTCCCTGAATCCAGCAACCCCCCTTTGCAGTCTCGATAATATAATGGCTGATATAGACATGGTTCTGATAATGTCAGTCAATCCAGGTTTTGGTGGACAGTCTTTTATCCCTAAGATGAAGGATAAAATAAAGACTCTCAGAAGGATTATTAGAGAAAGTGGCTACGGTGCTCTCTTAGAAGTTGACGGCGGGATTAAACTTGATAATGCAAGGGATATTGCAAATGCAGGCGCCGATATACTTGTACTCGGATCCGCCTTTTTCAGCTCAGGAGATTATAAAGCCTTCATGGTAAAACTGAGAGAAAATCTTTTCATACGGAACGAGAATTGAGGAAGTCTATGGTTCAGGATAAGGTAACCAAACTCATTAGCAAAGCTGAAACACTTAGGGCTAACGCCCAGTATGACCAATCCCTAAAGTTATACAAAAATGCTTTTGTCCTGAGCAAAAAATCTTCATATATAAATGGACTTATTGACTCAACCTTGTGCATCGCTGATATTTATCGAATAAAAGGGGACTTTAAAAAGGCTATAGAAAAATACGATGAGGCTATCGAGATGAGCGATGCCCTTGGCTTTGAAACGACTGTAGCAGATGCCATGGTAGGGCGCTCTCTTTCATTAAAGGCTATGGGTTTATGGAGTGAAGCCTTTAGAAATATTAAAAAACCCTTCGCTTATTATAAAAAGATTAAAGATAAAAAAGGTATGGGGTTTTCGCTATGGGCTCAGGGTGCAATACTAAGGGTAAAAGGCGACATAACTGGTTCGATTGCAAAATTCAACGAGGCAAAAATATGTTTTTCCGAGATCCGGTTCAATTCAGGCATCGGTTATTCCTTATGCGGGCTTGGCGGCTCTTGCAGAATAGCCGGCATGAATGAGCAATCTATGGAGTATTACAAGCAAGCGAACAAAATCTTCGGCGCCTTAAAGGATAAGTTTGGAAGGGCTTATTCTTACTGTGGTATAGGCAATGCTTACAGAATGATTAACGACCATGATATCGCTATGGATTATTTCAATAAAGCTTCTCAACTTTATGAAGAATTCGGTGATATTGTTAGCTATTCATATACACTCTGGAGCATGGCGAATGTTTTTAAAATAAAGAATGACATAGGTAATACGAAAATTTATTTGGACAAGGCTTTAAAAAATTTTCAAAAGACAAAGGATATGAGGGGAATAGCTTACTGCAGACTTACTCAAGGAGAGCTGGAATGGATGGGAGGTAATCATGCAAAAGCTGTAAAAATATTCAAATCAGCGCTTCAGATAACAGATTCTTATGACTTTGCTCTTGAAAGGTGCCACGCAAAATCCCTTTTAAATATAGCCGTTCAAATCAAAAAACATGGGGCATTAATAACAAAAAATCCCATCTCTGGATGTTACAAAAAGATCGGAGTTCAGAGCTATCCTGATAATATTCCATGCAAAATGCCATGACATTTTTTAACATCCCGAATATCTTGACCATAACACGCCTGATGATAATCCCTTTTTTTGTCGCTTCAATGCTTTCACAGAAATATCAAAATGCCCTGATACTTTTTTCTGTTGCTGCCATTACCGATATAATGGACGGTCTCTTAGCAAGGATGACTAACCAAAAAACCAGAATCGGTGCCTTTCTCGACCCTCTTGCGGATAAGTTTTTATTGCTCACATCCTTTGTAATGTTTACATTCTACGGATGGCTTCCCCTCTGGTTAACCATAATTGTATTAAGCAGAGACGTCCTTGTCATTATAGGTTGGTTGATAATGGTGATTTCCACCAAAAATAGTAAGGTTGAACCATCTATAACCGGCAAACTTGCAAATGCCTTTCAAGCCATTCTGATTGCATATGTTCTCGTATCTATAAATTTTCAGATTGACACTACAATGATTATAAAACAGTTGGTTGTGATTTTGGTTACAACATTAACAGTTTTTTCGGGTATTCAATACACTTATAAGGGTTATAGGCGGTTAAATGAGAGATAGTAAGGGTGTGGTAATAGAAGAAGTAGCCTCCAAAAGCCTTTCCGAAAAAGCAGGCATAAAGAAAGGCGATACTATCATCTCATTAAATGGGAATCCTATTGAAGATATCATAGACCTCATGGTTAACTACAATGAAGAAAGTTCCCACTTCTTAATAAGAAGGGATAAAAAAAATCTCACTATCATAATGAACCCTCAGACCAGAAGACTCGGAAATCTTGGCATGACCTTCAAGCAATTTAAAATAATGACCTGCAAGAATAACTGCATATTCTGCTTCGTCATGCAGCTCCCGAAAGGGCTACGGAGGACCCTCTATCTTAAGGATGAAGATTATAGAATGTCTTTTCTTTACGGAAATTATATCACCTGCACAAACCTATCTGTTGAGGATAAAAAAAGGATAGCTAAGCAGAGACTTAGCCCACTTTATATATCTGTGCATTGCACCGACACCTCCATTAGAAATAAAATGCTCGGCAACCCCAATGCGGGTGAAATTCTCAAAGACATTAGTTTTTTTGCTAAAAATAGAATCCAAATGCACACCCAGATTGTCCTCTGCCCAGGGTATAACGATAATAATCATCTCTCCAAGACTATTTCTGACCTGCTCCGCTTTTATCCCCATGTGGCATCGATCGCTGTTGTGCCAGTTGGGTTAACATCACATAGAAAAAAGAAGATCAAGGCTGTTGAAAAGGAGGATGCACAAAATGCAATTGAGTTAATCAACAGATATCAAGTAAGGTTAAGAAGAAAATATGGTGAGAGTATTGTTTTTGCGGCTGATGAATTATACATTAAATCTGGAATCCCTTTTCCGCCGTTGGAACAATACGATGACTTTCCGCAAATAGAAAACGGGGTTGGGATGGTGCCCATGTTTCTGCGTCAGGCAAAGAAAGCCCGACTCAAAGATTGGACAAGTAACAATAAATCAAGATTCATTACCTTCACCGGAACCTCCTTTTTCCCCTACCTTTCAAGTTTTGCAGAGGTTCTCAAAAAGTCTGGGATAAATATAAACGTTTTTAAGATAGAGAATTCTTTTTTTGGAAATTCAGTCACAGTAGCAGGTCTTCTTACTGGAAGGGATGTCATAAAAAGCCTTTCTGATGCCGTCGAAAAACATGACATACTCCTTATACCTAATGTTGTTATGAAAGAAGGAGAGAATGTCTTTCTGGACGATGTTTCAGTCCACGATATAGAAGAAGTGCTGGGAGTCAAAACAGTTGTCATTGAATCTACCGTTGAAGGATTATTGAAAGGAATCAAAGATACAGCTACCAAGCACCTTTAGAGCCTCCTTAGAATTCCCTCCAACTTTTCAGTTTCTGACTGATTATGTTAATATTACTAATTGTGGAACCGTCAAAAATATTCGAAGAATCCCAAAAATACCTGTTTAACACTTACAGCAGGTTCCCTGTAGTCCTGATCAAAGGGCGGGGTGCAAAAGTCTGGGATCTGGAAGGCAGGGAATATCTTGACTTCACTGGGGGGATTGCCGTGAATATCCTCGGTCACTGTCATCCCAGCGTCGTTGTTGCTATACAAAAACAAGCCCAAAGGCTTCTGCATGTATCCAATTTATATCACATAGAACCTCAAATCAGACTTGCCAAAATCCTGGTTAAAAATTCTTTTGCTGACAGGGTTTTTTTCTGTAATTCCGGAGCAGAAGCCAACGAAGCTGCCATTAAACTTGCCAGAAAATATTCTAAAGAAGCACATGGTGAAGGCAGGTTTGAGATTATTTCCGCTATAAATTCATTCCACGGCAGAACCCTTGGAAGTCTGACGGCAACAGGTCAGGAAAAATTTCAAAAAGGCTTTGAGCCTTTGGTTCCGGGTTTCAAATATATCCCTTTTGACGATGTCAAGGCTCTACAAGCTGCTATAAATGATAAGACTTGCGCCGTCTTTCTCGAGCCCATTCAAGGAGAGGGCGGTGTAAGGTTACCTGCTGATGATTACCTGAGAAAAGTTAGAGAGATATGCGATGAAAAAAACCTGCTGCTCATATTGGATGAGGTTCAAACTGGCATGGGCAGAACAGGCAAACTATTTGCTTATGAGCATTATGGCATGACTCCTGATATCATGACCCTTGCCAAAGGGTTGGGCGGAGGAGTGCCAATAGGCGCCATGCTCGCCGCTGAAAAGGTGGCATCAGCCTTTCAACCCGGTAGCCACGCCTCAACATTCGGGGGTAATCCATTGGTCTGTGCAGCCTCCATAGCGACTATTGATGCTATATTAGAGGACGGTTTTCTTCTGGATCATTGCAGGAGAACCGGTAAATACTTCATCAGTGAACTCCGCATCTTAAAAGCAAAGCATCCAAACATTATTAAAGATGTCAGGGGATTGGGTCTCATGATAGGTGTTGAGTTGTCAATTGACGGTAATCAGGTTGTTAACGAATGTCTCGAGAGGGGAATTCTTATAAACTGCACGGCTGGAAACGTCCTACGGTTTACTCCACCTATTATAATTAAACCAGACGAGATTGATATATTAATAAATGAACTGCATGAGGTTTTCAGGAATATCTTATGAAAAGGGACTTTCTTGCTGTATGGGATATTTCTAACAGTGAAATTGATCAGTTATTGAAAAGGGCTGTTGAACTAAAATCTGGCGCCGATTTAAACAAATGTCCGCTTCTTGGCAAAAGCGTCGGCATGATCTTCGAGAAACCTTCTACACGAACAAGGATATCGTTCGAGGTGGGCATTTATCAATTGGGTGGTCAGCCCATATACATGAATGCAGAGCAACTTCAGCTTGGCAGGGGTGAACCTGTTTCAGATACTGCAAAGGTCATGTCACGATATTTATCAGGGGTTGTAATGAGGACACACCTTCATTCAACAATAGAAGAATTTTCACGGCATTCATCTGTTCCTGTGATAAACGGTCTTTCTGATTTACACCATCCATGTCAGGTTCTTGCTGATTTGATGACTATTTATGAGAAAAAAGGCAAATTGGCGGGAATAAGACTTGCGTATATAGGCGATGGCAACAATGTGGCTAATTCATTGATTGAGGCTGCTATCAAAACTGGAATTAACCTGACACTTGCATGTCCCGAAGGCTTTGAGCCTGATAGCCTTATATTAGAGCGGGCAAAAAGTGTTCTCGCTTCTAAAACTTCAGGAAATATTTCGCTACTAAGAAATCCCCGTGAGGCTGCGGCTATGGCAGATGTGATTTATACCGATGTTTGGGTCAGCATGGGGCAGGAGCAAGATGCTCAAGCTAAAAGATTGAAGTTTAAGGATTATCAGATAAATTCTGAACTTCTAACATATGCAAAAGATGATGCCATAGTGCTCCATTGCCTGCCTGCCCACAGAGGTGAAGAGATTACCGATGAGGTGATTAACTGCAAAAATTCCGCCATATTTGACCAGGCAGAAAACAGATTACACAGTCAAAAGGCGCTTCTTGAATTTCTAATTGCATCATAGCTCCTTGATGGATTATTATGCCCCTCAGCAAGCTCCTCAATCTCTTATTCCCATCACGGTGCCCCCTGTGCGGGGATATATCAAATTCATATATATACAATCCTATCTGCACCCATTGCTGGGGCTTCATAAAAAAATACGATGGTCCTGCCTGCAGAATATGCGGCATCCCCACCATATCTGACCAAACAATCATTTGTGAGTCCTGTGTAAAAGGACAGCCTTTCTCTAAAATCCTCTATTACGGCTTATATGAAGGAACATTGAGAAAGGCTATTCACCTTCTGAAATTTAACGGACTTAAAAGACTATCAAAGCCTCTTTGCAGCCTGCTGATAAAGCTACCACTCCCTGAAGCCGATATAATAATCCCCGTTCCCCTTCATTTAAAAAGATTAAGGGAAAGGGAATTTAATCAAACTGCACTAATAGGATACCAACTCTCAAAGGAACTCGGGATTCCCATGATAACAAACTGCCTGACAAAGGTAAAGGAGACGCCTGCTCAAACATCGCTAAAGAGAGATGAACGCCTTAAGAATGTGAAAAAGACTTTCACAGCCCTAAAAAGCGTGGATAGCAAGAATGTTTTGCTTATAGATGATGTAATTACAACAGGCGCTACTGTGAAGGAGTGTTCAGATGTCCTTAGGAAGGCGGGTGCCAAAAGCATTGTAGTTCTGGCATTGGCTCACTCGACACCCTTTGAATTGGAAAAAAGTTACAATCCGCCAATGAATGATTGATTAGTGATTAGCCCAGAATTGTCATTAGCCAAAAATACTATAAAAATCAAATTGTTTTTGTAATGGCGGTCTTTGGAAAAAATGACAATTCTTGATTAAGTAAATGTTGCGTCTTGTCATTCTTCGGGAAGCAGGAATCCGGAAAACATAAAGCAAAATTATAATAAAATTTTTCGATTATAAAAATCCTTCACCAGCCCTTCCCATCGCTATTTTTGGGAGAGAGTCAGGCCTTGACAAGCCGTTGCTTAAAACACCAAATTGTTTCTATCCCTATTTTTGGGTTTCTCCCTAAACAATCATTACGTATTGCTTATTGTATGGGGCAGCAGAGCAGTGCGTTAATGTATTTAATAATAAACAATTGTTTATTATTTATATATATTTGTAGATTTATATTTATTTCTTTTTTCTGATCAAAAATTTATATGAATTATTTATTCCGAATTTTCAAGTATATTGAAGTCGTAGAAATTACTTTTGGCTGATATGAAAAATTTGTAAAATCATTCTGATATTTTTTTGTTGACAAATATTGAATTATCATTTATAATTTTTAAAAAAGGATTAAATATGCTGAAAACTCTTTTTTCTTCTTCAACGAGAGCTGATGTGCTGACATTGCTTTTGAATAATCCGAATGATAAATTCTATATCAGAGAAATCGCAGCTAAGCTTAAAAAAAATCCTTCAGGCGTAAAAAGGGAGCTTGACAGACTCGAGGAGATGGAACTCGTGATTAGTGAAAAAGTTGCAAATTTAAAATATTTCAGCGCTAATAAGCAGTCTCCTCTTTTTTCAGAATTGAAAAATCTTATAACCAAATCGCTTGGATTTGTAGGCGCCCTCAAGAGTCATTTAAAAGGAAATGCTGTCAAGGCTGCTTTTATTTATGGCCCCTTTGTTGAAGATGAGGAGGCATCATCTGTTGATTTGTTTATAATTGGCTTTTCAACCCCTGCTCTCCTGATTGGGTTGCATGAAATCGAGGGAAAATTTAACAAATCTATAAACTGTTATTTTCTTGATGAAACTGAATATAAGATTAAAAGGAAAAAAGATGCAACCCTGAAAAGGATTCTTCAGGGCAAAAAGATAAATCTTTTAGGAAGATTAAAATAA
>DAIQAO010000040.1:0-17275 GCA_036781645.1 Dissulfurispiraceae bacterium
AACCCGCGACCCCAACCTTGGCAAGGTTGTGCTCTACCAGCTGAGCTACACCCGCGAATGAATACGAAGGATATCATAATTTTGCTGGCTCTGTCAATCGAGTTTTTTGACGCCCCAGGGGTAAATGTCTTGACTTTTTTTTCTGATTTTCATTAAACTACTGTAATTTTTTTGGAAGGAGGCTTATTGTGGAATCACCTACTATCTTGGGCGCAGTTATTAAAGGCGTTCCCACCTATGTTTCTTATTCATGGCTTGCAATGGGCGTTCTCACCGGTGTAGCGCTCGCTGTCAAAAGCAAGCTCAGCCTTGTCCCCAAAGGTCTTCAGAACTTCATGGAGGTCTTTGCCGAATTCTTTCTATCATCGTCGAATAGCAACATCGGGCATCATTATGGCGAGAAGTTTTACCCACTTTTAGGGACAATCTTTCTTTATATCGCCACATGCAATCTTTTTGGTTTGATCCCCGGCTTTGACTCCCCCACATCAAATATTAACACAACTGCATCAATGGCGTTGCCAGTGTTTATCCTTTATCAGTTTTATGGTTTTAAGGTTCATGGCGCTGGTTATATAAAACACTTTCTAGGCCCTATAAGGAGGCCCGCCGCCATACCATTTATGATCTTCATGTTTTTTCTGGAGATTATAGGTCATTTAGTCAGGCCTATTACACTCTCTGTGCGACTTTTTGGTAATATGATGGCTAAGCACATGCTATTAATAATTCTTGGTTTCCTTGCACCTGCCATAGTCCCCGTCGCAATACTTGGGCTTGGCACTCTGATAAGCTTTATTCAGGCTTATGTTTTTATGTTATTAACGACGTTGTATCTCGCGAGTGCTGTAGAAGAAGCACATTAATTTTTTAAAGAAAGGAGGGAAATATAGTGAAGAAATCTTTTTTAGTTTTAGCGCTTTCTCTTTTAATCACAATGCTTTTTGCAACCTTTGCCCTTGCAGCAGAAGCTATGAGTGACGCCAAACTCAACTACTATGCTTGGGCTACGCTTGGCTGCGCTATTGGTATTGGACTGGCTGCTCTTGGCACAGGTGTTGGAATGGGTCATGGAATCAGAGGAGCAACCGAGGGAACAGCTCGTAATCCTGGCGTATCGGGCAAGATTATGACAACTTTGATCATCGGTCTCGCAATGATCGAGTCCTTGGCAATTTATGCCCTTGTTGTTATTCTTATTACTTTCTTTGCAAATCCTTTTGTTAAATAATTTATACTCTACCATTTATTAAAGAAAGAAATGGGCTCACCGGAGCCCATTTCTTTTTCCAATTAATGCGATACCTTTCCTTAAAATTCCATAAAGATTCTTTATATATAATGTGCCATGTAGCAATTCTTCATTAGTCCTTTCTATCTAACTTGCTGATTTTGTGAAAACTTTTTATCTCCATCTCCCCTTTTATTTTTAAAAATTTACTTTTAAATTATGTTTTTTTAATTTATAATTAATCTTAATCGAAAGGTGACGATCTTAATACATTTAAGGCTAAAGAGACTTAGCATCAATTTTGATAGTAATATTAATGATATTTTAAATCTAAATTAAAAGATATCCTAATAAAGGGGTAAAATTAATGTGATAACTGCAGATGATGTAAAATCTTTTATCAAAGAGTTAAGGGATTTGCCAACATTACCAGTATTGTTTAAAAAGATTCTTGCCATTGTAAATTCTAACAAGTCATCAGCCGAGGATCTGTATTATATGATCTCACATGACCAGGCTTTAGCTGAAAAGGTCATGAAGGTCGCTAATTCACCCCTTTTTGGGCTCTCAGGTCAAGTAAGAGACATAAGACATGCTGTTATGCTGATGGGGTTTGATAGGCTGAAATCTATTGCCCTTGGAATGACAGTGATGAATATATTTCCCCCGCAAAGTTCATTCAATATCAAAAGACTGTGGATTCACAGTTATGAGGTAGGTTTTATTGCAGCATCATTTTCAGAGGTTGTATTTATTACGAGTCCAAGGGAGGCGTTCATATCAGGTTTGCTGCATGATGTCGGTAGAATTATCTTTTATAGATTGGATCACAAAAAATTCTTGCAGATACCATTAAATGAAGATATGTTGACCTTTGAAAAAGAAAACTTTGGCTGCACGCATCCTGAAGCAGGCGCCTGGTTTCTGGAGGAAGCCGGCATTCCTGAAGAAATAGTTTTTTGTGTCAGACATCACCATAAACCTTCAGAAGCAAAGGAATACAAACATGCAGTTTCAATAATTGCCCTTTCAGAGGGCTTATCTCGTCAATTCAGCCCGAAAATTGAGGATGACGGTGTATGGACAGACGAATTGAGCGCTATACTACTTGAATTATCTATTAAAGAAGAGGAAAGAAGATTCATTTCAGAAAGAGTCAATGCCGCAAGAACTGATATTGAAAGATTTTTTTCATATTAAATTATTCTTTTTTTTTACAATGCCGGGTTGAAATTGTGATAAAATGAGTAATATATAACCCTCCAAAATAGCGATAGAGCTATAAACGTATTTACAGGTCATTGCGAGAACTCGCAGGGTTCGTTGCAACCTTATCAGAAAAAAGAAGTTTGCTTCGCTCTGCTCGCGATGACCCTTTCTATCCCCAATTTTGGGATATAAACAAACTTTAACCAAGTTTTTTCAATTTATTTAATCAGTTGTCAAAAAAATGGCTTTTACAAGGAAGGGTTAAGATGACCTCAAGAGAAATTATCTTAAAAACGATGGATCTTCCAGCAGTTCCATTTGTAGCAGCGAAAATCATTCAACTAATAGATAATCCCACGACTTCCCTGGAGGACCTCCAGAAGTCTATAATGGCTGATCAGGGGATGACATCAAGGATATTAAAGATTGCCAATTCTTCTTTTTATGGGGTGAGACAAAATATTGACACACTGACAGAAGCCCTTTCAATATTGGGCTTGAAGGTGACAAGGTTAATAGTTCTCGCCGCAGCAACCCGGGGAATTTATAAAATTTTGGTCCGACGGAACAGAACCTGTGGGAACATAGCCTTGGTGTATCTATCGCTGCTGGAATTGTTGCGTCGGAAGTAGAAGTTATTAAAAGAGAAGAAGCTGTTGTGGCAGGGCTTTTGCATGATATAGGTAAAGTGGTGATAAATAACAATTCTCCTAAAAAATTTGGTGAGATTATTAAAAAGATTGAAGAAACAAGCTTACGTTCAATAAATGTAGAAGAGGAAGTATTGGGGTTTAAACACACCGAAGCTGGCTACCTGCTCGGCAAGAAATGGGGATTTCCTGATGCTTTATGCGAAGCAATCTTAAATCATCACAGTCCGGATACTCAAAACTTTGAATATCCTGAGCCCTATTATGCCGCTCTTGCTGGAACGATAGCATTATCTGATGCTATCTGTGTAAGGTTAGGTGTAGGGTATATGAAACCAATGCCGGAGATTAATCTTGGTGTTGAAAAATGGATAAAAAATCTTGGTATCTCTGAAACGCGATTAGAAGAAATAGTCGGCACTTTCAAAGAGCGCTATATAATTGAAAAAATGACTTATTAAGAAGGAGCATTATGGCTATTGAGCCTGCAAAAAAGGTTTTTGAAATTCCCCGTATTGTAAAAAGGGAAGAAAATCAGGGTGGTGGTAAAAGTAAAAAGCAAAAACCACTTAAACAACAAAAGGACGGGGAATCCAGAAGGATAGATATAAGGGTGTAAAATGTTCGATAAATTAATAAAGCTAAAGGATACAAACATAAACAAGTGTAATAATCTCATGACCTTCCAGCTCGCAGAGGCTAATGAGATAGCTGATATAATTATAGGTAGAATTGAAGAAAAGATTAATACATTGAGGGAATTGGAAATAACAGTAGATAAAAAAATAGCCATACTCGAGAAACTCCTTCAGAGAGCTGAATCTCTTAAAATGCCATCCATTAACAAAGCTGACAGATACGATGAAATAACCTATCTTAAGACTAAAGGATTAACGCTGGAAGAAATCTCTAAACTCTTGGGTATTCCGTTAGGCGAAGCTGAGTTAATTTTAAATTTAAGAAAAAAAAGTCTGCATCGTCAGGCAAATCTTTCCAGATAGGAAAATTCTTCCTCCTTCTCAATTCCTTCCCCCTTATCCTTTTCTCAGCGCAAAATTTCACTATCTACTATTCCATGCCTTTATTTTTTTCTCACTCTTATCTGGCATTAAGATTGCTTTAACTAATTTCATGAATAAAGGTATATACATCGCTCTCTCAGGGGCAGTGCTCAGACAATTGCAAATGGATATTATTTCCCAGAACCTTGCAAATGCTGATACCACAGGATATAAAAGGGACAAGGTATCCTTTAACGATTATCTTGTGCCTCGAGATTTAGCGAGCCCAGAACCTGAGTTTAAAGCAATGAGCTATCACTCCCCTCTAATTACCGATTTTTCAGAAGGAAATCTTGTTAAAACTAACAATACCTTTGACATTGCTATTGAAGGTAAAGGTTTTATAGCCCTTGAAGGGGACCGCTATACAAGACGGGGCGATCTAAAAAGAGACAAGGATGGATACTTGACCACATACAACGGCATAAAGGTTATGGGTGATAAAGGACCTATCAGGCTTCCTGAAGGCGCAGTTGAGATTAGCCCTTCAGGTTCTATATCCGTTAATAAGGTAGAAGTGGATGTTATAAAAATCGTTGATTTCACAAATAATCAAAGCCTTTCAAAGGCAGGCGAAAGTATTTTCCTTTCGACAGAGCAAGCCGTAAAGGCAAATGGAGAGGTAAAACAGGGATATCTGGAGACATCCAATGTAAGTGTTATTAAAGAGATGGTCACGATGATTCAAGCGCTAAGGGAGTATGAGACATATCAAAAGGCGATACAGACCTTTGATGAGGCAGCTGCAAAGATAAATAATGAGATGGGGAGGTTGTAAATGATAAGGGCATTGTTCACGGCGGCAACAGGGATGGAGGCACAGAAGCTAAATATAGATGTTATAGCCAATAACCTTGCTAATGCCAATACCGTAGGCTACAAAAAAAGCAGGGCTGATTTTCAGGAGCTTATATATCAAAGCTTGAAATCCCCGGGCGGAATATCAGCTGAAGGCGCTCAAGTGCCTACCGGTATTCAGGTCGGTCTCGGAGTCAAACCCGTTGCTGTTCAGAAAATGTTTGAACAGGGAGACTTTGTTCACACCGGCAATAATCTTGACCTCGTTATAGAAGGTGAAGGGTTCTTTCAAATTTCCATGCCGGACGGCACAATAGGATATTCGAGGTCAGGTGCGTTTAAATTGGACAATGAGGGACGTATTGTAAATTCTGACGGCTATCCTATTGAACCAGGAATCACCATTCCTGCCGACACATTAAGTATCAGTGTAAGTTCAGACGGAAAGATTTCTGTGCTACAACCCGGAAGCGTCACGCCTGTGGAAGTGGGGCAGATCGAACTTGCACGTTTCATCAATCCGGGAGGCTTGAAACCTATAGGGAAAAACCTCTTTATCGCAACCGAATCATCAGGGGAAGCTACTACAGCTAATCCGGCTTCTGAAGGGTTAGGCGCTATCAATCAGGGATTCGTTGAATTAAGCAATGTAAATGTTGTGCAGGAAATGGTCAACATGATTATAAGTCAGAGGGCTTACGAGATTAATTCTAAGGCGGTGCAGTCTTCTGACGATATGCTACAGATGGCTAATAATCTTAAGAGATAATGTTTTTAAGGTATGCGCAAGGCGAACAAAATGAGAAGAATATCGAATATATCAAGCAAACTTAGTCGTGCAATAATTATTGCAGCGGCGATTACCCTGCTTTCTTTTCCTCACTGTTTTGCAGAATCTTATGACCTGACCAATATGTTAAAAACATATATTAAGAAAAATTACCCATGGGCGGAGATTGAGATAACAGAACTCTCTGTTAGTGAGCCGATTTCGGCTATTCCTGCTAGGATATTGATAGAAAAGCCCCCTCCGGGTAAAACATCATTTTTACTTCAACTTGAAAACGGTAAAAAAATTCAAGTCTCTGCCAATGTTAAGGCATACGACTGGATAGTAATAACAAGCAAGCCTCTCAGAAAAGGGCATCATCTTGAGCATTCAGATGTATATTCTACATTGCTTGAAATAACAAAAATCCCCAGAGGGGCAATAACAAAACTTGAAAATGCTGTGGGTAAACAGCTTGAGCGTTCCGTAAACGCCAATATGCCCCTAATAGATGTAATGGTTAAGGACCGGACTCTTGTAAAAAAGGGTCAAACAGTTTTTCTTATAGTAGAATCTCCAAAGTTTACAATCAGAACTACAGGTGAAATAAGGGCAAATGCCTATGTGGGAAGTCAGGCAAAGGTTATCAATCCTGCCTCCAAAAAAATCATTTCAGGGGTTCTCATAGATGAAAACACTGTTAAAGTTGAGTTTTAGAATTATAGGCACAAGCTCTTCGCTGGCGAAATGCATACAATATCCATCTTTGCTTGCTTTGAGCGTTTTGATATTCCTTAATTCATGCGCTACCACGCCGGAACTGCCTCCGCCTCCTCCCAAATATGTATATCAGGAAGAAAGGGTGCAGAAGCCTTCTGCAAATTCTCTCTGGGTTGAGAGGGCAAGCCTTTATGAAGATAACAGGGCGAGAAGGCTCAACGACCTTGTAACCATCAGGGTTATAGAGACTATTGCCGGTTCGGGGAAGGCTGATACAAAAACAGGCAGAAAGTCCGAAGTTGACGCAGGAGTTGATACAATATTTGGTTATCCTCTTGATTTTAATCTTACTAATCTCTTCGGTAAGGGCAATACTTTTAAACCTTCAGTTAAAGGCTCTATGGAAAGTGACTTCCAGGGAAGTGGAGCTACCAATAGAGAAGGGAAATTGATAGGGACTATTACAGCTACAGTAGTGGAGATTATGCCGAATGGCAATCTAGTTATTGAGTCAAGAAAGGAAATCACAATAAATCATGAAAAACAGATACTCGTTCTAAGAGGAATGATAAGAACTGAAGATGTAATGGTTGATAATACTGTTTTGAGCAGCAAGGTGGCAAATGCCGAGGTGTTCTTTGTAGGAGACGGCATTATTCAGGACAAGCAAAGACCAGGCTGGCTTGCAAGATTTATTGACAGGGTCTGGCCATTTTAGATAACGAGATTAAGTATGACTAATAACCTCAACATGAACTTCATTATAAAAATTTTATTTTTCTTTCTATTATTATTCACTATCCATCATTCACTATTCACTGAAGTAAAAGCAGAAAGAATAAAAGATATAGCAAATTTCGAAGGGGTAAGAGAGAACCAGTTGATAGGATATGGGCTCGTTGTAGGGCTTGAAGGAACAGGGGACAAGGGAATTTCTACGATGCAGAGTATAGCCAATATGCTCCAGAGAATGGGGCTGGCAGTAAAACCTAATGAAATAAAAGCAAAAAATGCAGCAGCAGTCATGGTTACGGCAACACTTCCCCCCTTTCCGAAACCCGGATTGAGAATTGATGCGCTCGTATCCACTATCGGAGACGCAAAAAGTTTACAAGGAGGAACACTGCTCATTGCGCCATTGAGGGCAGCGGATGGGAACGTATATGCCCTTGCGCAGGGACCTGTTTCAATAGGCGGTTTTATAGGGGGAGGCGGCGGCGCCAAAGTTCAAAAGAACCATCCGACAGCTGGAAGGGTGCCCGAAGGCGCCCTTATAGAAAAAGACCCGCCATTTACCCTTGGGAGTAATGGTGAATTGAGGCTTTTCCTTCATAAGCCAGACTTCACTACAGCCAGCCTAATCACAAAGAAAATCAATGAAACCATGCAGTCAGAGCTTGCCTTTACAACAGACCCTTCTTCCGTAAGGATTAAAATACCTCCTGCATACACCAACAGGATTGCCGATTTTATATCTCAGGTCGAGATAATAAATGTGTCTGTGGATTTACCTGCAAAGGTGGTTGTAAATGAGAAGACAGGGACTATAGTTATAGGCGATAATGTGAAGATATCTCCTATTGCAATAGCTCATGGCAACCTCACGATAGAAGTCAAAACGGAATTTCAGGTCTCCCAGCCGCCTCCCTTTGCCCCACCAGGCGCTGAAACAGTAGTAGTTCCCAAGCAGGAAGTAAAGGTAAAGGAAGAAAAGGCTTCGCTTGTGCAGGTCTCAGGCGTCACGCTCGGTGAGATAGTCAAGGCGCTGAACGCCCTTGGAGTTACTCCAAGAGACCTGATTTCAATACTTCAGGTTATGAGGAAATCAGGCGCCTTAAAAGCTGAACTGGAGATAATGTAAATGTCTGTTTCTGATGTGCCATCAGGAAATCCCATTCCCCTTGAATCCCTCAAGGGAAGGAAAGACGCTGAAGCGATTAAAGTTGTCGCAAAAGAGATGGAGGCTCTTTTTGCATACGAATTAATCAAGGCTATGAGAAAGACTACAGGTCAATCCTTAAAAGGCGGGCTTGGAGGCGATATTTATACGAGTCTGTTCGATATGGAGCTCGCAAAGCTATGTGCTGAAAAAGGTTTTGGCATTAAAGAGATGCTCATGAGGAGCTTTGATAGAGGGAAATATATCCAGCAGTCTAAAGCGGAGACTGAAAAGACCTCCGAAAAGCCTTGATTTCTGATAAAATTAAAGAAATATTTATAAAATTCCGATAATAAAATAAAAGCCTTCTAAAGGGGGTTAAGATGAAAATATATGACAACAAACCGCCTCAACTACAGGATTTAAACCAGAATGTCCAGAAAGTCGTTAAGCAAGAGGCAAAGGAGGCTCCACAAAAAGCTTCAAAAGCCTCCGCATCCGACAGGGTTGACATATCTTCTAAAGCAAGAGAGATTGCGGAGCTTATGTCTGTGCTAAGCCAGATGCCTGATATCAGGGCAGAAAAAGTTGCTGAAATCAAAAAGGCGATTGAGTCGGGAAATTACGAAATTAATCCTACCAAAATAGCCGAGAGCATCCTGAATGAGATATGACCGTCACCGACTGCATAAAGGATATCCTGACAGAACAGATAACTGCATATAGTATGCTCCAGAGCCTTTTACAGAGAGAGAAAATATGCCTTATCAATGTGAATCATTCCGAGATTGAAGTCTGCTCCAAGGAAAAAGATACTATCTTGATAAGATTAAGACTCCTCGAGGATGAGAGGAAAAGGCTTTTAAAAAAATATTCTGTTCAAAAAGGCATATCCGGAGAGGTTAATCTTAACATGCTCTATCAGGATACAGGGGATGATTCTTTCGAGTCTATGCGTCTTCAGATTATATCCCTGCTTCAGAACATAACAGAACTTAATGAGTTTAATAGGATTCTGATTGACCGCTCGGTCAATTTATTTAAAAATACTCTTGGGTTTCTTGATTCTGCCGGGTTTGACACAAATAACATCCAGAAAGTTCGGATAATTTCAAGGGAGGTCTAATTGTCTATTCTTGGAATGCTCGATATCGGCAAGATGGCGCTCTATGCCAATATGAGGGCATTGAATGTTGTAAGCCATAATATTGCCAATATTAATACGCCCGGATTCAGCCGTCAGGAAGCCTTGCTTACTACCGCAACACCCGTTCTGGGCAAAGGCGGGATGATGGGCAGAGGAGTGATTTTTTTAGGGATTAGAAGGTCTTATGAAAGCTTCATACAATCACAGCTCCTGAGCCAGCACCAGAATTACGGCAGATCCTATTCCCTTAAAGAAACATATGGCAGGATTGAGCAAATATTCAATGAGGCAAAAGACTATGGACTCTCAAAATCGCTCAATGATTATTTCAATGCGTGGCACGAGGTAGCTACAAATCCAGAGAGTTCGCCCCAGAGGGTTGTTTTGCTTCAGAGGGCTTATGCCCTTGTTAACTCAACTAAAAAGATAGAGCAGGATTTATTGGACAATGTGCGTTATATAAACGAGGAATTGGATAATTTGGCTTCAAGGATAAATAAGATTGCCTCAGATATAGCCACACTAAACGATAAAATATTGCAGATTGAGGCAGGAGGCACCGGCACCGCCAATGACTTTAGGGACAAGCGTCAGCTTCTTATGAATGAATTAGGCGAGCTTGTTGATTTTATTTCATATGAGGACGATTTCGGCTCAATAACTATAATGGTGGGAATGAGAAACCTTGTCTATCAAACAAGGGCAAATGAATTATCCACCAGACTCAATCAAAACGGCGATAAGGACTTATATCTTGACGGACTTAACATAACAGGATATATTGAAAAGGGCAGGGTTAGCGGTCTGCTGGAAGCAAGACAGGACATCAGAAACGACATACAAACTAAATTCCGCCGACTCATAGCATCTCTGATTAAAGAAATTAATATCCAGCATCGTCAGGGCTTCGGTTTGGATGCATCCACAGGAAACGATTTTTTTGGACCTCTCAGTCTTTCTTATAGAGATTTTTCCGCTGGCGCTGATATCACATCCGCAGTCATAACAGACGATACAACATTGACACTCGATGAATATGATATCACATTTGATGCGGCTAATAATTACTTTGTGACAAACAGAAGCACTGGAACCGTCGCGGCTACAGGTTCATACAGTTCAGGGACTCCTATTACATTTGAAGGCATAAGCATAACCATCACAGGCGCTATTACCCCTGCTGATAGATTCTTTGTCAGCCCTTTAACAAATGCAATCAGAAATTTTCAGGTTGTCCTAACTGACCCAAAAAGGATAGCGGCATCATCCACCAATACCGGACTTCCAGCAAATAATGTTAATGCTCAGGCGATTGTAGCCCTCTCACAGAACCCAATAGGAAATCTCGGCAACCTAACCTTTGCAAATTATTACAGAGGCATAGTTTCTGAGGTTGCATCATTTGCCTCCGCCTCACGGGACAGCTATTCATTTGAAGAAAATCTATTAATGGAAATCTCCAATAGACGGGAGTCAATCTCGGGTGTTTCATTGGATGAAGAGGCAGTTAATATGATAAAGTTTCAACGTGCATATGAAGCCTCTGCAAAAATGATAAAAGTAACAGACGAATTATTGCAGACCATATTAAATCTATGAGAGTCACATCATTCATGATATATGATCAGTTTATCCGTTCTCTCCAGAGAAATCTCAGGAGCTTGTCGGACAGCAATGAGATGCTCGCTACGGGCAAAAAGATAAATAAGCCTTCTGATGATGTCGTTGGAATAACCAGGGCTCTTGATTATAAATTAAATATCAATCTCAACGCCCAACACATGAAAAATATTGACGAGGCAGTCTCTCATCTAAGCTTTACAGAGATGACCATATCATCTGTAGCTGACACTCTAAACCGGATTAAGGAACTCACGCTTGCAGGTGTGACCGGGGCTCAGGATGCCCTTGGAAGAAGAGCTATCGGGAGTGAGGTCGGACAGTTAAGAGACCACCTCTTAAAACTTGCGAACAGTAAATTTAGGGACAGGTATATGTTTTCAGGTTACAGGACTGATGTTCAGTCTTTTGATTCATCCATCTATAATTATCAGGGTGATGAAGGGTATATTAATGTATTAATTGACAAAGGTGCGGCAGTACCCATCAATATTCCGGGGTCGCATGTATTCAGTTATACAATGGCGGCTGCGGAGCAAATCATCCTCAATGACGGCAGGTATATCCATTATATCCCCGGCACAGGCACAACAATAAATGTTGAAATCAGGGATACTGACAATACAACCGTTCTGGATTCTTTTAGCTTCTCTAATATCATACAGATGAGCGACATCTTAACCAATGCACTGAATAGCAACGACGTGACAAGGATTCATGCAATGATCAGACCTTTTGAAAGGGCTTTCAGCAACTTAATAGACCATCAGGCTTATGCAGGGGCGATACTCAACCGCCTTGACAACCAGATTGCAAATAATGAAGACAGCACCTTGAACCTAAGAACAGTTCTCTCTGAGACTGAAGATGTGGACTTGGCAAAGGTAATAAGCGACATTTCCAGGGGCGAAACTGCTATCCAGGCTTTAAGGCAGTCATCTGTTAAACAGCTTTCTCAATCGTTATTTGATTTCTTAAGATAATCTAAAAAAATATAATGCTCGTCCTTACAAGGAAGATATCCGAATCTATAAAAATTGGCGATGATATCACCCTTACAGTTATAGAAATAGATGCAAACCATGTGAAACTGGGCATTGACGCCCCCTCCTCAATGAAGATTTACCGCAAAGAGCTTTACGATAAGATAAAACTCGAAAATATCCTTGCATCCACCCTGAGCATAGATGAATTTGTGAAAATAAAAGAGGGACTAAAAAAAAGAGGAATGAAGCAAAAATGATTAGTTTTCACACATCAAGGTTCGGCATTATCGAGGTTCAAAAGGAGAAAATAATACACTTCCCCGAAGGCATTCCGGGTTTTCGGCAGATTAAAAGATACATATTAATGGACTATAAAGATACCCAGCTAAAATGGCTTCAGGCAGTGGATGACCCTGATGTTGCCTTTATTGTAGTGGAACCACAGTTTATCAAACCTGATTTCAGCATCTCGCCTGATGAACAAGTAAAGGCGCTTCTTGAGCTTGAAAATGACGATGACCTCGCAGTTCTTGTAATCATAAGAAGAGAGGGAGAACAGGTAATCGCCAATCTCCAATGCCCTTTATTATTTAATTCCAGCGCAATGAAAGGGGTGCAAGTTTGCCTTGAGGGCGTAAGTTAAACTTTGATTATCTCGAACGGTTGATTGATTGTTCACTCCAGAGCCGCGGGTCAAGGGCATCTCGTAAACCTTCTCCTACAAGATTATAGCTTAAAACAGTTAGAAGTATCGCTAATCCAGGAAAAAGCGATAGCCACCATGCTACTGTTATATTATCCTTTCCAGAGGTCAGTATATTGCCCCAGCTTGGCTCAGGAGGCTGAACGCCGAGACCCAAAAAGGAAAGGCTGGATTCAATAAGGATTGCGCCTGCAATCCCGAAGGTCGCTGCCACAAAAACAGGAGAGAGGGCATTAGGAAGGATGTGCCTGAATATTATTCTGAAATCACTTGCCCCTAAGGTTCGAGCTGCCATAATAAATTCCCTCTCCTTCAGAGAGAGAAACTCTGCCCTTACCAGTCTTGCCACATCCATCCAGCCTGTAACGCCGATTACAATCATTATAGTTGAGATGCCCGGCTCAACAATCGCTATTACGGCAAGTATTAAAAAAAAGGTTGGGAAGGCAAGCATAACATCCACGAACCTCATCAAGACCGCATCAACAGCCTTCCCATAATACCCCGCGAGAGAGCCTATCAGGCTGCCGATGAGGATTGCTATGCCAACGGCAATAAAACCGACCTTGAGAGAGACCCTGCTTCCCCATATCATTCTTGAAAGGACATCCCTGCCAAGTTCGTCGGTCCCGAAGGGGTGTGAAGCTGTCGGAGGCGAAAGCACATTATAAACATCAATCCGCATAGGGTCATGGGGAGCAATAATCGGGGCTGATAAAGCAATTATTGAAAGCAATAAGATGACAGCCAATCCGATAACGGAAAGGCGGTTTTTCTTAAAACGAGTCCAGATTATACTAAGCATAGTAGTTTAATGTTTTTTCTAAATAAACTAAGGTAATAGAAGAGTCAAAATGAAATACTCACATGTATTTAGAACTCTTTTTCATTCCATCGGATTTATTATTTTTAACCCTTCTATCTCTGCGACTTTAAGCAAATTTATATCTGAAGCAGAAAAAGAAACATCTACGACAATATTATCTCTTAACCATAGTGCTGAAGCCAGATGGACTGCGTCAGCTCCTTTCAGAGGATGCCTTGATATTAATCTTCTTACTATGGGCAGCAATTCATCTTGCAGCTCAATTATTAGAAATTTTTCCATCTCAATATGAAAATTATTGATAATCTTATCAAGCCAATCCTTTGAATATTCACCTTCTCTACATCTTCTCGTAAAAGCAGCCAAGATTTCAGGATAAGCGAGCTTTGAGATAGCTGAAGACATAATGTTTTTTTCGAGCATCTCGTCTACCCTTTCACTGCCGCTTTCATAAACATATCTCTTGACCAAAGCGCTCGTATCGAAAAAGATCATCGTCTATCCTCAATAACAGTCTCTGAAAGCAACTTCCCCTTTATTGTTGGACGCTGTATCTTTTTCAAAAAACCACCTTTTTTTAGCGGCAGCTTTATCTTACCCTGTTTTACCAGAACAGCGAGTTTTTCTTCAAGACTTACTTCGTTACCGATATTTTCAAGATTGTGGAGTATCGCAACTGGGCTGCCCCGGTGAGTCACAATAATATTATTTCCCCCTTTAGCAAGATTTAGATAATGAGTAAGTTTATTTTTTAATTCTTTAACCCCCACTATTTGCATGCCTATCTCCTTGTAGCTATAGTAGCTACTTTGAGAACTAAAAGTCAAGAAACATTTGAAAACCAAAAATAGAGAAAGAGTGGTAGGGGCGGTTCGCGAACTGCTAAAGACTGGCACTATGTGACATTTGATGACCCTGCCACACTCTCTATCGCCCAAAGAGGGACTGAGGAACTAATGGTATCATAAGTATATTATAAAATCCCTCCTAACCTCCCTTTCCCCCCTTGACTGAGCTCGGGGCAGGCGCCAGGAGGTATGTTTACACTCTCTTAAGATGGGATTAATGGAAGTGTTCCCCTCTTTGCCAAAGAGGGGCGAGGGAGAGATCAATAGTGACGCCTTACTTATTCACTCCTTAGTAATAATAGAATATCGGTAAAGATTCTATAAAAACTTCAAGCAAAAACGGGCAGTAATTTGGATATGGTGGAGGGCATTCAATATCATTACAGGGGCGAAGCCCTTTGGAATATTATTCGGCAAGTCAAAGGGTAGCATCAAAAATTCTATGAAAAAGTGTTTTAAAACATATTGAAATATAGAACAAACCTTCCCTCTTGAGTGGAGATGGAGAGGGGAAATAACTTTTGACAATATGATAGATATATTAGGTCAGAACCAGACGCTCCACTCTTTTTAGGAAAGCTTGTTATGTAACGTAGTAAATCAGCATGTAGGCGAATAATATTAGCGTTGCACCAAGAACGGTAAAGCCAATCGGCATCTCTCTAATCACATCACCTGGATATATTTCAATTTCTTTCTTAATTCTCTCCTGAAGTCTTGCTTTTGTATCACCGCTGGTTACTATGATCAAAACTGAATCCAAAGCAATCCTCGCTACCGCCTTTGGGTTCTTAATAATCCAGACCAAAAACGAAGGTACGGCAGAAAATACAACAGCGTTCCACATGGCGCCTAAAATGGTGAGAGGATTTCTCAAAACCCACATAAATGCATTGGCTCCTTTTCTGTAAAACCAGTCAAAGTCAAGATTTACGCACCTTATTTCTGCAGGATAGTTGCCTGAACGCATTAATAATATAAAGGCTAATGCTGAAAAGAAAAGCAGTTGCAATTGATCAATCACATGGTAGCCCGTGTAAGGCTTATAGTCCACAGGATAAGGAAGGATATTGTATAAAAAACCTGGGAAAGTTCCTAAAAACACACACAAAAATGCGGCTATTCCCATTGCCAGCAGCATATTCAATGGGGGTTCTTTTGCCCTTATCCCGGAATCATGTGAGAAGAATGCAAAATAAGGTATCTTTATGCCTGAGTGGTGGAAAACTCCGACAGAGGCAAAAATAAGCATAAACCATATGATGGTGAGCCCCCCTTCGGCTGAGGCGCTTACTATCATTGATTTGCTTACAAAGCCGCTGAAAAGGGGAAAAGCAGAGGTCGAGGCTGCGCCTATGCAGCAAAATAGCGCTGTCAGGGGCATGGTTTTGTATAGACCGCCTAAGTCTGTAGCATTTATCTTTCCTGTCTGGTGTAAAACGGCTCCCATTGACATAAATAGAAGCGCCTTATAAAGTATATGGCAGAATGCATGTGCTACAGTCCCGTTTAATGCCAACTGTGTCCCTATCCCGATTCCGGTGACCATAAATCCAACGTGATTGATAAGGCTGTATGAAAGAACCCTTCTCAGATTATTTTCAATAACCGCATAAAAAATCGGAAATGCGGTCATGGCTGCTCCGATCCAAATGAGGATTTCAGTGCCGGGGAATGACCTTGCAAGGACATAAACAGCGGTCTTTGTTGTAAATGCACTCAAAAAAACAGTTCCTGAGAAAGTTGCCTCTGGATAGGCATCGGGAAGCCATGCATGAAGTATTGGAAAAGCAGCGTTTATTCCGAACCCCAACAAAATGAAATAAGACGCCGTGCTGCCCAAACCTATATAGCCAAACTCTATCGACCCTGTCTGATAAACGTGCATGATTATGCCTACAAAGAGGCACAATCCGCCAAAGATATGGACTAAAAGATATCTCAACCCAGCATTTTGAGAAGCCTTCGTCTTGCTTGCCCAGATAATGAAGGTTGCAGTTACAGCCATTATTTCCCAGAATATAAAAAGAGAAATGAAATCTCCTGCAAAGACCGCACCGAGCGCACTGCCACCATAAAGCAAACCCGAAACGTGCTGGTTGTTGTCATTCACTTTTAGAGCATATAAGAGTGCTATAAAGGATATTATTGTAAAGATATACCCAAATACCAGACTCATCCTGTCAACTTTGCCAAAAATTAGCTTATAGTCAAGAAAATTGACTGTCCAGTAAACCCCTTCGGGAAGATTCAGTAGATTCCAGAATCCAACTACAGGTATTAGCAGTAGAAATGCCTGTTTAAGATAGCCTCTTAAAAAAGGAACAATCAAAGCGCCTACAAAGAATATCAGAAAAGGAGGCAATTCATTTATCATAATAATCCTCCCTTCTTTTCACTATGGGGCGCAAGATAAACTTAGCGGCTAAAACAAGTAAAACACAGGCAACAAAGCCGAAAGTCGCATAGAATGAAGGGAACCCTTCATATGGAAAATAGGGATGTTTGGGTATAAACAGGTCAATAATAATAAGCAGAATGAGCGATACAAAAAATGTAAGCAAAAACCTTTTAACATTTTTGGGATCATCAAAAAAATATTTTTTTTCCATCTAATATCCCTCTCCTTTTTAGCTTCTAAGAAAAATAAAGGCAAGATATACAGCAAATATTATGAAAACAATAGGAAAAGCCTTTTTGTAATATGGGTCGGGGTCATGTTTAAGTTCCATCAATTCTTCATGTTCTTCTTTCATGGCTTCAGATAAACCTCCTTCCTGTAAACTATTCTGACGATGAGTATCGTGCCTTCTTCTTCTAAAATTGTA
>DAIQAO010000041.1:0-17138 GCA_036781645.1 Dissulfurispiraceae bacterium
TCGGTTGTATCAGGAGCACTTTTAATTATCACAAGCATCTATTTATCCGATGTTAAAATATCATTGTTACAGACGAAGAACTTAACATTTCTACGATTTCAGAACTGCCCACCACCTTTACACCCTCAATTAGTTCCTGAACCTCAACGCACTCATCCTTAAGGGACGTTCTGTCAGCATAAATATTAACACCCATATCAATACAATCCCTCATGCCTTCTTCAATACTCAAATATTCAGTATTAGTTGCAAACTGCCCCTTTCGTGCAGCATTCACACCGCCATCAATTAATACAAGATTTACCGATAATTCTTCAGTTATGCCACCAAGGGCATGCCTTATTGCCTCAGATGCATCTACAGTGCCGTATGGCGGCTTTCTTAAAATTATATTTATGCCTTCCATTAAATCCCCCTCTCTAAACACCGAAATTCAAAAAAACAGGATTCGATTTAATGACATTAAAAAGTCCTTTCAATGAACTCATCTCTCCGCCTTCAAGGGTATCGTCTCCCGCAAGACCGCGGGTCATCATGCAACCTGTTCAAATATCAACCTTCAGTCCACGTCCCACAAGGTCTTCCAAAGCTGATAATGACTTTGGAAGTTGTCCTTTAACAATCGAAAAAACACCATCCCCTGATGCAATAATTCTAACCTTTAACCCTCTCCTAAGGGCGGCATCTCCGATTTTCAATATACTATGGATGTTTTCAAAGCTGTAAGGAGTTGTCGAAAGAAAGAAAACGATTTCTCTTTCCATTTTTCAGTCCACTCTATAAATCTAAAATTCAAAGAGATTGTCAAAAATATATAATCATAGCATAATTATACAGAGCGAATAACTTCAATAATCAATAAAATAGCGATAGGCACCTTGTCATTGCGAGCGGGGTGAAGCAATCTCGCCTCTTCTGATGAGATTGACACGAACCTTATAGGTTCTCTCAATGACCAATCAACAGGTTTATGATCCTATCTCTATTTTTGGAAATTAGGAGGCTAAATGCAAAAACCAATCTATCTTGATTATAACGCAACAACCCCGCATGACCCAGAAGTCATCTCTGCAATGCTTCCTTATTTGACCGACCATTTCGGCAATCCTTCCAGTAGCCATCAATACGGTCAGATTGCAAGAGAAGCCATTGAATACGCCAGAAGACAGGTTGCATTGCTGCTAAACTGCTCTGCCGATGAGATCATATTCACAAGCGGCGGGACGGAGTCCAATAATTTTGCGATAAAAGGCGCCGCCCTTGCTTATAGCAATCGCGGAAACCACATAATCGCCTCTCAAATAGAACATCCTTCCGTAACTGAGGTATGTGAATCTCTCCGTGAAAAAGGTTTTGAAGTAACATATGTGCCTGTTGATGAATCTGGACTCATAAACCCAACTGACATCGAAAGAGCAATTACAAAAAAGACAATTTTGATAACCATTATGCATGCCAATAATGAAGTAGGAACAATTCAAACGATTGAAGAGATTGCTGATGTGGCTAAGATGTATGGGATTATTCTGCACTCTGATGCAGCACAATCTATCGGCAAAATTCCGACAAATGTAAATTCAATGAAAGTTGACCTTTTAACAATAGCCGGACACAAACTATATGCCCCTAAAGGTGTTGGGGCTCTTTATATTAGAAAGGGCACTAAATTAACAAAGTTCATGCATGGCGCCGGACAGGAGCAGGGCTTAAGGGCTGGAACTGAAAATGTCCTTGAGATTGTGGGGCTCGGAAAGGCTTGTGAGATAGCTAAGAGAGATTTTGAAAAAAATAGCTTGCAAATGAAAAAGACAAGGGATGTGCTGCATCATGGACTCATGGAACGAGTAAAAAAGATGAGGCTGAACGGACACCCAGAAAAAAGACTTCCAAACACATTAAGCCTGAGCTTTCAGGGAATAAGCGCAAATGACCTTATTTCAAACATAAAGGAACACGTTGCAGTCTCTGCCGGCGCCGCATGTCATTCAGGGGAAGAAAAAATCTCGCCAGTTCTGTCTGCTATGAATGCTCCGCCTGAATGGGCAAGAGGGACAATAAGATTTTCAACAGGAAAAATGACTACAGAAGAAGAAATTCTATATGCAGTCACTGTTATTGCCGATGCCGTAGATATGCTAACAACTTGATTTGAATGCAACAAGTGCGGCAATCAATGGCGCTAAAAGTTAATTGACGCAAGTGAAGCAAGATGGAATGACCCTTGTCAGACAGGAGAAATCCATTAAAATATGAAAATCATACTATATTAAAGCTAAAATATAGTTATTCAATCAGTAAAATAGAGGTGGCTAATTAAAAATGAAGGATGAGGATATTATTAGAAGATCTTTATGTGCGATGATATTGGTAATTTCTGTATTTTTATGTTCATATTTAGCTCTACCTTATTTTATAGAAAAGGGGCTATTATGGAAAATGGTTATCAAAAGGCTTAAATATGAAGAGCCTGAATTCTCTATCGCAATTATAAAGATCGAAAGACGCAACGATAAAGATGTTGTGTATATTCAGACATATAAGAGGGATGAGGAGCCAATTATAGAGCAAAAAAAACAAGAATTTAAAACAGAAGTTATTGCGGATTTTAAAAAAGTTGCAAAACACTGATTCTCCTTAGATTAAAAAGCAATAGAAAATTTACGATTAGAATCGCAGGTGTCCAAATAATATTTAAGCAGGGATGTGACACGATTTCTTTGCCCAAGAACTACTTTCTCACATGTGCAAGCCTTTGTGAGATTTCATACTTAGTTTTGAAGTATCGGCAGTCGAGGCTTCCACTTCCTCTTCCTCTTCAGCCTCATTGAGGTTACCCGTGGCTTTGGCACCAGAAATTGTGTTATTTCCTTCTGATTGCAAAGTCTATAAGAATTTATTTTGGATGGGTATGGATTTAGAATGTAATTTAATTGGAACTTTATGATATGATTTTTAATCAGGATATTTTAGGGAGGTGGCGATGAAATTAGCTAAAACATATCTTTATCTTATAATAGTTTTATTTTTTGCTGTATCAGTTAATGCTGAAGTAAAAAAACAGGCTTTCACTAAGGAGGAGATAAAAAAGATGTCAGAAACAAAGGCTGTCATTGAAACAAAATTTGGAAGCATAGAGCTCAAGTTTTTTCCGGATCTAGCGCCCAATCATGTTAAAAACTTTATTGACCTTGCTAAAAAGGGCTTTTATGACGGCACTATTTTTCATAGGGTAATACCCGGTTTTATGATTCAGGGCGGCGACCCGAATTCAACCAGCCATGATAAATCAAAACACGGCATGGGCGGGCCTGGATATACTATAAAAGCCGAGTTCAATAATAAATCCCACAAGAGGGGCATACTTTCAATGGCAAGGGCAGCCCATCCAGACAGCGCCGGGTCTCAGTTTTTTATTTGCGTTGCTGACGCCCCTTTTCTTGACAAACAATATACCGTCTTTGGCGAAGTTGCATCAGGGATGGATGTTGCCGACAAAATCGTGAGCCAGCAGAGAGACGCAAGAGACAATCCGATTGAAAGGATCGAGATGAAGGTTAAGATAATAGAGAAATAAACCTAATTTTTTTGCATTTCAGTAGTGAGGTGGAATCATGTCGTTGGTATATTTTGCATCAGCAAGGGTAACTAAATGGAAATACGATGACAGTATGCCTGGCAAGCTCGAGAGATTATTGAACGAAATAAATCTCTCAACTTACTTCAACAAGAATGAATGGGTCGCCGTCAAGACGCATTTCGGCTCTGAAGGAGCCCACAGGATTGTCAGACCCGTTTTTCTCAGAAGAGTTGTTGATAAATTAAAGTCAATAGGGGCTAAACCTTTTGTAACTGATACGGTTAGAATCAAGGGTCTTGACTACCTTGAGGTAGCTAATCAGAACGGGATTAATCACCTGTCAGTTGGCGCCCCTGTTGTTCTTGCAGATGGATTATACGGCAATGACAATATGCTCATCCGATCAGGTGAGATTCTCGGAGAGATTGCGGTGGCAACCCTGATATACGATGTCCCTGCAATGGTTGTATGCTCACATGTAAAAGGTCATATAAACGCTGGCTACGCAGGCGCTATAAAAAACATTGCGATGGGTGCTGTGAGCGGAAGTCATAGACACTGCGGGTGGAAGTGCGGAAGGGGGGCGATGCATACCATTGGGGAAGGCATCCTGAACTGGGATGAGGAAAAATGCACCCTGTGTTATCAGTGTCAGGAAATATGTCCTTTGGACTGCATAGATTTCAAGGACAATAAACTTAAGGTAGATAATGAGAGGTGCTGGCGGTGCGGCAGATGCACAAGGGTTTGTCCAGAAGGTGGACTCACAATGCCCAGCGATAACGAGACATTTTTAAAATCTTTAGCTGAAGCCTCCGCTGCTGTCTTGGGAACTTTTAAGAAAAATAAAGTTATTTTTATCAACTTTCTCACAGAAATCCAGCCTGAGTGTGATTGTATGCCTGCCGCAGATGTTCCTGTAATACAGGATGTGGGAATACTTGTCTCTGATGATATCGTGGCGATTGAGCAGGCATCGGTTGACATGCTCCTTAAGGAGACTCCTTTGCCGTCATCCTTAGCATCTGATGAAAAGTTAAAAGAGGGAGATGATATACTCCAAATCCTTCACAAGAGACCATATAACATCCAGATAGAAGAAGCTGAAAGACTCGGACTTGGAAGCAGGAAATATAAGCTGAGGGAGATAAAATAAAGCTGTTTATTAACTTGTGATTGTTAAGCTCATCCTTCGACAAGCTCAGGATGACATTGAATTGATATGTGTAAGGGCGTGGGATGACTTATAATAAAACTTTTAATCCTTCCAGCCATGCTCCCCAATGAGAGGGACAAATACGCAAGGGGTATGATATTCCTCGTCCAGCTTGCCTTTTGTTTTTCTGAGTTTTATGAGGACCTGAGAAAACCTCTGTCCTACAGGGGCAACTATGATACCGTTTTCGTTAAGCTGATTTATAAGGCAAGCTGGAATCTTTGGGGTCGCCGCAGTTATTATTATCCTATCAAATGGCGCCTTTTCCTCTAGACCCTTTGAACCGTCACCTATGTAAACATAAATATTCTCATAACCCATATCTTTTAGGTTGGTTCCAACTTGTTCGCCCAATGCCTGAATCCTTTCAATCGTATAAACCTCACGGGCAAGTTCGGCGAGTACAGCCGCCTGATAGCCTGAACCGGTTCCTATTTCAAGCACTTTTTCGTTGCCCTTTAATTCCAGAAGTTCTGTCATTATGGCAACCATATAGGGCTGTGAAATTGTCTGTCCTTCGCCTATAGGCAGTGCCATATCTTCATAAGCTTCATGTCTGCTTGTCTCTGGCATAAAAAGATGTCTTGGCACTTGTCTCATGGCTGCAAGAACCCTTTTATCTTTTATACCCCTTGGTATAAGCTGGGTATCAACCATTAAATTTCTGAGCTTCTCATACCCGTTCATTTCTTTGCCTCTGAATCGTCGGTTGTTTGAATACTGTATCTTTTCAATATTTCATTGGCCGCTATTACTCCTGATGCAGAAGACTGCATCAAACCACGGCTGACACCTGCTCCATCGCCGACGGCAAAAAAATTGTCAATCTCGGTCTCAAGGCATCCCGAGAGCTTCAGCTGCATCGAATAAAACTTAACCTCAACGCCGTAAAACAATGTGTGCCTTGAATTAATTCCAGGCGCAATATTATCCATGGCTTCCAGCATTTCAAGGATGTTAGAGAGATGGCGATAAGGCAAAACGAAACTCAAATCACCTGGGGTAGCGTCTTTCAAAGAAGGCTCTACTATACCTTTCGAGATTCGGTCAGGCGTTGAACGGCGTCCCATCCTTAAATCGCCAAGGCGTTGAACTATAACGCCTCCTCCTATAAAATTGGCGAGTCCAGCAATATACATCCCATATGAGATTGGCTCATCGAAAGGCTCTGTAAAAAATGTGCTCACAAGAATTGCAAAGTTTGTATTGTTTGTCTGTTTCTCTGCATAACTGTGGCCATTGACTGTCCATATCCTGTTCAGATTTTCCTTAACCACTAAACCATAAGGGTTAAAACAGAATGTCCTCACTTTGTCATCAAACTTCTTAGAGTAAAATACAATTTTGGGTTCATAAGTAATTTTAGTCAGATGCTCTAAAACGGATGCAGGCACTTCCACCCTTACGCCGATATCAACGGGGTTTTTTAGAAGTGTCAGTCCAAGCCTTCTGGCTTCACCTTCGAGCCACTTTGAGAATGCCCTTCCGGGGGCAACAATTAAATAATCTGAATATAATCTCCTGCCGTCGCTCAATTCTATGCCGACAGCCTTATTATTATTTATTATAATGCTCTTAGCATCAGCTTCAAAAAGTGTAGATATTTTATTTCTTAAATCCTCCCACATATTAGTAAGCACGACCTTGCATCTGTCAGTCCCGATATGCCTGATCTTTGATGGAATAAGGATGAGATCCTGTTTTGCAGCCATATCTCTCAGCTTTGCTATCTCTTTTTCATCTTCGCCGTAAAGGCAATCTGGAGCTCCATATTCGACATATATCTTGTCAACATAGCTCATTAGTTGTCTGAGTGAGTCGGCATCAACATATCTCGATAGATAACCTCCTATTTCAGCCGAAAGGGTCAACTTCCCGTCGCTGAAAGCTCCTGCACCTCCCCACCCGCTCATTAATTGACAGACCGGGCAAGAGTGGCATTTTTCGCCCGAGTAATGCAGGGGACATATCCGATGATTGATATCTTTTCCTTTTTCGAGTAATAGTACCTTGAGTCCTGGTGCATGCTTGGTCAGCTCGATGGCTGAAAAAATACCTGCAGGACCTGCTCCTACAATGATTACATCATATTTTTCAGCTTTTTTTACTCTCACTGTCTTCACCGATTTTCCATGTCCTTTTTAAATATTCAAGGGCATCATAATTAGTAAGATCGAGATGAATGGGAGTGATGGAGACATAATTATCAAGAACTGCCTGAATATCCATATCTTCTCCGTGTTCCCAGTATGGGTTGCCTCCCCCGATCCAGTAATATTTTTCTCCCCATGGTGAAAGGATATCCTGAATAGCGTTGTCATAAACCCTTTTGCCCTGCCTTGTAAGCTTAATCCCCTTTATCTGATTCTTTTTGACATTCGGGACATTCACATTAAGCAGTGTATCGTATGGAAGAGATTTATCGAGTATATACTGGGCAATCTCAACTGCAAAAGGGACAGCAGTCTCAAAGAAATAAGGTCTCCAGCCCGCGAGGGATATTGCAAAAGATGGAACACCAAGTATTGTGCCTTCAATAGCGGCTGAAACGGTGCCGGAATATGTAACATCATCTCCAAGATTCGCCCCCATATTTATGCCTGACGCGATAAGGTCGGGCTTGCGGGATAGAATCTTATTAATGCCAAGGGCTACACAATCTGACGGCGTGCCATTAACGCTAAAGACATTCTTACGCAATTCTTCGACCTTTAATGGTCTGTGAAGGGTCAATGCGTGGCTAACGGCGCTTCTTTCCCTGTCAGGGGCTATGATATAAGCATCTCCAATCTTCTTCATAGCCTGAAGAAGGGCAATTAAGCCTGGTGAGTGTACTCCATCGTCATTAGTAACAATTATTAGGGGAGCCATATATAAGTTCAATATAAATTAATCGTGGAAATAAGTAAAACATGAAGAAAGGTTCATTAAGAAAATAATTATTAACCCCGCCCAGTCTGAGATAAATTTTATGTCATGCTGAGCGGGGTCCAATGATACTAAAATTTAGCAAGCAAGGTAATTTCTTAAAAGATTATTTTTTATCAGCTTTTGCCCCCAAAGCAGCTTTTACTATTTCTTTCTGAGACTCGAGCTCTTTGTAAATAGCTGAAAGCTGATCGAAGGCATTGCGAATTTTACCTGCCTGAAGGTTTTCTTTGGCTGAAACCAATTCTACCTCCAGCTTGCCTATTGCTCCCTGAATCTCCTGCTGGTTAATTTGAGCCTTTTTTCTTATTGCCTGCGAAACGGATGATTTGAGCTCATTCATAGAGCTTTGCACATCGAGAACTATTTTTTCCGCCTCTTCTTTCATTTTCGCTTTGTTTGCTTCAACTGCCTGGACAGCCTGTTTGGCAAGGTTAATAGCCTCTTCAGCTGCGGTTTTGGCTTCTTTATAATTCTTTGCAACTACTAAATCTTTAGCCTTTTTTAAAGCCCCTTCTGCTTTTGCAAAAATATCTTGAGAATACTGATCTGCCTCTTTAAGTTTTGCATCAGCTACCGCCTTTGTGGCATCCTCAATTTCCTTTGTGGGAGGCTGTGCACATCCAGCGATAAAAGCCAATAAAACCATAATTACACCAATCAAAAGCCACTTAATCCTGTTTTTCTTCACAACAAAAACCTCCTTAAAATTTTTTTTCATAAATTATAAAACATATTGCAAATAATGGCAAAGTTATAAAATGTCCCAAAAATAGCGATAGAATCCTAAAGAAGAAAACTCCTTCTGGTTTATATTTTATGAGTGATATAAAATATCACCCAAAAAATGAATAAAAAAACAAAAAGGAGTTAAGATGTAGCTAAGAAGTTCAATAATATTCTTGATTTTTCTTTTGATGCAGAGCTGTGCCTGCATGAGCTTGTATTTCAGGCTAAAAAGAGATTTTAGTCCCTGAAAGAGGCGCTTAATAGAACTAAAAGAGTTTTTTAAACAGTTGCAAGCTTAAAAAAGTGTATTTTGATGCTCCGAAGGTGGGTATCCCCCTTTCTATCGTTATTTTTGAGGGAAGGACTGCTTGAGATTTTTATAAAAGACTGTTAGTATATTCAGTCAAACTTTTAAAAGGAATTTGCTAAGTCTCAAAAGAAAAAAAGGAGGTGCTCGATGTTTTTTATGAATTTAATCACTGATGTTTATGCTATGGGACCCCCGCCGGGAGGTGACCAAGCAGGCGGTATTCAAAACTTTTTAATAAGTATTCTCCCCCTTGTTTTGATATTCGTAATATTTTATTTGCTCCTTATAAGGCCTCAGCAGAAAAGGGCTAAGGAGCATAAGAATATGATAGACAACCTCAAAAAAGGAGATAAGATAATAACAGCCGGCGGCATCTATGGAGTCGTTGACGCTGTCGGCATTGAGACCTTAACAGTAAAAATCGGCGAAAATATGAAGATTAAGATAGGCAAGGGTCATGTCATTTCCAAAAGACCTGATGCAGAAGAGGATTAACAGGAGACACTGATTAGATGAAAAAAGGCTTGCTTTGGCGAATTATTCTTATCGCCTTCACTTTTGTATTATCTGCCATCTTCTTTTTGCCCAATACCCCTGTATTTGAGCATATGCCGGGGTGGTGGAAAGAAAATCTTCCCAATAAAGGGATAGTTTTAGGGCTTGACCTTCAGGGAGGACTGCATCTTGTATTTGAGGTTGAGGAAGAAAAAGCTGTTGATATAGCAACTGAGAGGGTTGCGGCTAATCTTGTCAGTGTTTTAGAAAAAAAGAATATTAAGGCTGATATAAAAAGAGAAGGTTTGCTTGTAATAGTGAGCCCTGTTTCTCCAGAGATTAGGAAGATAATTGAGGACACATATCCGACCTTGTCTCTCGTAGAGAGCGCAGATAAATTGAAATACAGGTTTTCAGCCAGGGAAATCGAGAATATTAAAAAGACTGCATCGGACCAGGTGCTTGAGACTATCAGAAACAGGATAGACCAGTTTGGAGTTGCTGAGCCTACTATTCACAGACAGGCTGAAAATGAGATAGTCATCCAATTGCCCGGCGTCAAAGACCCCAAAAGGGCAGTTGATGTTATTGGGAAAACGGCTATCCTTGAATTCAAGCTCGTAAATGATCAATCCCCTATTGCCGCTGAATTGCCGCCATATGTTCTTCCTGATGAAGAAAAATCGTTGGTCAATAAGTTCAAAAATAAGCTTGGAGAAGAAGACGAGATATTATTCCAGAGGGTTGTAAACAAAGAGACAGGTGTGATTACCAAAATACCTATTCTTCTTAAAAAGAAGACTTTGCTTACAGGCGATACCCTCAGCGAGGCAAGGGTTAACATTGACCAGAGATTCAATGAGCCTTATGTTTCATTGACATTCAATGCATTAGGTGCAAAGCTCTTTGAGGACATTACAGCCCAGAATGTCAAAAAAAGGCTTGCTATAATACTTGATGGAAATGTATATTCTGCCCCAGTTATTCAGGAAAAGATAAGCGGTGGGAATGCTCAGATTACGGGCAATTTTACCCTTGACGAGGCAAAGGATCTCGCAATCGTTTTAAGGGCTGGCTCTCTCCCCGCCCCTGTTAAGATGCTCCAGAATGTGACTGTAGGTCCTTCTCTGGGTAAAGATTCGATTGATGCAGGGAAACTGGCAGGTATTATAGGCGCAATACTTGTGATTGGCTTCATGCTTGTTTATTACAGGGTTTCAGGGCTCATCGCTGATTTTGCCCTTATTCTTAATATTGTTCTTTTATTAGGCGCAATGGCGTCATTGAACGCCACCCTTACATTACCCGGCATAGCAGGGATTATACTTGCCATTGGTATAGCAGTTGACTCGAATGTCCTGATGTTTGAAAGGATGAGGGAAGAGATAAGGTCGGGCAAGACGCCCAAGGCTGCTATAGAAAGCGGATATAAAAAAGCCTTCTGGACTATTTTCGATTCTCACGTAACAACACTCATAACCGCACTGGTTCTATTCCAATTTGGGACAGGTCCGATCAAAGGTTTTGCCGTCACCCTGTCTCTTGGCATAGCTATAAACCTATTCACTGCTCTCATTGGAACTAAAACCGTTTTCGATATAATCTATTCAAAAAGGGAAGTCAAGAGATTAAGTATATGATAGAGATATTAAAGAACACAAAGATTGACTTTATGAGCATGAGGAAATATACCTTTGTTATTTCCGCATTGCTCGTTATTCTTGGCTTATTTGCTGTTGTCCAGATTTTTTTTGGAAAAGCCAACATGGGCGTTGACTTTGCGGGCGGCACAGCTATACAGGTAAAGTTTTCAGGACATATTCCGCTTCAGGATATAAGAAAGGCTTTAGACGACGGACAGATAAAGGATTTCGACCTTCAGGACTTGCCGACAGAAAACAAGGTTTTAATCAGGATTAAAAAACAGGAAGAAATACTTGGTGGATTTTCAGAAAGGATAATACAGGTGATTTCTTTGAAATTCGCTGATAAAACCCCTGTCATTGACTCAGTGACCGAGATCGGTCCCAAGGTTGGCGAAAAATTGAAAAAGGATGCCCTCTTTGCGATTGCCATGTCTATAGTAGGGCTTTTGATATATGTCGGCTGGAGGTTTCACTTTAAATTCGGCGTCGGCGCCACATTAGCCACTTTTCACGATGTTATGGCTGTTCTGGGGATATTTTATCTTTTAAACAAAGAGATTAATCTTATATTCATCAGCGCCCTGCTTACGATAGCAGGGTATTCTCTGACTGATACAGTTGTGGTATTTGACAGGATAAGAGAAAATATCAAGAAGTCGCTTAAGGAAGCTGTCGACTCCATAATAAATAAGAGCATTAACGAAGTGCTCTCCAGAACCGTCGTCGTATCTTTCACAACATTTCTCGCTGGATTAGCCCTTTTTATTTTCGGCGGAGAGGTTATACATGATTTTGCTTTAGCCATCATTATCGGGGTTACTGTCGGCACTTACTCTTCGATTTTTATTGCGAGTCCGATAGTTATGCTTTTGAGCAAAAAGAAACAAACTATTATTCGCAAGAAAAAGTGAAAAACCGTATTTCCTTAAAGGGATATCTTTGATGGCATTTAACGGCTTAAACTGCAGATGGTATGTAAAAAAGACCAACCCTGAATATATTGATTATATCTCAAAAATAGCCTCTGTATCTTCTGCCTCCGCCCAAATCTTAATAAATAGAGGGCTAAAAACACCTGAGCAGATCGAACTTTTTTTAAATCCAGATATTCAAAGGCTCTCAGACCCTTTTGAGTTAAACGGTATGAAAAAAGCTGTAGAGAGAATCTCCAAAGCCAGAAAAAACAATGAAAAGATATTAATCTGCGGAGATTATGATGCAGACGGTTTAACAGCTACTTCAATACTGTTTGAAGGGTTGAAGAAACTCTCAATTGATGCAGATTATTTTATTCCAGACAGGTTCACAGACGGTTATGGATTTGGGGATTCAGGTCTTGATAGGGCTAAGGACATAGGTGCAAACTTAATAATCACCGTAGATTGCGGCATTTCTTCGTTTGATGCTGTTAAGAGAGCTGATAAGCTCGGTATTGAGGTGATTATCACAGACCATCACGAACCCGTCAGGGCGCCGAATGGAGAAGTATTATTGCCGGATGCCTTTGTAGTTGTAAATCCTAAAATCTTACCCTGCTCTTATTCCCAGTCATTCTTGTCAGGGGCGGGCGTTGCTTTCAAGATGCTTCAAGCGCTCTTTGGCAATATTGACGACGCAATTGAATTTCTTGATCTTGCTGCCCTTGGAACAGCCGCAGATATCGTCCCGTTGCTCGGCGACAACAGAATTTTTGTTAAAAAGGGGATTGATTTGATTCAATCAGGCGAAAGGGCTGGTATCAGGGCTCTCAAGTCAGCCGCCGGTATAAGGCAGGATTTTTTTAAACCAACATTTTTGAGTTTTGTTCTGGTTCCAAGAATCAATGCCGCAGGTAGGATGTCTAATGCCACAGATGTAGTAAGGCTTTTGACCACCAAATCTGAGGCAGAGGCGGAAGAGCTTGCACTCTGGCTGAATGATTTAAACTCTCAGAGACAGAAGATAGAAGAAATTGTTTATAATGAGGCTATACAACTGATAGGCAAAACTGATTCTGAGGCAGGAGCAGTAGTTGTGGCTTCTCAGGGCTGGCATGAGGGTGTAATCGGCATAGTAGCAGCGAGGCTTGCAGAGGAATATTACCGTCCTGCCTTTGTTTTTTCCGTAAGAGATAATATTCTCAAAGGCTCTGCACGGAGCATCCCGCCTTTTGACATTTATGCCGGTCTTGTTGAGTGCAGGGACTTGCTGGAAGGCTTTGGGGGGCATAGGCAGGCTGCAGGAATAAGTCTCCATGCAGATATGCTTGATCATTTCAGGCAAAGGATATCTAATTTTGTATTAAATAGTCTCGGCGAGGAAGACCTTATTCCTTGCATGAATATTGATGTTTCTGTCAGGATTGGCGATATAAATGCCGAATTGATTAATGAACTTTCGAGGCTCGAACCATTTGGAACAGGCAACGATGAACCGCTGTTTGGCGCAAAGGGGCTGAAACCCTATAATCCCAGAATAGTGGGCAATAACCACCTCAAGATGCTTCTAAAGCAAAACGGACGTAGCATTGACTGCATAGGCTTCGATTTTGGCAGATATCTTGAGCTTGTCGGGGCTAATGCATTGATTGATGCAGCCTTCTACCCAACAATAAACGAATGGGATGGGGGCAGATATTTACAATTAAATCTAAAAGCTATGAGACTGGCAAATAATGAGAATAACGATTAACGATTTCCTTAAAAAGAAACAAGACAAGAAAAAGATTACAATGCTCACCGCATATGATTACCCCTTTGCAAAGATGGTGGATGAGGCTGGAATTGACGCCATTTTAGTTGGGGATTCTCTTGCAATGGTGGTGCAAGGCCTTGAAAACACCCTTCCTGTCACTATGGATGAGATGATATACCATACAAAGATGGTTGTGCGGGCAGCAAGCAGGGCAATGGTGATAGGCGATATGCCGTATCTATCATATCAGACAAGCATTACGGATGCCCTGAGAAACGCTGGAAGATTTCTCAAGGAAGGCGGGGCTCAGGGAGTGAAGCTTGAGGGTGGCAGAGAGGTTGAAGATATAGTCAAAGCCCTGACAAAAGCAGAAATTCCAGTTCTGGCGCATATAGGACTTACACCGCAGGCAATTCATAGGATGGGGGGATACAAGGTTCAAGGCAAAACAGATGAAGCAGCACGAAAGCTTATAGAAGATGCAAAGCTTCTCGAAGAAGCTGGCGCTTTTGCCATTCTATTAGAGGCTATACCTTCTGAGCTTGCTGCCCGCATAACGGCAGACCTTGCAATTCCGACAATAGGCATAGGCGCAGGTCCTTCATGTGATGGACAGATTCTTGTGCTGCACGATGTTCTGGGATTGTTTGAAAGGTTTCTCCCTAAATTTGCCAAAAGATATGTAAACCTGAAAGAAGAGGCTGTAAAGTCCTTAAGGCAGTATAAAGAAGAGGTTGAAAAAGGGGCATTCCCAGGCAAAGAACACTCTTTTTGATTACATATAGTTGCAATATCAGCAGTTGAGGCTTTCGCTTCGCCTTCAGCATCTTTAGAGGCTACCCGTGGCTTTGGCTCCAGAAATCGCATCATATTCCTCTGAATCTAAAGTATCTAAGAATTTATTTTGGACGGGTATGATATAGTTTATAAATTAGCATTTTGTCACCCTAAAATAGCGATAGGAAGGGCTGTTTCAGGCTTTTTATAATCGACAAATTTTATTTAATTTTGCTTTATTCTTTCATAATGCAACGCCTTATACCAAAGTCCTATGAATTTTTTTATAAGGTGTCGTATAAAAATCCTTCACCAGCCCTTCCTATCTTATCTTATTGATTTTGTTAGGCTTTTTAGTTCTATATTTTTCGTTGTCACCCTGAGCTTGTCGAAGGGCGTCGAAGATTATAGTTTTTAAATGATCCTTCGATAAAGTCAGGATGATATGGTGCGCTGAATGCATCCATAACAATCAAGAGCTTAAAGACAGATATCGGAATTACTCATAATTCAAAAATTTGCATCAATTCTTATGGCTATCTTTAAACTTACTAATAAACTCCTTTTCCCCCCGCCTCACTTAGCTGAACCTGATGGACTTCTTGCTGTTGGAGGCGATTTGAGAGTTGAGCGCCTGTTGGAAGCTTATTCAAGAGGCATTTTCCCATGGTATGAAGAATCCTCTCCTATCCTCTGGTGGTCACCCGACCCAAGATTTGTTCTATTTCCTGATGAATTAAGAATCTCAAGAAGTTTGAGACAGACAATCAAAAAAGGGATTTATACAACAACCACTGATAAAGCCTTTGAAGAGGTTATTAAAAGTTGTGCAGAGGTGAAAAGAAAAGGCTCCTCTGGGACATGGCTCACTGATGAAATGATAAAGGCTTATATCGCCCTGCATCGTCTCGGTTTGGCTCATTCTGTTGAAAGCTGGTATGAGGATGAACTGGCAGGAGGGCTGTATGGAGTAGCATTGGGAGCTGTTTTTTTCGGCGAGTCGATGTTCACTAAAAAAAGCAATGCCTCTAAGGTCGCCTTTGTAAAGACTGTTCAAAAACTGAAGGACTGGGGGTTTGTGATTATAGATTGTCAAATTGTGACAAGGCATCTTTTTAGTTTAGGTGCAAGGACAATAAGGCGTTCCTTATTTCTTGAAATATTAAAAGAGGCATTGAGTAAGAAAACCGCTCCTTGGGGGCAGAATTTTAGTGAATAGTAAATAATAGATTAGGTGAATGGTCAATCAAAATGAGTGTTGAGCGTCAGGTGTCAAGCATTAGGTCTGGAATAGGAGTGATTCACCAAATCATCCAATAGCTTGCTTAATAAAGTTTTTTTATGAGCCATGCCATATTTTGCCCGAGGGTCTTCATCGTTTGAATGCCTTCGTTATCGTTTTGAACTTCGCCAGGTTCCCTGCCGATGCCTATATTCCAGTAGCTTGAGCTGGGAATTATCATCTGCCCTATCAGGAAGAAATAATTAAGTGAACTGAATACATGAGCAGAGCCAGCACGGCGGACAGCTACAACAGAAGCGCCCACTTTTCCTTTGAACATATCTTCATTTGCCATTGCTACCATACCACATCTTTCTATCAATGCCTTCATAGATGCCGATACATTGGAGAAATAAGTTGGAGAGCCGAGGAGAATGCCTTCTGAGCTTAGCATTTTGGATATACACTCATTGATGATGTCTTTATCGACTGCGCACCTTTTGTTTTTGTTGCTGAAGCATTTATAACAGGCTATGCATCCCTGAATTGGCTTGCCAGCTAAGTTATAAATCTCGGTATCAATGCCCTCTTTTTGTATTTCATCTAAAACAGTTTTTAAAAGATATGCTGTATTGCCTTGTTTCCTAGCACTTCCATTGAAAGCTATTACCTTCATAATGATTCATCCTCCTCTATATAACAGGATTAAATATAATAACAAAATCCTCAAATATGTCGCATCACTAAAAAAAGATTACCCAAAATCAGCGATAGGATTTTTTATTTAACAATGGAAATAGTTTTTCGCTCATTCTCGGAAGGCGTCCTTGCCTTCCTCCGAGGTCACCATCACGCCTCACCATCGTGGTGAGTCTTTTGTGATTGTGAAAGCTGCTCAAATCCATTCCCATTGTCAAATTAGCGGTTTTCGCTGGTTTTGGGAGATTAATCCATCGACGGCTCCCATTTTTTGTTTCCTTTGTAAGAAGCAAGATGCTCTACGATTAAGACCATAGGACACGAAAAATTTAAAAAGTTTAGTATCTGTTGATTAAAATTCAAGATTTTCTTATAAAAATTATGGATGGTGTTATTTGAAATTAACGGCGCTTTTTTAAATAGCCTTCAGCATTTCCATTCTTAAGAACTTTTTGGGCTACTGTGTCGAAATTTTTTCTAATGTTCCAAAGAAGCATGATGATTCCTGCCTAAGCTTGAATCCAGACATCGTCCCTGTTCAAGCAGCGAAAGCGCCTTAATGAATTGGATACCAAACTTCGTGGATAACAATTGGTTTCCCCATCAAGTTCCGAAGGACAGCAAAACAAATGTGGAGAACTTTTAGTGGCGGTGGACTCAAATAAATGATTTTATTTAAAGGCATGATGTATAATTTCAAACAAAAGTTACAAAAAGAAATTATTATCTTAAAATGGTTATCGAGTTTTTAGAATCGGTGGACGCAAAAGGTAATTTCAAGAGTTTTATGAAAAACAGGATGACTGGCATGAAAAGATGAGGAGGTTTTATGATTAAGTTTTTCGAAAAGGATCCATACTCCCCTG
>DAIQAO010000042.1:0-17112 GCA_036781645.1 Dissulfurispiraceae bacterium
AGGGTTAATGAAGCTGATAGATTATAGCAACATACCTAATCCTGATACGGCTGGGGATTGGATGAGAAGAATGGGAGACATAAGCAAAGGGCAAATAGGATTAAAAGGGTTAGGCATAGTAAGGGATGTTATAAATCAAAGGATAATGAAGAAAGACAAGACGGGGAAATACACATTAGATGTAGATGCCACAAAGATATTAGCAGAGAAAGATAGTGCGAAGTTTACATACACGGGATAAGACAAAAGATATTCGAACTGGATTTGGCATCTGAAATATAAGAAGGGCAATAAGTGCAGGGGGAAAAGATGGTTTAAAGGGGGAAGTGCGCCTTCATACAGTAAAAATATCAGATAAAAACGCATTGATTTATCTGTTAGGAGATTTTTTAGGGTAATTAGACAGGACATAAGGCAAATTTGTCAAAAAAACATTAAAATTACCTCAGAAATAGGTTTGTGGAATTTCTATATCGGGACCGAGGGGTATTGATTTATAAGAATATATAATGATATATGATTTATCAGAATGCTTATATTAGAACATTTAAAGAGTAGCATATCCTTTAAAATAGCTGGTTTTGAGATATAGTGTTGGCAAAATGCCTTTATTAATATAATTTTTGTTTGGGTATAATCATCATATATCGAGGTTTAAGTGGTAAATTAAGTTTGCTTAAACTTGATTCTAATAATTTAGATATGCGATTTTATTTCCGTTAAGCAGGGGGCTCTTTTAATTAAAAAAAGAAAAGAGAGATAAAAGTTTGTCACTGTAGCCCAGAGAGCAGTGGGGTTAATTTTATTAATTATAATGACCTTGCTCTGAAATTCATGGGTTCTTGGGATGCCAGAGAAATCGGCGATTTCGAGATTCTATCTCTATTTCTCGAAGCAATAAAGGAGTAGGTTGCTGAAATGGATTTGAATAAAATCATAGAGAGCCAAAATCTCTCTTCAGAGGAAATTGAAGAGCTCGAAAAGCTTATCCTGCTCGGAAAACAAATAGCCAGCCTGGCACACGAATTAAACAATCCACTAACAGCCATTATTGGATATGCAGAAATGCTCCAGACGATCGAATTAGAGCCAAGAGCAAAAAGATATTCCAACAACATATATATATATCAGCCCTCAGGGCTGCAAAAATCGCTGAAGGACTTCTAACATATCTAAGGAAAAAAGAAACTCAATTCACTCATGTAAACATTAATGAAGTAATTGAAAAAACACTGGCTCTTTTTGAATACCAGCTAACAGTCAATAATATTGCTATTCTTCTCAAATTACAGTCCGTTAAGCCTTTGCGTGGAGACTTCCATAAACTTCAGCAGATATTCTTCAACTTGATAATCAATTCTATACAATCCCTTGAAAAATAGAAAGGCAAAAAGCAAATTATGATTTCCTCAGCCTCTTACAACAATAAAATAAGGATATGTGTCTCTGATACTGGACCTGGTATTGACAGTTCCATAGAAAACAAAATTTTCACAGCCCTTTACACGACCAAGAAAAACGGCACAGGACTTGGGTTGAACATTGTTTATAACATTGTCAAGGAGCACGGTGGCGACATATCTTTATCCACTGACTCTGAGGGATGCTGTTTTGTAATTGATTTTCCAGTCTATAAAGAAGCTGAAAAAATCGAAAATTTTAAATCTATCAAAAGAGGCAATAAGAACAAAAAGGTGCTGATAGTGGACGATGATGAGCTCGTGATAAGCGCCATCGGCGGTATCATAAAACTCCTGGGAAGCACTGTCACCTTCACCTCAAAACCATCAATGGGATTAGAAGAAATCAGAAAAAATGATTTTGATGTTGTTTTGGTTGACTATAAAATGCCTGAAATGAACGGGGTTGATTTTATAGATCTCGCAAGTCGGTTTACCGATATTAAAAAATTTATTTTGATGACAGGCTATGTAGGGCTCGATACCAAAAAGATAACTGACGAATATAGGATACCGGTGCTCCAGAAATTTATTAGTCTTGATGAACTGAAACAGGTAATATCAGGGGAAATTTTTTCAAAAATATGAGTTCCGAAACCAAATTAAAAATAACAGGACTTACATCACTGCCCACAATTCCTGTAGTGATAACTAAATTGATTGGCATTCTAAAAAATGAAAACGCATCAATTAACAACCTCGTGGAAATAATAAGGCATGACCAATCAATCACATCCAGGATTGTTTCAATAGCTAATTCTCCTTTTTTTGGCTACCCAGGTAGGATAAATAGCATTGAGCAGGCTGTCCTGATGTTAGGATTTAACCTCGTAAAGAGCATATCTCTGAGTGTTTCTATTTTTACGATGTTCCCGGTTCCTTATATAAAGCTAAAAAAAATGTGGTCTCATGCCTTTAAGGTTGCTGCACTGTCTGAACTCCTGAGCACGAAGATCTCTGGAAACAACTCCGGCGTTTGCTTTCTATCAGGATTGCTTCACGATATAGGCAGAGCTATATTTCTTTGCCTCAACAAAATAAATTATCCTCCCGAAAGCCTTGAAAATATCTTGCAGCTCAAGTCGGAAGAGCTTTTTGAGGCAGAAAAATCTCTTTTTAACTGTGACCATGCCGAAGCCGGGACATGGTTTTTGGAAGAGCTTTATTTCCCCAAAGAAATCATCCTCCCTGTTTCTTATCACCACAATTTAGAGAGTTCTGCCCTTTCAGGCACCCCTCACAGGGATGTAATTCTCGCATTATATCTTGCTGAAGGGTTAATTGAAGAGTTTGAACCAGATAGTTTAAACGATGGGCGCTTTACAGATACTCACTTTACGCTTTTCAAAGAATCAGGTTTCACAGAAAAAGACATCGAGCGATTAAGCGAAAATTTTTTATTGACCATCGAGACAGCAGAAAACTTTTTTGAACTATAGAACTGAGCGCCTAAATTTCCCTGAGGCTGTATTCAAAGGGAACCTTGGAAATTACCTCCTCAATAGTTGTCAACCCAGCCCTAACCTTATTCAAAGCGTCCTCATACAGCAATTTAAGTCCTTCACTTCTTGCTGTAGCAAGCAATTCCTGCTCGTCCGTTTTTCTTGAAAGAGCTATCTTAAGCATTCTCGAAATGCTCAGATACTCATAAACTGCCATTCTATCGAGGTATCCTGTATTCATGCATTTGGGACATCCTTCTCCTCGGTAGAACTTCTGTATATTATCAACACCGAAATCACTCAAGAAAGATTTGATTTCATCTGAGACATCAGACTCGACTTTACAATGCTTGCAAATCCTTCTTACAAGCCTTTTGAGATAAAATACCAGTAACTGACGATGCCACAAGATATGGAGGAATTCCAATATCAATCAGTCTCACTATTGTAGCAACCGTATTATTTGTATGAAGCGTGGTCAGAACGAGATGTCCTGTAAGCGCAGCTTTTATAGCTATCTCAGCAGTTTCCAGATCTCTTATCTCTCCAACCATGACAACATCAGGGTCCTGACGAAGAACAGACCGCAATATAGAAGCGAAGGATCTACCGACTGCTTCATTAACAGCAGTCTGTGAGATGCCTTCGAGTTTATATTCAACGGGGTCTTCAATGGATATCACATTTCTTGTATCTGAACGCAGATGGTTCAAACAAGCATAAAGAGTAGTAGTTTTACCGCTGCCTGTTGGTCCAGTAACTATGTGACTATGAACATTCCTTGAGGCAGTCTAAACATTCTTATTATTGCATCAGAGATATAAGAAGGCATTTCGAGTTCCTGCAGAGGCACTATACCTTTGCTCTGGTCAAGCAACCTTATTACAACCTTTTCTCCGTGAATCAAAGGCAAGGTTGATATCCTCAGGTCGATTTTCCTTCCCTTAATACTTACAGAAGCATCGCCGTCCTGGGATGTCCGCCTGTTCGTAATATCGAGTGTGATATTATCTTGATGCGGGAAACCACCGACTCATGCATTTCCCTTTGATACTTGAATATATTTTGAAGTTCACCGTCAATTCTAAACCTTACCTGAACATATTTTTCCCTCGGCTCTATGTGAATATCGCTTGCCCTTTTTTGGGCTGCATCTGTTATAAGCATTGCAACAAGCTTTACTATCTTAGGGGCATTGCTTTTTAAGTATAATGATTCAACATCTACGCTGGTAGGTTCTCCTTTTTCTTTTTCCCCAAACTGAAGATCCTTATCAAACTTAAGTTCTGCCTCTAAAGCATCAAACATATGTTCGCCATCTCTTGAATCATATTCATCATCTTGATAATTTTTATCTATACCAATCTCTATAGACCAGTCATAAGATATAACAGGGGATATCCTTAATCTGGTATAAAATGAAATCTCATCTAATGCATTTGAATCGAGAGGGTCCGCCATTGCAAGAACCAGCCTTCCATTCTTTATACCTATCGGGAAAACAGAATATTTTTTTGCCATTTCCTTTGGAACAAGACGCTTGATCTTATCATCTAACACATAATCGTCACATAAAACTAAATTCAACTGTAGTTTAGTGGCAAGAGCATCGGTAATTTGATCTTTTGTTACATAACCTAAACTGATGAGCACTTCCCCTATCCTCTGTTTTCTATCCTGTTGAACCTCAAGGGCATGTAATAACTGATCCTCACTAATTACACCCGAACTTACTAATACCTCTCCAAGTTTTTTTCTCTTGCCGAGGTCGGAAGCTTTGAGTCTTTCAAGAAGAATTTCCATCAACTCTTTTCCGGTAATATACTTAAGTTCAACAAGCGTTCTGCCTAACCTCATTCGACTCTCTTTTGTGAGGGCAAGGGCATGTTCAAGCTGCTCCTGAGTAATAAGGTTTTTGCTAACTAAATATTCACCGAGTTTTTCAGGTTCTCTTTGGTCTATGGTTTCCATCTTTTATACTTTAACGATTATTTTTTATATTTTTATGCTTGCTGTTATATTTTTTAAGATCAATTCTTTTTCAGCCTACGAAACCCATCATGGAACATAATTACACTTAAGACTAACTTATATCGTTAATTTACCAAGAATTTGTTGCAGGTAAGTTCTTCAAAATTGTTCCAGCACCAGTGATAAATTTGATATAAGTAATAACACATTTTTATATTAATTGAACCCAAATACCCCAGCGATAGGCACCTCGTCATTGCGAGCGGAGCGAAGCAATCTTGCCTTTTCTGATGAGATTGCCACGAACCCTTCGGGCTCTTGCAATGACCTGTAAATCCATAGGTTTATGATCCTATCGCTATTTTAGGGACATGGACTAAGGTAGTTCTTTGGCAAAGAAATCGTGTCATATCCCTGCTTGAATATTATTTTGGACTGTAGATCGCAGACTTTCTCTGTATGTGAGTTTGCAAACGCCATACAAAGAAATTTGTTACCAACAGGTAAAGCTCTTGATTTTATAGTTGCCATTATATCGCTTGACACATTTACGAAATTCATATGGCGGTATAAACTCCATCAGTTGAGCAAAAATATTTTTCCCTGAATTAATAATAAACCATCTTCTTCCGCATTGCTAAGGAAGTGTGGCTTTTTGCAAAACTTAATTTCAAATCGATAAAAAACACTTCTGCCTTAAATGCTTTTGTTTCCAATGTGTTACAATTATTCATCGTTTAAACGTTGGGACAGTAATGATATTTCATTTGTAAAAAATCAGGAATCTCTTCAAAAAATCTCATTGCTATTTTCGGCTACTCAGGGTAATTCAAATAGTTTTAAAATCTTAATTATCTCCCTTCTTGCCTCTCCTATGGTGAGGGGTATCTTTTCAAATGGCAGATTGTCTTCATGTTTTAATTTATAAATAAGCTCTGCTATAGCAGGGAGCCTTAATTTGACTTCAGACATATCATCGGGGGCGGTAAAAACATCCTCGGGCTTGCCACCCCTAACTATTTTCCCTTTGCTTAAGATATAAAGCCTATCAAGAAAAAGAGGCACAAGGTCAACACTATGAGTAGCCATAACGATAGCAACACCATTTTCTTTATTTAATTTACGCAGAAGATTCATCATCTTGTATTCGCCCATCGGGTCTAAACCAGCGGTAGGTTCATCAAGAAGCAATATCTCATGCCCCATTGACAAAAGGCCTGCTATACACACCCTCTTTTTCTGTCCGTAGCTCAAGCTTGGGATTGGCTTTGCGGCATAAGCCTCCATCTCGACTGCCATCAGGGCATTGTTGACCCTCGTTGTTATCTCCTCAAGGCTAAACCCCATATTCATGGGACCAAAGGCGACATCCTCAAACACAGTCGGGGCAAATAACTGCTCATCAGGGTTTTGAAAAATCAGTCCCATCCTGCGGTAAATCTCTTTTGGACTGAGCTTTTTTATATCCTCGCCATCAAGATATACACTCCCGTCAAAATCCTTTAACAATCCATCCATAACTTTAAGCAATGTTGTTTTGCCCGAGCCGTTTGAACCAAGAATTCCGATAAAATCGGCTTTTTTTACATCTAATAAAACATCTGATAGGGCAATAGTTCCATCGGGATACTTAAAAGAAATGATGTTCGCTCTTAAGCGGCTTAAATCTTCCATATTATGCCGAGGGAAGTCAGAAATAGAATAGAAAATATGATTTCATTGGCTTTGAAGGGTTTCTGGCTTAAAAAAGGGATGTCGCCTTCATATCCCCTTTGCACCATCGAGACGGTTATCTTTTGACTGTGGTCAAATGCCTTGATGATTAACGAGCCTGCAAGGGTCGAAAAAGAGCTTAATCCCCTTTTAATGCTCGAATAGCCAAGACGGTTTTTTTGCGCATTGTAGATTACCATTGCATCTTCAAGAAGGATGAAGATATATCTGTATGCAAACATTGTAATCTCTATAAGTGTTTTAGGCACTCTAAACCACGAAAGTCCTGCCATGATTTCGGTAAATGGGGTGGCAAAACCGAGAGTAATCACGACTGAGACTGCTGCAAGTATTCTTGCCGCAAGAAGCAGTCCTTCATAAAGACCGTCTTTGTAAGCCGTCAGAGCAAAAATCCTCAAATCAATTTCAATCAACGGTTCTGTGCCGCTGAAAAAGAACTTAAGCAGAACAAGGATTAATGCGATAAAGGCAGGCTCTGCATATCTGAGCAGCAGCACTTTAGTATGCACCTTGATTATTTTGCACAAAGCCGCGCAAATGAGGATGATAACCAATGGGAATAAAAACCCTTTATAACTCAACACAAGAATTAGCGTAAAAAGCGCAACAATTATCTTCACCCTCGCATCAATAGACGAAAGGAGATGCTTTTTATTAAAGTATTCCGAAAATAACTCCATATGTCTCTTCAATTCCTTTTTTCGATTAAAACCCGCCAATAATAACCTGCGGCGAACCCCCCGCCGACACCAGCCATCAGAAAGACAAAAAGGAGCAGATCGCCCTGGTCTGTGTTTATAAAGGGTTCTCTGGATTCCCTGCCAAATTCTTTTGCAAACCTCTCGATAACAGATTCATCCACGCCCTGCCACTTTTCTGAAGCATCTGCTAAAGTGAATAGCGAAAGGTGAAGAGCTAATAAGAAAAAAACAGCAAGAAATTTTAATCCTTTTATTTTCATGCCTTAACCTCCTCTGGTTTTAAAACCAGCATTTTGACAAGCAAATCAGGTCTCTTTTTCGATAGCAATACAACAACGCCTGCTGTCATAGCCCCTTCAAGTATGCCAAGCGGGATTTGGGTTGGCGCAAAGGCAGCCATAATTTTTAAGAAAAGGGGCAGAAATTCTGAATCACCCCTTATGCCTGACGCAAGCTCAAAAGAAGTTGTGATATAAGTTGCCCAGTCGGCAAGGACTCCTGCAAAAAATCCTGAAATTGCGAGATTCATTCTGAAAGCCCTTAAAAACTTGAAAGTAAGAAAACCAGCCAGAGAACCAATAACTCCCATAGAGAAGATGTTTGCTCCAAGTGTGCTTATCCCGCCGTGAGCAAGAAAGAGGGCTTGTATGAATAATGCAACTGAGGCAACAACAGCGCTTATAAATGGGCCAAGAATTATCCCTGTTATGCCTGTGCCAGCAGGATGAGAACAGGTGCCGGCTACAGGGATGGGAACAGGCATACACGAGATAATAAACACTACCGCAGCTAAAAGCCCTACAAGAGGCTTAAAGGAGAGGTCTTGACGTGAGATAGACTTGAGCTTCCAGATGCCGTAAGCGATAAACGGGATTGAGAGGGCATACCAAATAAGCGCCCATTCAATAGGGATGATTCCCTCGGCGATGTGCATTGCATAAGCGTCAGTGGCAGTGAATAGTGGATAGTAAATAGTGAATAGCGGCAGAAGTAATATTTTATTTTTTAAGCCTTGAATTTTGAATCTTGAATTTTGAATTAACATATTTCCTCCAGATTTTAACGGTAATGTCAGAAGTTGTTTTATTTTCCCTTAGTCGAAAGGACAGCTTTAATATTTGCTTTTTTTGTTACCTTTCCGTTCTTCTGCTCTTCTGTGTCTTCCGCTCTTGTCACCCTGAGTTTGCCGAAAGGCTCACCATGACAATATTAAAGACTGTTAACATTAAATAACTATCCTTCCCCCGCCATTTTTAAAAGTGCATTGACGATTGCGGCTGCGGCAGGGCTGCCTCCTTTTCTGCTTAAATTGGTAATAAATGGGAATTTCTGGGTTGAAAGAAGGGTTTTAGACTCAAGGGCGTTAACAAAACCCACAGGGACACCTATCACAAGAATTTCATGGTTGTTTGATCTCAAAAGCAAATCAATTGTCTTGATAAGTGCGGTTGGGGCGTTGCCTATAGCTACAATTCCAATATTATTATTCGCAGCCAAAGCAGTTTCTATTCCTGCCTCAGCCCTTGTCTTATTTCCTGTATTTATTGCATCCCCTGTATTTTGTATGCTGCAAATGACATTCCCTCCCCACTGTTCGAGAAGCTTCTTGTTTATGCCTGTCCTTACCATTTCAACATCGGTCAGAATGTCTTTTCCAGACTTTATTGCCTTCAGTCCAGTATTTACAGCGTCAGGGTGGAAGACCAGGCTATTTTTAAACTCATAATCTGCTGTGGCGTGTATAACCCTTTTAATGATGGGTAATTGCGCAGATGGTATGCCGCTGAAATCCTCTTCTTCTGAGATAATATCGAAACTTCTCTTTTCTATTTGTTCGGGTTTCAGTCCATTGGCGTTATAAATCCTCTCTAAAACAACCTGAACAAGTTTGTTGTGAAACCCAAGAGGCTCAGAATAGACAAACTCAACATCCGGGTATAAGTTTCTGGCTTCTTCAATCATATCTGGTATATCTTTTGTCACATGCATCCCCGAACTAAGAAAAAAAGGATGGACTATTATCTTGCCCGCGCCGTCTTTAATATGTTCTTTTATAACTGTCATAAGTTTTGGCTCTGCAAATTGTAAATAGGCTATTTTCACGCAATCTTTTCTGCAATCAGAATGAATGGAATTGTGAAGAAGCCTTCCAACAATCTCTATGTTATTAGCTTCTTTTCTTGGACTTCCGTGCCCTATTAATATAATCCTCTCTGTGGCGTCAAGCATTTTTTAAACTCTCCTGATAAAATTTATAAAACTGTTAGCTGTATTGATGTTGCTGCCAAAATGCAAATGGATATAACTGGCGAGAGTGTTTTTATACGAAAATCCCTCGTCTTCCAATAGTTCACCATTATTGTCTCTGACCGAATAAACCTTTGTTAAAACTGAGGTTTTGTTTTTGTCTCTTATCTCTGAGTAATGAAATTCATGTCCTCTCATAGTCTCGCTTTTATAGCCAACCATACAGTCTTCCTTAAGCAGCGTTTCACGATAACCTAAAAAAGCCCTTCTTGTTAGCTTGATAGATATGTCAAAGGGGAAAACTCCCGACATTTCGAAGAAATTGTTCTCCCCATCGTAAATGCCTTTTGATAGATACATCAGTCCGCCGCATTCGGCATAAAGGGGCATTCCGGTTCCAGACCAGTCGCGGATAGCCTTGAGCATATTTGTATTTACAGAGAGTTCCCGCGCATAAAGCTCGGGATAGCCCCCTCCAAGATAGACAGCGTCAATTCCTTCTGGAAGAGCAAAATCCAGAAGCGGGCTGAAATAAACAATCTCTGCACAGGCATTTCTAAGCATATCGAGATTATCCTCGTAATAAAAACAAAACGCCTTATCATATGCAACAGCTATTCTTTTAAGTTGTGGCTGGCAATCCGCTCTTTCAAGAGACTTTGCATCCCATTCTACCTTAGCATTTTCATTTGATATCTCGGCAGCATCTATAATAGCCCTGACATCAATGTGTTTCAGAACTACATCGCCAAGTTTATTGACAGCTTGATCTCCTATTGGGTTTTCTTCAGCCACAGTGAGGCCCAGATGCCTGTGGGGTATTTCAAAATCAAGGCTTCTCGGGAGATAGCCGAACACATCTACATCCCTGATAGAATTTTTTAGCCTCAGATAATGTTTTTCGGAGCCTATTCGGTTAAAAATTATCCCTTTGAGGTTCACACCCGACTCCAGCCCCCAATCTCTGTATCCTTTTACAAGGGCGCCTGCGCTCTCAGCCATTCCATAAGCATCAACAACCAGAATAACTGGCAATTTGAGAAGTTTTGCTAATGACGCGGTGCTGTAATTTCCATCATACATCCCCATTACACCCTCAATAATGGAAATGTCAGCTTTTTCCGAGTATTTATGAAAACAATCCCTTACATAATCCTCACCGCACATCCAGATATCGAGATTTCTCGAAGGAAGTCCTGTTATTAGCCTATGAAGCCCTGCATCTATGAAATCTGGTCCGCATTTAAAGGGCTGAACCTTAAATCCCAAAGCCTTACAAGCCGCCATCAGCCCAAGGGCTATGGTAGTTTTCCCGCATCCGCTGTGCGTCCCTGCTAAGATTACTGCGCGCATATATTTTCAAGTCCTTTTAAGAGTCTCAGGTTATCTTCTTTCGATTTTACAGCTACCCTTATGTATGAACCATTAAGCCCTTTAAAATTTGAACAGTCCCTCACCATTATGTTTGAACTCTGCAAGGACTTGATTGCCTGCTGGGCATTAGCAATTTTAAGAAGGTAATAATTCACCGCTGATGGAAGATAGGCGATTGAAAGTCTTTTAAAGCCGCTTTCCATAAGGTTTTTGTCTTCTCGAATTACCCTGAAGGTCTTTTTTTTGTATTTCTCATCATTCAAGGCTGCTATTCCAGCAATTTGAGCAATCGTATTAACTGTCCAGGGTTCCTTGTTATTTAAAATATTGCCAATGAGAGATTCATGGAAAACCCCGAAGCCAAGCCTGAAAGCAGAGAGGGCATAAAACTTGGTCATAGACCTGAGAACTATGAGAAAAGGATTATTTGCCGTTTCGTGTATAATTGAATTTTCTGGAATAAAATCAATAAAGGCTTCATCAACAACGAGATAACATTTTGACTCAAGCGCACTTTTCGCAAGCTTAAGCATCAGTTCTTTGCTTATATGACGACCTGTTGGATTATTCGGGTTGCATAGGAAAGCCATATCGCAGCCTTTTAAATCTTTGATGAATTCTTCATGTTCAAGGTCGAAATAGTTTTCTTCTCTTAATTTGTGATATTTAATCTCAGCGCCAACCAGCAAAGACGCCCTCTCATATTCGGAGAATGTTGGTGAAGGGATAAGCACAGATTTAGGCTTAAGAGCCCTTGTGCAAAGATATATTAGTTCAGTGCTGCCATTGCCGCATATTACTGATTCCGGCTTTATTCCATAATAAATCGAGATGGTCTGCTTAAGCCTTCCAGCATCAGGGTCGGGATAGTGATACATTGAACTGTCGATGTTTCTTATCTCCGAAATGACTGTCTCTGGCAGCCCTAATGGATTTATCGAGGCGCTGAAATCGAGAATCTCTCTCTCATCAACCCTGTTTCTCTTGGCAAAACTGTATATATTTCCGCCGTGTTCCGTCATCCTAAAAAACCTTATAGTTCATAAAATACAAGATTGTTGCGGATGCCGCGACGCTCAAAAGGGAGGAATACCAGACTATTGTCAGTGCCACCTTCGCGGCAGCCATATAATTTTTATGTCTCGCCTCGCCTATATAAGGCTTTTTTACAAGGACGCCTCCGTAGGTTGATGGACCGCCAAGCCTCACGCCAATTCCGCCGGCAATCGCAGCCTCAGGGACTCCGCTATTGGGGCTGAGGTGATTGCCTCCGTCACGGAGCATCGTCTGAAAGGCGATACGGGCTATCAAAAGTGAACGAAGCACTATCGCCGTAGAAATTACAATAAAAAGTCCTGTAATCCTTGCAGGAATATAGTTCACATAGTCGTCTAATCGCGCAGAAGCCCACCCAAAGTTAATATACCTCTGATTCCTGTAACCCACCATAGAATCGAGGGTATTAATAGCCTTGTAACTTAGAGCAAAGGGCAGCCCTCCAACAACAAGGTAAAATAGCGGCGCTATAACGCCGTCTGAGAGATTCTCCGAGAGCGATTCAACAGTTGCCTTGAGGATGTCATCCTCTGAGAGGTTCTGGGTATCCCTCCCCACGATCATGCTCAATTGCATCCTTGCGTGGTCGAGTCTGCCTGCCTGAACAGCATCAATCACCATCTTTGCCGATTTGACTAATTCCTTGATAGCAATAGTTGAAGATGTCAAATATATGATAAAAATCACAGATAAAAACTTAACTACCCCTTGAGAAAATGATCGGGCTAAATCCAATATGAAATAAGAGCCAAAAAAGACAGGCAGAACAACTATCAAGACGAGGAAAACACCTGCAAATTTTTCTGCACTGGGTGTCTTAAAAAACCTTCTCAGACTTGCTTCAACCCCGCTTATCGCAAGACCGAAGAGCCTGACAGGGTGAGGCAGCCAGCGTGGGTCTCCTATTGCTGAATCCATGACAAAGGCGAGAATCAAAATGGCAGGCGGCAGGCTGAAGGGAGTCAAGGGCATCAGATTATCCATTATACGAGTATTCCCTCTATAAAATTCATGTCGAGATTTTCAGATATTGCATTAGAAAGATTATCCAATGCCTTTTCCTTTATCTCGTGATAACTATAAGTGAACTTTAGGGGAGTCATTCCCTTCATCTGTCTCATAGAGTCTATTATTCCCCGTCGGAAGGCGTCATTCTCAAATATCCCGTGAATGTAAGTGCCCCAGCAATTGCCATTCTGTGAGCCGTCCAGGTGATTTCTGTCTCTAATAGTAGATGAGAGTCTTTTAAGCTTAAAAAGCCCTATTTCGCCATCACTCACCCCCATATGGATCTCATAACCTCTCAATTTTTTCGATAAAATATCCGGGGTCTGCAAGGGGAGAAAGGAGAAAATTTCTTTTTTATTATCGACATTCAATTCTGCTTCCACTTGCGATGTGGTCTTGAACCTTTTAAAGATTGTCTCGATGTTCAAAAGTCCAATGCCTTCGATCTTTTCGTAAGGACTTTCAACAGAATATGGGTCATAAATTTTCCTGCCGAGCATCTGGTAGCCTCCGCACACGCCCACTATCTGGACGCCCTTTTCGTAAGCCCTCCTGATGCTAAGGTCAAGACCTCTTTCCTTAAGAAAGAGAAGGTCTTTAACGGTATTTTTAGTGCCCGGTATTATGACCATATCAGCGTTTTCAATATCATCAGGGTTAATCGAATAAATTACATCAACATCGGGTTCATAGAAAAGCGGGTCAAAATCCGTAAAGTTAGAGATAAACTTCAATCTTACAATGACTATCTTGAGCCTCTCTCTGAAATCGCCATTTGAGACAGGCTTGATGGAAAAGGTGTTCCTCGAAAGGGCAAGCCCGTCTTCTTCAGGAAGACCTATGTCAGATAGATAAGGCAAAACGCCGATAACAGGTTTTCCTGTCTTTTGCTCAATCATACTCAGTCCGGGTTTCAGTATCTCTATATCGCCCCGAAACTTGTTAATTAAGAAAGCCTTAATAAACCTGCTATCTCTACCAAGAAGTTTCACAGTGCCATAAAGGGATGCAAAAACACCGCCTTTGTCAATGTCTCCAACCAAAATAACAGGAGATTTTGCGAGTCTTGCGGTTGCCATATTGACGATATCCGCACTCATAAGATTTATCTCAGCAGGGCTGCCTGCGCCTTCTATGACTATCAAATCATGCCTTGCAGATAGCCTGTTATAAGAAGACTTGACGGCTTTCCACGCCTCTTTCTTATTTGCATAATACTGCATAGGCTTCATATGCCCTATCGCCCTGCCGTGAATAATTACCTGTGAACCGAACTCTCCTGATGCCTTAAGTAAAATCGGGTTCATATCAACCGTTGGTTTGACCCTTGCAGCCTCTGCCTGAAGCGCCTGCGCCCTGCCTATCTCGCCACCGTCAATCGTAATGAAGGAATTCAGAGCCATATTCTGCGCCTTAAAAGGGGCAACACTCAACCCCCTGTTGCTGAAATATCTGCATAATCCGGCAACTATGAGGCTCTTCCCAACTCCCGAGCCTGTCCCCTGTATCATTAATGATTTGGCTTTATTCATTGCTAACACAACCCGTTTATCAGCTTTACCACCGGATATTTGCTCCAGAATTCAATGATATTCACCGCCGCATTATCCTGCTCTATCCTGAAAATATTTTCCAGAGGAATGTCAAGGAAATGGCACAGAATTATCCTGTTGACTCCACCATGGGCAACGACCGCAATATTTTGGTCTTTTCCATTGTGCTTATCTATAATGTTTGCTAAGGCGCTAATAACCCTGTATCTAACCTTCAGGGTGCTTTCCCCCTCTGGCGGAGAATACCTCAAGGGGTCTTCAGACCATAGCTTAAACTCCACAGGATACCTTTCCTTTATCTCACTAAAAGTCATGCCTTCCCACACGCCAAAATTTCTTTCGTTCAAATCGGCTATCGGTATGGGTTTTAATCCGAACTTTCCTGCTATAATCTCTGCGCTTACTGAAGCCCTGCTCAGGGCTGAACAATACACAGCGGACAGTGTAGGGTTATCAGATTGATTAATTAATTGGTCTCCATGTATGTCTTTGAGATAATCATTTTTTCTCTGAAGGGCAGAGTTTAGCAAGTGTTTTAGGATGAAGTTTGATGACCTTCTCATCTGCTCCATTCCCGCAGGCGCAAGAGGGACATCTAAGCTCCCTTTATATCGTTTTGCTTCACTGCCTTCTGTCTTTCCGTGTCTTACAAGGTATAAAGTCGTGACCATGCTATCACCATAAAGAGAAATATTAATTCAGTAATCTCGCTCAAGGCGCCAAGAGAGTCGCCTGTGAGTCCACCAAATGTTCTATTACATATTAAAATCCAGAGGCGGCAGAAAAGATACATCAGAATGAGCAATACAATATTAAAGATATATTGAGTCTGAGGGGCAAATTGGATGAAAACAATATAAAAAACCGCCATTAGTATTACAAGCAATATAGTTGAAAAGGCAAACTCCCTGCCTCTAACTCTATCGATGAAAATTTTACCAAGACCGTCTTTTCTTGCTGATACGCCGTGAAACATGGATGCAACCATCGTCCATTTGGAAATCACAGGCATAAAAAGAAGCGTTGAGTAGAGAGTGAAATACGACATATGAAATATCCCTTTTAGGGCAAGATATTTTAAAGCAAGAACAAATATTATAGCTGTAACCCCAATAGGTCCAGCCGTTGAGCCCTTCATGATTCCGAGTCTTTTTTGCCTGTCTTCATCCGCGTTGCCTGTGGATTTGACCGAGAGGGCATCAAAGGTATCAGATAGACCGTCAATATGAAATCCCCCATTCATGAAGACGAGAAACAGTAGCATCAAGGCAATTACAAGTTCCTCATGAAAGACGAGGCTTAATGCAAAACTAACAGCTATCAGGAGCAGCCCCTGCAATAGCCCTACTAAGACGAAAGACGAAGCGCTCTTTGCGATGTCAGCCTCACTACAAGCCTTGCTTATCCTGATAGGTATGATAGTTAAAAACTGTAATGCAATCATAAAGTTACTAATCATGGAATATGAGTTGTTGAATCTTCAATTTTGAACCTCGTTTGAGACCCCTGCATCTGAAAATGTTGCCATCTCTTTGTATATCTTCAAGCCCGCCTCAATCATAAGCATAGCAAGGGCGGCGCCCGTTCCTTCTCCAAGCCTTAAGTCGAGATTAAGAATTGGCTTTAAGCCGAGTTTCTGGAGCATCAATGTATGCCCCTTCTCGACAGAGTTGTGGGCTGCAAAAAGATAATCCCTTACCTTTGGTTCTATAGTATAAGCTATCAGCGCGCCTGCTGTAGAGATAAAACCATCTATCACCACAGGGATTTTGTTTGCAGCGCCTCCGAGCACTATTCCAGCTATGCCACCTATCTCAGCCCCTCCTACTTTAGAAAGGACATCTATTGCATCCGCTGGGTCGGGATTGTTAAGGCTTATTCCAGCTTCAATTACCTTTATCTTCCTTTTCAATGATTCGTCGGTTATTCCCGTGCCTTTCCCTGTAACTTCCGAGACTGGTTTGCCTGTAAGCAAAGACGCTATCGCACTTGAAGGGGTTGTGTTGCCTATGCCCATGTCGCCTGTGCCAAACAAATTATATCCTTTCCCTGCATATTCATCAGCGAGTTCTATCCCAACTTCTATGCATCTCTGTGCTTGCAGTTTCGACATTGCAGCTTTTTTGGTAAAATTCTCCGTTCCTTTTAATACCTTTCGGTTTATAAGTCCATCAAGGCTGCCGAAATCGTGGTCAACCCCTATATCAATCACTACAACATCAGCCCCAGCTTGCCTGGCAAGGACATTGATACCTGCCCCGCCTCTAAGGAAATTAAAGACCATCTGTCGTGTGACCTCTTTTGGATAAGCAGAGACGCCTTCTTCAGTAACTCCGTGGTCGCCTGCGAATGTGAAAATTGCCTTCTTATTAATAACAGGATTTGTATTGCCTGTGATAGCTGCAAGCCTCCTTGCAAACTCTTCAAGCCTGCCGAGGCTGCCCGGAGGCTTTGTTAAATTATCGAGATGTTTCTGTGCAATCTCAAATAATTTTTGGTCAACTGGTTTAATCTTTGCTTGGGTCATTTCAATCATACTCATCTATTATCCTCTTTTGTTATTTTT
>DAIQAO010000043.1:0-17038 GCA_036781645.1 Dissulfurispiraceae bacterium
GAGCCAGCAAAACCTGCAGAGCCAGCAAAACCTGCAGAGCCGCCTAAAAAGTAGTTTTGATAAACACCACGAGGCTTTGGGTAAAACCGCTCGTGGTGTTGCTTTTTATATTTAAAAATCAGTATAATTTGATGGTATCTTATTTTTATGAAGAGTGGGCTATCCCACTCTTTTATTTTAGGAAACAATGAAGATAGATGTCTTAAAACAAAGAATTTATGAATTTGCCTCTGATATTGCTGCGCATGAAGGCTTTGAAATATATGATGTTCAGATTCATATCGGCAGGAAGTCTTTGTTGAAAATTATTATTGACAAAGATGGCGGTATAACTATTGATGACTGTGAAAGGATGAGTAAAAGCCTTGGAGCTTTGTTGGATGTTGAAGATTTATTTAAAACTCCATATACATTAGAGGTGTCTTCACCAGGTCTTGATAGACCTCTATTAACACAGAGAGATTTCGAGAAAAATATAGGAAGGCTTGTCCGTATTGTAACCCTCGAGAAGTTCGGCAATCAAACCTTTTTCATCGGCAGGTTATCCGATGTTGGTGAAAACTGGATAAGACTGACCTTTGATAAAAAAGGCAAGAATGATGATTTGTTCATCCCGATTGACAAGATTTCAAAAGCTAATTTAGAAATAGAATTCTGATAATTTTATGAGACTTTTAAAGTCTTTAAAAAAGAGAGGTATATTTTTAAGTGTCTAAGGAACTGTGTAATTTAATAGAGCAAATAAGCAAGGAAAAGGGTATAGCGAAAGATGCCCTTTTGAAATTGCTGGAGTCTGCCCTAACCACCGCTGCAAAAAAAAGATACAGCAGCACCCCTAATATTGTTTTGCGTATAGATTCCAAGACATGTGTCATAAGGGCTTTTGATATTAAGACAATCGTACAATCAGTTGTTAATAGGCAGGAAGAAGTTGCCTTTGAAGAAATTCAAGGTCTTTTCCCAGACAAAAAAATTGGGGATACAGTAGAGATACCCATTGACATCCATGATTTTGGCAGAATTGCAGCCCAAACCGCCAAGCAGGTTTTCTTCCAGAAGGTGCGCGAGGTTGAAAAGGATGTTATATTTGATGAGTTTAAAGACAAGGTTGGCCAGATAGTTACTGTGATGGTTTCAAGGAGAGAAAAGGGAAATTACTATATTGATATTAAAAATACTGAGGCAGTTTTACCCCAAAGAGAGGCTTTAGTAAATGATAATTTCAAGAGAGGTGATGTGGTTAAGGCGTATATTCTTGATGTCAGAAAAACACAGAAAACCCCCCTGATTCTTCTCTCTCGCGCCTGCCCAGAGTTTGTGGCAGGACTTTTGAAAATGGAGGTTCCAGAAATAAACGATGGCATAGTCGAGATAAAGGGCATCGCAAGAGAGCCGTCAGAAAGGACGAAAATTGCTGTCGTTTCACACGACCCTGCTATAGATCCTGTTGGTGCCTGTGTGGGTATGAAAGGGACCAGGATTCAGTCGATCGTAAGGGAGTTAAGAGGAGAAAGAATTGATATCATAGCATGGAGCAGCGATCCAAGGATTTTCATCGCCAGAGCCCTGACTCCTGCATCTGTCAACATGGTTGGCGTTAATGAAGATGAAAAGACCGCAATGGTCATTGCAAATGATGAACAGCTTTCACTCGCCATAGGAAAGCGGGGACAGAACATTAAACTTGCTACTAAGCTTACAGGGTGGGAAATTGATATCCTGAGCGAAACTGAGTATTCTAACATGAAGGCTGAAGAACCAGAAAAATTGCAATTTAAAAGAGACAATAGTAGGACATTGGAATGATATTAAATTTTAATGGTTGATACCCTTCTGCTTCTGCGGTGGGTATTTTTGAATATTTGGAAATTCTTTAATTAGTCCATATAATCATAAATAAGACACTAAACGCAAACTGCAAGGATGTCTAAAGAAAAGGATCTATATGCCCCTGTTCAATATGTTAAAGGCGTTGGTCCTTTTCGTGCAAGTTTGTTAGCTCGTCTTGGAATTAGAACTGTCAGAGATGCCTTATTTAATCTTCCTTATAGATATGAAGACAGAAGCTCTATTCAAAAAATAGCTTACCTGAGACCCAATGAACTCAAAACTGTAATAGGCAGAGTCCTTAGAACGAGCATTTTAAATCCAAAACCAAGAGTCAAAATTCTTGAACTCATAATAAGTGACGGAAGCGGCATATTTACCGCTAAATGGTTCAACCAGCCCTATCTCGAAAAATTCTTCAACAGGAATAACCAGATAGTTTTATACGGTCTAATAAAGCTTAATTACAGAGGCACAGGGCTTGAAATGATAAATCCAGAATATGAAATTTTAGGAGTTGATGATAACGAATCCAACCAAGAAAATATCCATACAGGCAGGATAGTTCCTATATATAGATTGACAGAAGGGCTGAGCCAGAAGCAAATGAGAAATATAATGTATTCAATACTGGATGTCTACCAAGGGTATATTTCTGACCCGATGCCACAAGATATAATACAAAAACATAGGCTTCTGACACTCAGAGAGTGCATAGTTAATATCCATTTCCCCCCTGCAGATATATCTCTGGAGGATTTAAACAGAGGAGTAACCCCATATCACAAGAGACTTGTTTTTGATGAATTGTTTACTTTTCAAATAGGGCTTGCTTTAATTAAACAAGGTGGACTGTCAAACAAAGGTATATCCTTTACTACAAATGGTATTATGGTCAATAAGCTGTTATCCGGTCTTTCTTTTAAACTGACATCAGCTCAACAGAAAGTTCTTAAGGAGATATTACAAGATATGAAGTCCAGCACTCCTATGAACAGGCTCATTCAAGGAGATGTCGGCTCAGGAAAAACCATAATTGCCGTCGCGGCTATGCTCACAGCGGTAGAAAACGGCTATCAGGCTGCACTGATGGCGCCTACGGAGATCCTCGCTGTGCAACACTATATTAATATCTCCCAAATGCTGAAGCATATCGGCGTTAGGGTGCAGCTTATTACAGGCAGCAGCAAACTGCAAGGCAAAAAAAAGATTACTGAAACCATAAAAACTGATGATGCAGATATTTTAATAGGAACTCATGCCCTTATTCAGGAAAATGTTAATTTTGAGAGACTTGGGCTCGTTGTTATAGATGAACAGCATAGATTTGGGGTGGTTCAAAGAGCCACTTTGAAAGAAAAAGGGCTGAATCCTGATACTATAGTAATGACAGCTACTCCCATTCCCCGCACCCTTGCCCTCACCCTTTATGGAGACCTCGACTGTTCAGTTATTGATGAACTGCCTCCGGGCAGGACGCCGATACAGACTATGCTTTTTGATGAAAGAACAAAAAGTGAGATTTACCGTCTAATTGATGCGGAGACAAAAAAGGGCAGGCAGGTATATTTCGTTTATCCGATTATTGATGAATCGGAAAAGATTGATTTAAAGTCAGCTATTGCAGGCGCTAAAGGGCTTCAGGAGAGATTCCCAAATCTGACGGTTGGTCTAATACATGGAAGGATGAACCCTGATGAGCGTGAAGAAGTCATGGAAAGGTTTAAGGAAGGCGCAATAAATATACTAGTATCTACGACCGTAATAGAGGTTGGCATAGATGTGCCAAATGCAACTTTAATGGTTATAATAAACGCTGAGAGATTTGGATTAGCACAACTTCACCAGCTAAGGGGCAGGGTAGGGAGGGGTAGCAATAAGTCTTACTGTGCACTGCTCCAATATAAATCTACAGAGGATTCAAGGAAAAGACTTGATGTGATGGTCAGGACGACCGATGGTTTTATAATCGCAGAAGAGGATTTAAAAATAAGGGGGCAGGGAGAATTCTTTGGAACTAAACAATCAGGCATGCCAGATTTTAGAATTACAAATCTTTTCAGAGACGTCAGGATCCTTGAGGATGCAAGAAGGGAAGCCTTCGCTTTCATTGATAACAACAAGACTATAGAGGGCTACCCTGATTTAAAGAAAAACTTCACGGATTTCTGGGGCGAGAGGATCCAGTTATCAAAAGTTGGCTAAGAAATAAATTTACATGCCTTAAAGTAATAAAAGGCGAGTTATAAAAAGGAAAATAAGGGTATTACATGGGACAGTTTGAGTTTTTGGCTTTTATATTTGGTCTTATTACAGGTTCTTTTCTTAATGTTTGTATATATCGATTGCCGAGAGAAATATCAATTGTCAGCCCTCCTTCTGCCTGTCCCGGCTGCAAGAAACCTATAAAACCATGGGACAATATACCCATCATAAGCTATCTGTTTTTAAGAGGGAAATGTCGAAATTGCGGGGAGAGGATTTCTATTCGTTACCCGCTTGTGGAACTTCTTAATGGGCTTCTATATCTGCTGATAGTATATTTTTTTGGTTTTGGCTGGCATCTCATCCCTCTATTTGCTTTTGTTTCTGCGATGGTAGTAATTACCTTCATAGACCTTGAGTTCCAAATAATTCCTGATGTAATAACTCTGCCTGGCATTTTGATTGGGGTAATTTCGTCGGTATTTTTTCTTTCCGACCCACTTTTTAATTTACATGCTTCAGATATGCTAACCGGTCTGATTAATTCTCTAATAGGTATATTGTTGGGCGGGGGGCTTTTCTTTCTTATTGCTGTTGTGAGCAAGGGGGGCATGGGTGGCGGTGATATTAAAATGATGGCAATGGTTGGAGCATTCATGGGCTGGAAGGCTGTTCTGCTCGTTACATTTATTGGAAGCCTTACAGGTTCATTAGTAGGTGTTATGCTTATGCTTTTTAAGGGAAAGGATCGTAAGACGAAGGTGCCTTTTGGTCCCTTTCTCGCTTTGGGTTCGCTGATAAGTCTCTTTGTAGGTGGTAAAATTATTACCTGGTATTGGGGATAAATTTAAAATCCCAGATTTAAAATTCAAGAATTAACGAGTTATGCATGATTATAGGTATCGGGACGGATATTGTAAGTATAGATAGGATTAAAAAAGCTATTCAAAGATGGGAGGGGAGATTTTTAGACAGGATTTACACCAAAGAAGAACTTTCCTTTTGTTTCCTGAAAAGAGACCCTTTCCCACATCTTGCTGGCAGGTTCGCCGCTAAAGAGGCGGCAATAAAGGCGTTATCAAACATCACTGGTTCAAGCAAAACTTTAGCTCTTCAGGGACAAAAAATAAAAAACCTGAAGATGGCTGATATTGAGATAATAAAGAATAAAAAAGGAGCGCCTCACATAGTTGTAAAAAATCCGTGTTTAATCCCTGAAAAAATGAACATTAAGATTCATGTAACTATATCTCACGAAAAAACTTACGCTATAGCAACTGTCGTGATTGAAAGAGTGGATAGTGGATAGTGGATGGTATAGGGGGTTGGCGTGGCAAAAGAAATTAACAGGGCAAAAAATGCGAAACTCCGCAGAATGGAAAAATACTCGTCTGCCCTTAGCAATGGTGATAATAATGCATTAGATCTTCTCGAACTTGAGAGGGCTAAGAGGCTGAAGGAGTTTCTTGAATTACTTTATGAGATTAATAAAAGCACCCCTCTAATTGTTGAGGGCAAAAAAGACCTTTTAGCGCTCCGAAAACTTGGCTTTATAGGGGAAATAATCACTGTGCATTCCGGTAAAGGGTTATACGATTTTTGCTACAATATACGGGAGAGATTCAACAAGATAATTTTGCTCATGGATTGGGATGAAAACGGGGATATACTTCAAAAGAAACTCTCTGATAATCTGCGCGGGCTATGGGAAGAGTATTCCCCCTTGAGGGATGTGCTCAGGATGCTCTGCCAGAAGGATGTCAAGGGGATTGAGGATATCCCGACTCTTCTCAGGAGGCTTTCGGGAACAGATGTAAAGGTTGGTGAGCCTGAAGGATTGTAGATTATGTAATAAGGTGTCATATAAAAATCTTACACTATCCCTTCCTGTCCATCTTCTTGACTTTACAGGTACTTTTTAGTTCTATCGCTAATTTTGGGTCTCCCTCTATTGAAGCTTTTTCGATATAATATATGCAACATGAAATCCTTAGGTTCCGAAGGTGAAGATATCGCCGCTGCTTATCTTAAGAATAAGGGCTATAGTATTCTGTATAGGAATTATAAGACTCCTTATGGTGAAGCTGATATTGTAGCCAAAGATAAAGAGACGGTTGTCTTTGTTGAAGTAAAAACCCGCACTAATAAATCATTCGGGCTTCCCTTCGAGTCTGTGGATTTCAGGAAACAGGAGAGGCTCAAGAGGATAGCGCTTTTTTATCTAAAAAATAGTAAAGCTCAGGTGAACCTTAGATTTGATGTTATAAGCATCACGAATGAGGACGGGAGGCGCGATATTAACCATATAAAAGAGGCTTTTTAACTCTACAGTTATCTTTAAAGGTATGATTTATGTATGTTTATCTAAATAATGGTGTCGTAAAATCATCCGATGCAAAGATATCCATTTTTGATCATGGGTTTCTTTATGGAGACGGGATATTTGAGACCATGAGGGCATATGAAGGCGTCATTTTCATGTTTGAAAAGCACCTGAACCGCTTATACAGGTCAGCTTCTCTCATCGGGCTCGATATCCAAAGAAGCGTTTCTGATATTAAGATAGCAATCTATGAAACCCTGCACGCTAATTCTTTGACTAATGCCTATGTCAGAGTTAGCATTTCAAGAGGTTATGGGCCTGTTGGTATAGACCCTGATTTATGTAAGGAAAGCACTTTCGTAATAATAGCCAATGAGTTTAAAAATTATCCGAACACATATTTTGAAAATGGTATTAGCCTGATGGTCTCTTCTGTCAAAAGGAACCATCCTGAAGCCCTAAACCCACAGATTAAATCCATGAATTTCCTAAATAATATTTTAGCCAAGATAGAGTCCAAAAAAACAGGGGCTATGGAGGCTATTATGCTCAACTATAAAGGCTTTGTTGCCGAATGCACCGTGAGCAACATATTTTTTGTGATTGACGAAGTACTCTGCACCCCTTCCATCAGTTGTGGCATTTTAGATGGGATAACAAGGGAAACGGTTATCGAAATCGCTTTGAGAAACGGGTTAAGAGTATTGGAAGGCGAGCTCAAGATAGACGATTTGTTTAAAGCATCTGAGGTCTTTATAACAAATACCTCGATGGAACTCATGCCAGTTAGCAAAATTGAATATAAAAAATTTTCTGTAGGAGATATCTATAAGCTGCTTCGCACAAAATTCAAAGAAGAAGTAGAAATATATGTAAAGGAAAAAAAGTCTGAAAGTCTATCTTTATGGAAATAGAGGAATAGAGTTTCAATATTTTTATCACAGGTGTCCAAAATAATGTTCAAGCAGGGATTTGACACGATTTCTTTGCTAAAGAACTAAACTTCGTCCACGGGTAAGCCTTTGTGAGGCTTCATACTTAGCTTTGAAGTATTGGCAGTTAAGGCTTCCGCTTCGTCTTCAGCCTCTTTGAGGTTACCTGTGGTTTTGGTAAAGAAATCGCATCATATTGCAAAGTGTATAAGAATTTATTTTGGATGGGTATGATATTAATGGTTTTTTAAATACGAGTTTTCCTGAAGCGATAAATTCTTTGGTATAAATATGGTTTAATACAAAGATAGGAGGTTTATTTTATGAAACGTATGCTTATTCTCTTACTCTGTCTGTTTCTTGTGTCCTGCGGTGGAGGTAGCGAAACTGATACGCCTACAATAACTATTGACATTGACGGCAACGACAATGGAGTTTTTAATGAACAGTCTGATTTTTATCTTTTAGAAAACAGCAATGACAAAGAGGCTATTCTTAAAATAACGTATAAAGACAAATATGGTAAGTCCATAGCTGGCAGTGTTGTAACTTTCACTACTGAAAGCAAAGAAGTGTTATTCCCCATGGGCAACAAGGTTACAACTGATGTGAATGGACAGGCGACAATACTTATAAGGGTGGAACCAACGATTCTAAGGTCGCTTACTACTACCGCGAGCCTTCTCGCAACCGCAAGCGAAGCAAAGAACGCTATTCTGATATATCTGATGCCTGTTACGATATCCCCCTCCTTTTCCGCAGTATCCGCCACACCAGACACTGTCAATACAGGCGGCACTGCTGCGATAACTGCTCTTGTAAAAACCAATCTGAACTCTATTGTTCCTAATGGCACTGTCGTCAACTTTGCTGCATCCTGCGGAACGGTTACAGCTTCTTCTACGACTACTAACGGCGTGGCAACTGCAACCTATACAGCTCCTCTTACAGCGCCGGCAGAAAGTTTTTGCATGGTCACAGTCTCTTCAAACAATGTAATATTGAAAGTCATCAACATAATTATCGGTATCATTGACCCGACCAAGTCTTCTATAACTGCAACCCCAAGCACAATAGTTGTTGAGGAGACTTCAGTTATAACGGTCATGGTTAAAAATAACTTGGGGCAGCTTGTTCCAAACGGGACAGTCGTGAATTTCACAACAACCTGCGGGGCGATTTCTGCTTCTGCTACAACTACTAACGGCGCGGCAACAGCCAGTTTTAAAGCACCAGCCACACAACCAGCAAGCGGCAAATGCTCTATTACAGCATCCACAAGCAGTGTAGTTGTAGGAACAGTTGATGTAACTATTAATCCCCGATTAACTATCACCCCTGCATCTCAGACTATCAACAGGATATCCGGTGGCACAGCTGTTTTTGCTATTACAGGAGGCGTTCCCGGATATACCATTACTTCAGACAGGCCATCTTTTCAGCCCAGTCCAGCTGCTGTTGCACAAAGCGGAGGGACATTCAGCGTAATTGTTCCTGCAGGCTCGGCGGCAGACACTGTAACTTATACTATCAAGGATTCTATGGAAAGGACTAAGACAGCAGTTCTTCAGATTCAGTAAATATAAAGAGGGGTAGCTTCACTGCCCCTCTTTATATACTTACATTTATCATGCTCTACTTCACTAAAATAAGAGGTGCAGGTTTGTGAGAAAAGAGATATTTTTTTATATTCTGCCTCTGCCTGTCGCCCTTTTTTCTATATTCTTGGGACCATCGGAGAGCATCAGCCCTGCCGATGTTTATAACTGGCTGCTTACCAAGATCACTTCCGATTCGAAGCCAACTATCTCGGATATCCAGACTATTGAGGCAGTGATACTGGACATCAGGCTTCCGCGAATAATCATGGCATTTTTGGTTGGCGCTGCCCTAACTACATCAGGAGCTTCCCTTCAGGCAATGATAAGAAATCCCCTTGTTGATCCTTATTTATTAGGGCTTTCGTCAGGAGCGGCGTTTGGTGCTGCCTTGGCTATGACAGTCCTGCATTACATGCCCGTCCAACTATCTGCCTTTATCTTTGGGCTTATGGCGGTCTGCTTGACATATTTTTTAGCTTTTCGGAGGGGAGAGATCTCAATTATTTCGATGATTTTATCAGGAGTAATTGTTTCAGGGGTTTTTACGGCATTTCTCACAATAGTGCAGTTTATGACTGACCCTTTCAGGCTCCAGGGAATCGTTTACTGGATAATGGGAAACCTTCATAACGCATCATGGAGCGGGGTGGAGTCTATGATAATCCCTGTAATGACAGGCACTCTCTGGTTATTTATTATAAAATGGCGCTTGAATGTTATCTCCCTCGGCGATCTCGAGGCTAAAACTGTAGGGTATAACCCCACCACGCTCAAGCTAATGATACTTATCCCGGCTACGCTAATTGCCGCTGCTTCTGTTGCCGTTGCCGGTATAATAGGCATGGTGGGATTGGCAGTTCCTCACATGATAAGGATGATGATAGGGTATGACAACAAAAAGGTCATACCTGTCTCCTTTGCCTTTGGCGGCACATTTTTACTGCTCGTTGATAACCTTTCAAGGACTATAACCCAGTTCGAGATTCCTATAGGAATATTTACGACACTTATAGGTGGTCCTTTCTTTATTTACCTTTTGAAAAGGCTCAGGCACGGATACGGAGATTGAGTGTTATGAACGCTTTGCAGGCAAGGGGATTATCGTTCGGATATAACGGAAAAGCTTTGCTCAGAGAGATTGATTTTGAGATAAAAGACCAGTCCTTTGTAGTTTTATTAGGTAGAAACGGAAGCGGCAAGTCAACCCTTCTCAAGCTGATGGCAGGCATCTTAAAGCCCAAAAGCGGCAGAATGGAAATATACGCGGAGGATATTAATAACATGTCTTATTCAAGGAGGGCAGAGTTTATCGGTTTTCTCTCGCAATCTCATAATACCGTTTTCCCATACTCCGTCGCTGAAGTCGTGATAACAGGGCGTGCCCCTTATATCTTCTATTCTCCTTCTAAAAAAGATGTCGAAAAAGCGGTTGAGTCTATGGAAAGGGTGGGCATCATACATCTCAGAGATAAGCCCTACAACCAGCTTTCTGGCGGAGAGCGCCAGCTCGTTATGATTGCAAGGGTTTTAGCGCAGGAGCCTCGCATAATACTTTTTGATGAACCATTGACATTTCTTGATATATATAACCAGATGCAGTTTTTTTCCTTAATTGAACAGTTGCTCTCAAACAAACTAACCATAATCATGGTGATACATGATTTAATGATAGCTTCAAGGCTTGAAGCAGACTACATGATGCTGTCGGAAGGAAAGATTGCAGCATACGGGGGGAAAGAGATATTTACAAGGGATAATATACGCAAGGTTTTTAATATAGAGTGTCATCTGGATGAAAAAACTGGTGAAATAGACTTAATCCCTCTCAAGCCTCTTCGCCCATGATCCATAAGCAAGAATATGAATTTTAATCGGTTTTTGACATCCGTAATAGTTTTAAATTAACTATGTTAGACCTTATTATGTCTCTCTAATGCAGCCACTTTTAACGCTTCTCGTAGGTCGAGCTTTCCAGAATATAAAGCCTTACCCGTTATAGCGCCCCACAGCTTTTTTATGGTTAAAAGCCTTCTTATATCTTCGATAGATGATATCCCCCCAGAAGCTATGACGGGGATTTTCAAGCTTTCAGCCATCTGCCTTGTTGCATCAATATTGGGACCCGTAAGCATCCCGTCTCTTGAGATATCAGTATAAATTATCCCTGCTACGCCATATTCCTGCATATTTAAAGCGAGGTCAACCGCCTTGACTTTAGTAACTTCAACCCATCCTTTAACAGCCACGAAACCATCTTTAGCGTCAATACCTGCTAATATGCACCCCGGATACTTGCTGGCAGCTTCTTTGAGGAGTTCCGGATTTTCAATCGCTGAAGTTCCGAGAATAACCCTATTAATGCCTTGAGAGATAAGCAAATTTATCCTTTCCATATCCCTTATTCCACCGCCCACTTCTATATCCATTTTCACAGCTTTTCTGATTTTAACGATGCCTTCGAGATTTTTCTGGCTTCCTGAAAAGGCACCGTCAAGGTCAACTATATGGAGCAGTTGAGCGCCGGCTGATTCCCATCTTAAAGCTGTTGAAACTGGGTCATCCGAATAGACCGTAACATCATCCTTTCTTCCCTGAAGCAGTCTCACACAAAAGCCATCTTTTAGATCTATAGCCGGAATTATAATCATCTTGCCCCCCAAGTTAAATAATAAACATACTGCAGGCTATTATCTCATTTTTTAATTATCTTAACCAAATTCCTATTTATAGAAGTAAAAGGAAGCGCTGCCCTGACTATCTCAAATTCCATTTCCGAGGGTATGTGCACTATTTCGTCAGTCACCCCAGGGCCTTTATTCAGTATGAAAATTCCGTTCTTTTTTACTAAATGCCATGCCTCTTTGATTAATCGCTCAATGCTGAATAAAGCCCTCGTTACCGCTATATCGAAGACAAATTCTCTAACATTATCTGCCCTTGACTCAAGGATTTTGATGTTTCTTAGTGAAAGTGATCTCGTGATATGTCTTAGAAAAGCTGCTTTCTTGTTGGAAGGTTCAATCAATGTCATGGTTAAGTCATTCCTGACGATTGCAATCGGCACTCCTGGGAAACCTGCGCCGCTTCCTATGTCACAAACATCCCAACTGCCCGCTGGGATGAATTGCAGGTATAAAAGCGAGTCGAGAAAATGTTTGGTAATTATGTCTATGTTATTTGTTATAGAAGTAAGATTGTATGTGCGGTTCCACTTTTTTAGCTCTTTGAGAAATACAATAAATTTTTCGGTAGTTATGTCGGTAGTCACAATATTAAGCTCTGACATGCCTCCAGTAAGGATTTGAATTTCTTTTGGTGTTTTATTTGTGGGCATTATATGGGAGAAAAGGCATTTTTTAGCTAAATTTTATGGTTTGATAAAACTCATTGGGGTTATTTGAGGAGCTTTGCATACCCTTCAGCAATCAACTTCCCATCTTGTTTTCTTATGAGTTTTGATCGGGCTATAACAAGCCGTGCAGTGCTTTCTATGACTTCCGCCTCAATAATTGCCGTTTCGTCAGTCATAAGCGGTTTTTTAAACCTGATGGTTAACTCTGCGGTTACGGGGAATTCACCGTCTTTCATTGCAGCGTATATCATAGCCTCATCAAGGACTGTTGATATTATACCGCCGTGAGTAATGCCAGTATATCCCTGATATACCTTTACAGGGGTGAACTCCGTTACTACTTTACCGTTTACATTAGTAAGAGTAAGTTTTAATCCGCAGGGATTATCCCTGCCGCAGACGAAGCAGAAGCTGTCATCTTCGAGTTTCAGAGAGCGTCCCATATTTTTTATTTATTCATCATCTCAAGGAATTCTTTATTGTTTTTTGTTGTTTTGAGCTTGCTCAATAAGAATTCCATACTTTCAACAGTGCTCAAGGGATTGAGCACCTTCCTCAGTATCCATGTCTTGTTAAGGGTTTCGGGATCAAGGAGCAACTCCTCTTTTCTTGTGCCAGAGGCATTGATATCAATGCTTGGGAAGATTCTCTTATCCACCAGCTTCCTGTCGAGATGAACTTCCATATTGCCAGTGCCTTTAAATTCCTCAAAGATTACATCGTCCATCCTGCTGCCTGTGTCAACAAGGGCGGTTGCAATTATGGTAAGGCTCCCCCCTTCTTCGATGTTTCTCGCTGTACCGAAAAATCTCTTTGGTCTTTGCAGGGCGTTTGCGTCGAGTCCGCCCGAGAGAACCTTGCCGCTTGTAGGTGTCATTGCATTATAAGCCCTTGCAAGCCTTGTAATACTATCGAGCAGTATTACTACATCCCTTTTGGTCTCGACCATTCTCTTTGCTCTCTCGATAACCATTTCAGAAACCTGACAGTGTCTCTGTGGATGCTCATCAAAGGTGGAACTGATGATCTCTGCACTGCTAACCTGCCTTTTCCAGTCAGTCACTTCTTCAGGCCTTTCATCTATAAGCAAAATTATGAGATGTAAATCCTTATGATTATGTTTTACTGCCTTAGCAATAGATTGCAAAAGCATTGTCTTTCCAGTTCTTGGTGCAGCTACGACAACGCCTCTCTGCCCCATGCCTATTGGTGTCATCAAGTCCATCACCCGCATTGAAAAATCGTTGTGGTTATATTCGAGATTAATCTTTCTGGTTGGATAATAAGGTGTAAGATTATCGAAAAGGGGACGGCTGATATTATCTTCAGGAGGCTCATTATTTATACTTTCAACCTTCAGGAGCGCAAAATACCTCTCGTTCTCTTTAGGGGGTCTAATTTGCCCTGTAACATAGTCTCCAGTCCTTAATGTGAATCTTCTAATCTGGGATGGAGAGACATAAATATCATCGGGGGAAGGCAGATAGCTGTAATCAGGCGACCTGAGAAAACCAAAACCATCGGGCAGTGTTTCCAGAACACCGGAACCGATTACAGTTCCAGATTTTAATGACTGAGCTTGTAGAATAGCAAAAATCATTTCTTGTTTTCTCATCCCTATAGCGTTTTCAATGCTCAGGTCTTTGCCGATATTGATAAGTTCATCAATTGATTTTTGCTTTAATTCTGCAATTGAAATAAAATTTTCCATAAAATTTGTGCTCCTGCAAAAATTGAATAATATTAGAGATATAACCTATAAAAAGGAATTTTGCTTTTGGTGTTGCTAAAGGCAGTAGAACTTTAAAATAAAAATAGACTACTAAACCCCGGATTTATTAACATTTCATACCCGTCCAAAATAAATTCTTATATACTTGGCAATTCAAGGGATATGATGCGATTTCTGGAGCCAAAGCCACGGGCAACCTCAAGGAGGCTGAAAACGAAGCGGAAGCCTCGACTGCCAATACTTCAAAACTAAGTATGAAGTCTCACAAAGTCTTACACACGGACGAAAATAGTTCTTTGGCAAAGAAATCGTCTCATATCCCTGCTTGAATATTATTGGGGACACCTGTGTTAACAGTTAATTCTTTATGCCCATATCCCTGATAAGTGTTGTTTAATTCCAAAGGCTGCATAAATACCCATATCTGAAAATTAAAAGCAGTATTTAATAATCAATAAGAGGGCATCTAAACTGACCGGTTTTTGATTTTCTATGGCTTTCCTGATTTATTAATGATTTGAACTTTAAGCCCCAATGGGTGGGCATGGCGAAATCTATATTTAGCATACACAATGTTTTTATCTTTGTCAAGAATCAACGCCTCCGCTGAGCAGGTACATTACAGCCATTCTAACGGCAAGACCGTTTGTTACCTGTTCAAGTATTACAGATTGTGGAGAATCTGCGACGTCAGAGCTAATCTCAACCCCTCTGTTCATGGGACCCGGGTGCATTACGATAGCATCTTTTTTTGCGAGAGAAAGCCTTCTTTTATCTAAACCCCAGAATTTGAAATATTCCTGTATTGAGGGGAAAAAGGCGCTGCCCTGTCTTTCGAGCTGAATTCTGAGCATCATTACTATATCTGCGCCAGCGAGCCCCTTGTCCATGTCGCTGAATATCTCGACATCAAAGCCCTTAATATCTGGAATTAATGTGGGCGGGGCAATCAGTCTTATCCTGTTGTTGAATTTTGAGAGCAGGTAGATATTCGATTTTGCCACCCTGCTGTGGTAAATATCGCCTACTATCGTAATTGTTAAACCTTCAAGAGAACCTTTATTTTCCATGATGCTGAAGGCATCGAGCAATGCCTGCGTTGGATGCTCGTTGATGCCGTCACCGGCGTTTATAACAGATGCGTTTATATTATTAGCCACGAAATGTGGCACGCCGCTTGAAGAATGCCTTATAACAATGAAATCGACTCCGTAAGCCTCGATCGTCTTTATCGTATCATAAAGGCTTTCTCCTTTGACCACGCTGCTTGCAGGGACTGAGAAATTGAGGACATCCATGCTCAATCTTTTTTCGGCTATCTCAAAGGATGTCTTGGTTCTTGTAGAAGGTTCAAAAAAAAGGTTAATAACCGTTTTACCCCTTAGTGCCGGAACTTTCTTAATGTCTCTCTTTAAAACATCCTTGAAGCCTTTTGCTGTTTCAATAAAACGCTCTATCTCGTTTCTCGATAAATCTCTGATGCCAAGGAGATGCCTCTTTTTCATGTCTTATTCTTTGTAAAGAACTACCCTGTCAGGTGTAGCTTCTTCGATAAGTTCCACTTCTATATTTTCCTTCTGTGAAGTGGGAATATTTTTGCCGACATAATCAGCCCTGATGGGCAATTCCCTGTGACCCCTGTCGATCAGGACGGCTAACTGAATCTGTGCAGGCCTGCCGAAATCCATAAGTGCATCCATAGCTGCCCTGATAGAGCGTCCTGTAAAAAGCACATCATCTACTAGCACAATCTTTTTGTCTGTAATATCCAAGGGCAATTCTGTCTTTCTTACCACAGGTTGTTCTTTCCTAATGGTGATATCATCTCTGTAAAGGGATATATCAAGCGACCCGACTGGTATATCGACCTGTTCAATAGTCTTTATCTCCAAAGCGAGCCTTCTTGCGAGATGAACGCCACCGCGCTGGATGCCAATCAGACAAAGATTTTCAACACCCTTGTTTTTTTCAGTTATTTCGTGGGCAATCCTCGAAATAATTCTCTTGATGTCTTTGCTTCCGAGAAGTTCTTTGGTTGATTTAGTTCTGGTTTTTTTTCTCATCATAATTCATCATTAGGAAAGCGCAACGGATATTTGTATAGCGAGGTCTTCATTTTGAAACGATTTAGATTAAACCATAAAGCTAATAAATTGTCAAATAAAGAAATTAAGGGTCATAAAGATGCCTTTGTCAAGAGTGTAACCCTGACCCTATTTTACTGCTGCTTCCAATTTGCCTGTTTTGGTAATATAATTTAATTAATTAATTAATGTCTGTGTACAATTTTATATAAAGAAAGAAAAGGTGTGCTGAAATCGGAGCAATTGATATCTGCTTTGTGATTGCCAATATGGCGCTGAAATTCTGTTTAATTTATAAGTAGAATAACTTTGAGGAGGTGATGAACGGAAAATTAGGGGATGAGGCTATTATTCAGTATTTACTCTGAAATCCGACAAAAAGGAGGTATTTTATGGGACCACTAATCACAACATTATTGCCGACAGCCGTTGAGTTGCTTCGAGAAATCGGGAAAACAGAATTTGGAAAGAATATCGTACATCAGGGGAAAAAGGTGATGGAGGTGGCAATCCCTGTAGTCAAGAAAGCATCGCAAATTACGATCAACTTCCTTGCAACCAGTATCGGAGGGGAATCGCCCAGTACCAATAAAATGATTCAACTCCTAGGGTCATGGGGTCAGACTTGACTATTGACTTTCTAAATAAAACTCAAAGCTGGCTGTGGCTCTGTATTATTGGCTTTAGCCAAAGAAAGTCAATAGTCAAGTCTGACCCTATTTATGTCCTATTTATGTCAGGTTAAATGTTAGTGAAATTTGGAGTAAATAAAGCGGACTTATATTAAAGTTATAGGTAAGTAATGAAGCAATTTATAGACATATACATTTCCATAAAAGTAATATCTAATTAGAAATGAACAGTAACAAACAGGAGGAGGGCAATGGCACTTTTTGACAACGGATTGAAAGGAAATATTTTAAGTGGGCTTGCTGTAGGTATTGGCGCAGCAGTTATAGCGCCTGCTGTAATGCCTATAGTG
>DAIQAO010000044.1:0-16676 GCA_036781645.1 Dissulfurispiraceae bacterium
AATGGTCTGTCATATGGTTAAAGACAAAAATTGGAAGATTCTGATAAAGTCAGGTAAATAATATCACATCATCACCCAAAAGTATATATACTTTTGGGTGATGAACATAATTTTTATAAATATGTTCGAAAATTATATTACAACATACCAGCCCAAAATGAATTCTTATTTTACTTTCGGATCCGAGGGATATGATGCGATTTCTGGAGCCAAAGCCACGGATAACCTCAAGAAGGCTGAAGACAAAGTGGAAGCCTCAACTGCCAATATTGCAAAACTAATCTGAAGTCTCACAAAGGCTTACACATGCACGAAGGTAGTGCTTTGGCAAAGAAATCGTCTCATATCCCTGCTTGAATATTCTTTTGAACACCTGTGATATTTCAACTCTGCACGAGAAAATTCAAAAAGATTCTTTCTTATTCGAAGCTATCAGCAAAATTATAACCTGAGTAATACCAAACCAGAAGCAGGATCTAATTCGCGTTGAGCTTTCACGCCTTTTATCTCTATTATAATAACCTCAAGAACAAGAAATGTTTCAGCCATTTCCCTTAGACAACCCACTTTTACATCGTCCCGTTTTCCAAAGGCGCCGTGAAAGTGCACTCTTGGGTTTTCAGAATCCCAGAAAATAGTGCCGAGTCCCACAACTTCCTGACTTTCACTTAGTTCACGCCAAACCGGTACAGGAGGCATCTGGTCTTTTTCTGGACCAACCACGATTTTACAGTTTCTCATCCCCCCCACAAGGTAAAAAATAGCTGCTCGAATGTTCTCTTTTCTTGCCAGCTCGACAAGGCTGTTTAAAACCTTGTCACCGTCTTCAAATCTTGCTACCACAACCCTTGCTGTCTCACCAATCTGATATTTCATAAATAATACCTCCTGTTTTTTAAATTACCCTTTTCTCTGCCTTAATGCCTCATAAATCAATATCCCTGCAGCAATAGAAACATTGAGAGAATTTACACTTCCAAATATCGGAATACTTACTATAAAATCACACATCTCTTTGACAGTTCTTCTTAAACCCTTACCCTCCGAACCGATTACAAAGGCTAAGGGGATACTCATATCTATATCCCAAAAGCTAAGGGAAACATCCGCTTCAGCCCCTACGATGCATATATCCGCTCTTTTCATCTTATCAATAGCGTGTTTAATATTCACAACCTCAGCAAGATTCACATGCTCAGAAGCCCCAGCAGACACCTTAGAGACGATTTCAGTTATTTTAACTGACCTGTGCGACTGAAAAACTACACCCTGAATACCTGCTGCATCGGCTACTCTTAAAATAGCCCCGAAATTTCTTGGATCTTCTATGGAATCGAGAATAAGAAAAAATGGCTTTTGTGATTTACTTTTAGGAACTTCCAGAAGCTCATCTATGCTAATAAAGGCTTTTTGCTCAACAATCGCTGCAACACCTTGATTACCTTTGCCAAATCTCGCATCAAAAAAATCTTTCTCAGCAAATTTAACTATTATGCCTTTTGACTCTGCAATGGAAATAATATTCTGGACTTTCTCGTGTCTCTGTCTCGATATATAAATAACATTAATTTTCCTGCTCGATTTAATTGCTTCTATAACAGGATTGACGCCGTAAATCCACCTCTCCTTTTCAGTCATTATGAATCCTGACCTTCCACGATGTCCCCTGCCTATTGTCTTCGAGTAAAATCCCTTTGTCTTCGAGCTCCTTTCTTATACGGTCTGCTAAAGACCATTCTTTATTGGCGCGGGCTATGTGTCTATCATGTATCTTTTGCTCTATTTCAGATTGTGAAAATGGTATGTTTTTAATTTTCAATAGATCCACATTCCATTGTAGTGGTGTCCTTTTGAAAATATTAAATACCTCTCCCAACATATTCAAAGCCTCTTTTGATTTTAATATTAATTCTGCTGCCGATTGACCAGTTGGCTTTGAATCAAGAAATCTATTAATCTCTCTAATGAGTTCAAAGGTATTTCCTATTACAATGGCGGTGTTGAAATCGTCATTCATAGCTTCTTCAAATCTCTCCTTAAACCTATCGACTATGGAATTAAACCAGTTTATTAAATCAGTGTTTTTGCTATCCGTGGTTTCTTTTGTCAAATTCCGGGCAATAAATTCATCCATTCGCGCCAGAGTGCTGTAATACCTCTCAAGAGAAGATTCGGTTTCCTTTAGCTGATCTTCGGAGAATTCTATAGGGCTACGATAATGGCTTGAGAGCATAAAGAGCCTAACAACCTCAGCATCATATTTATCGAGAACCTCTTTAATAGTGAAAAAATTGCCCAGAGATTTAGACATCTTCTCTTTGTCAATAGTTATAAAACCATTGTGCACCCAATATCGCGCAAAAGGCTTTCCTGTATATGCCTCAGATTGAGCAATCTCGTTTTCGTGATGGGGGAAAATAAGGTCAGCCCCGCCCCCATGGATATCTATGCTTTCCCCGAGATGTTTTATAGACATTGCTGTGCACTCAATATGCCAACCGGGTCTGCCCCTACCCCAAGGACTATCCCACCATGGCTCACCTTCTTTTGAAGCCTTCCATAAGACAAAATCAAGGGGACTTGTTTTTCGCTCATCGACATCAACCCTTGCGCCAGCGAGTAAATCTTTTAAGTCCTTTTTTGAGAGCTTCCCATATTCTGAAAATTTTTCTACTGAGAAATAGACGCTTTTACTTTGACCTTCTGGGATTTCATACGCAAACCCTTTATTAATAAGACCTTGTATTATATTTATCATCTCTGTTATATGTTCTGTAGCTTTAGGTTCTACATCTGCCCTGGCAATTCCCAATGTATCCATATCTTTATAATACTCATCTATATACTTCCTGGCTATTTCGTCCCAAAGCTTGTTTTCTTCTTGTGCCTTTTTGATTATCTTGTCATCAATATCAGTAAAGTTTCTCACAAACTTGGTCTTGTATCCTTTATATTTGAGATATCTATTAATTACATCAAAAACTATGGCACTTCTTGCATGACCAATATGGCAGTAATCATAAACAGTTACACCACAAGCGTATATGCTGACCTTCCCTTGAGTCAATGGTATAAAGTCTTCTTTTTTGCCAGACATCGTGTTATAAACCTTCATTATTCCTCCTCTTCCCTCAAGCTTTTCTATTCTTTCATGAAGTCTATCAAGATAATCCTTAATTTCAGTTATTGATTCTTCAACAGGGTCTGGGAGTTGGACATGGTCGAGGGTTTCAACAAAACTCTCTCCAACTCTTATAAACTTTTTCTTTATTATTTTCCCTGGCACCCCGACTACGATAGCATAATCAGGGACTTCTCTTAAGACAACAGAATTTGCCCCGACTTTTGCATAATTACCTATTCTTATTGGACCGAGGATCTTAGCACCTGTGCCGATTACTACATTATTACCTAATGTAGGATGTCTTTTACCCCGTTCTTTGCCTGTGCCACCAAGGGTTACTCCCTGATAGAGTAAGCAATTCTCTCCTATCTCTACGGTTTCACCTATTACTACTCCCATACCGTGATCTATAAAAAAACCAGCGCCTATTTTAGCGGCGGGATGTATCTCAATCCCGGTGAGAAATCTTGCTATATGAGAAAGCAGTCTTGGTATGATTGGAATTTTTAATTTCCATAAGATATGACTTATCCTGTGAATAAAAATTGCGTGAAAGCCAGGATATGTAAGGATAACTTCAATAACATTCCGCGCAGCAGGGTCTTTTTCAAAGACCGCTCTTAAATCTCTTTTTATATCTTGTAAGAAACCCATGATTATATTGTAACAATTTATTTTTAATTTATGGTTTTTCCCTCAATAATAGCAAAAAAAGAATTTCGCTCGAAAGGTAGTAAGGCAAAGGAGACTATATAATAGATAAGTCTTAAACTCGTAAAATAGTCGAGATTAGAAAATACATTTTGCTACAAATACTTGGCGGCTTCTTAATGACCCTCGAACAGCTGCTTATATTGCTATCACTTTTATAAGATCATTGAGTCCGTAGAGGTCTATTGACAATAAATTTCTAATGTAGTATAGATTAAATAAAGAAGCTGTTTAACAAGTATTTACTCAATTATACTGGCTTCTTAAAACACAATCTACTCGTAAAACTTTTCAATAATTATCAAGGGAAAAGCAAGCTTCTTTTTTAACAGTGGGGGGTATGATGTTTTAAAGTTTTTTCCTTAAATCAATTTTAGGAGGTAAATAATGAAAAGGTTACACACATTATGGGCGTTTTTTCTTATTTTGGGAATGGTATTTTTACCAACATTGAGTCAGGCTTATAATTCTGCCACCCATATTTATATTGCTGATCGGATATTTCCACACTCACTGGATAAAATCAACCTTCATTATGGTGCTATCGCTCCTGATATCTACTTATATGCGAACCCTACAAAATGGCAAAACGGTTTTTGCGAAACACACTATAAATTCATTAAGTTACCTTACATATGGTGGAATCTTAGCCAAAAAGCCTTTGCTCAGGGCTGGCAAATTCATAACGAAATTTGGGGTATTGATTACTATGCTCACGGGACATGCCTCAGCTGCTCAGATTTAAACACCTGTCAATACAACGGTTACGTACCAACACACGCAGATAGCCTTTCTGAAAATTTTCCTTTATTGAAAAACTACCCAGACCTTGCACACTTTGCGATTGAGGTAGCTATTGATTTGCTTCTTGTTAACGAAAAGGATCTTACTCTTGGCAAAAAATTATTGAATGCATCTCTTTTCAGGTCGCCTTCTAATTTTAATCTATTGATCTAAGGTATTTTTAGGAAGACAAGATGGTTGCGGAACCGATTTAGAAACTCTGTCTTTAGCTGAAGCTAATTTTAGAAATCTTATAATTAGATATGCTATAGCTCTAACTCTACCAGAACCCTTAAGAATGAACGCATTAGGTGAAATGGGTGTTGAGATAGCAAGGGGTATGGGCGTTGAAATTGATTCTGCCAGTGTTCAGCAAATCATTAAATCTGCTATGGATCTGTGCGAGAATACATACCATATTCCTATTCAATCAGCTATAGATAAAATTAAGAAAAGACATGATTTGATTAGATGAAGATTGCATCTTATATTGAAAAACAGCATCTACTCTTAAATAAGTTCTAAATAAACCTATAATAGGGGCATAAAATTATGCCCCTGTCACACTTTACAAACTACATTTTTTACTAAGGAGTGCATAAGTAAGGCATGATCATCAAAAAATCTCCCCTAGCCCCTCTTTGACAAAGAGGGGAACACACCCCTTTAGAGGGTAAACAGACCTCCCGGCGCCTACCCCGAGCACAGTCGAGGGAGCAGATTTGATAATCAATGTCTTCCCACTTATGACCTCAATTAGTAACAATGGAATTTCTCACAAAACCCTTGCATTAAAAAAATTCTCAAAAAACCTTTCCTTTCGCTCAATTTGGGTTTTTGGGACATTACTAAAAAAACACAGTCTAATAAAAAACTTCATTAGTTTTTTAAAAGCATTGGAAAAGACTTTCTCTCTTTGATAGAATAGAAAAAGGAGGTTTTCAAAATAGCAACTGTCTACGGAAATACTAATGGACTAAAAAAGAGCCTACTTTCATCTCTTGAAAGGGTTTATCGTAAAAGAGTCCCCCCCGACAAAATAATAACTCCTGAAATTGCCAAGACATTAGCTCAATTATCTACTGAAATGGGGAAACAAATTGGCTTGATTATTAATAGAGAAGGTTCTATCACACATGTAATAGCCGGAGACGCCAAGGGAATTCTTATACCTGCTCTTGATAATTATCCCCTCGGCAGGAAGCCCTTAAGAGAGCTAAGGCTGATACACACGCATTTAAAGGACGAGGAACTGAGCAATGAAGACATTACTGACTTAGAGCTTCTGAGATTCGACATGATTACAGCAGTTGGTATCAAAGAAGGGCAGCCCCATAATATTTATAACGCCTATTTAATGCCTTACAATGATACGAAAAAATATGAAATAGTCTCATCTAATTTTTATAAACTCGATTTTAATTTCCACGAATTCATTCAAGCCCTGGAGAGCGAGATGGAGCGGTCGCGGACTTTTGACCGTAAAGACAAGAGAGAAAGGGCAATTCTCATTAGCGCCTCTACAAAACCTAAATTCGAGCTTGAAGAATCTATCGAAGAGCTAAAGGAACTCGCCATATCAAATGATGTAGTTGTTCTTGATACAGTTATCCAGAGGCTCAAAGAACTCAATCCAAAATATTTGCTTGGGGAAGGAAAATTAAAGGAATTGATTATTCACGCTATGGATAAAGGTGCTACTCTCTTAATTTTTGACCAGAACCTTACCCCTTCTCAGGCGAATTCCATAGCACAGGCTTCTGAATTAAAAGCCATAGACAGAACACAACTCATATTAGACATTTTTGCAAGGCGGGCATATAGCCGTGATGGAAAGGTTCAGGTTGAGCTTGCCCAGTTGAAATACACTTTATCGAGACTCGTTGGCAAAGGCATTGCGATGTCTCGTTTGATGGGTGGCATCGGCGGCAGAGGACCTGGTGAGATGAAGCTGGAGATTGACAGGAGGCGTATCAAAGACAGAATTACTCATTTAGAAAAGGAGCTTTTATCTCTTAGCCAGGCAAGGAAACAGAGAAGACACCGAAGAATAGAGAACAAGATTCCTATTGTATCTATTATCGGTTATACTAACGCAGGCAAATCAACACTCTTGAACAATCTCACTAATAGTGAAACCTTTGTGGAAGATAAGTTTTTTGCCACTTTAGATACAGCAAGCAGAAGATTGAGATTTCCTAAGGAGAGGAATTTAATAATCACAGACACGGTAGGATTTATAAGAGACCTCCCAAAAGACCTTTTATCAGCCTTTAAGGCAACTCTGGAAGAGCTCGAAGATGCAGACTTGCTCATTCACCTTGTAGATATCTCTAATCCGAGATATGAACAGCATATAATATCTGTTGAGAATATCTTACGGGAGCTTAATCTTATAAATAAACCCCGACTTATCGTTTTCAACAAAGTTGATAAATTGGGGGGTAACGGAATTGAATTTATCCTTTCCAGATTCGACGCTATTGCAATATCTGCAATAAACAAACTGACATTTTCACCCCTTCTTAAGACAATAGAGCAACGCATCTGGGATTCTGAAGCATATAAAATTTATATTAATTAGGACAATTAATATGGAATTCTCTCCTAAATGGATAGCCTGGGAAATAACACGAAGATGCAATCTAAGATGCATCCATTGCCGCTCAGCCTCAGAACTCACCATAAAGGGTCATTCAGATATTCCTTATGATGATGCATTGAGGATTATTGACGATATTGCTGATTATGCCAAACCAGTAGTTGTGCTATCAGGTGGAGAACCCCTGCTAAGGGAGGATGTATTTGATATAGCAGATTATGGGACAAAAAAAGGATTGCGGATGTGCCTTGCGACAAATGGTTCACTGGTAGATGAATCTGTTTGTAATATGATAAAAAATGCAGGAATAAGAATGGTTTCTTTAAGTCTCGATGGCTCAACTGCCGAGATTCACGATAATTTCCGGAATCAGGAAGGGTCTTTCAAAGGCATTATTAATGCTACCGAGCTTTTTAAAAAACACAATATAGAATTTTTAATAAACTCATCTTTTACTAAGAGAAATCAGGATGAAATCCCAAAAGTCTATAAGCTTGCAAAAGAGCTTGGAGCTGCTGCATGGTATATGTTCATGATTGTCCCAACAGGCAGAGCAGAGAAAGTAATGAATGAACTTATCTCCGAAGAAGATTATGAAGAAATCCTTGACTGGCACTATCACATGGAAAATGACGAAAAGAATATGCTCGTAAGACCTACATGCGCTCCCCATTATTACAGGCTCGTTCTTCAAAAAGCAAAGGAAGAAGGCAAAAAATACGAAAGACGTTCTCTTAAGTTCTCTACTGGAGGGTCCAAGGGCTGCATAGCAGGACAGCTTATCTGCATGATAGATGTTGATGGAAATGTCCTGCCATGTAGTTATTTTCCAATGCCTGCAGGAAATATCCTGAAGCAGAGGTTCAAGGACATATGGGAAAATTCACCTTTATTCAAGGAATTAAGAGATTTCAAGGGTTATAAAGGCAAATGCGGGAAATGTGAGTTTCTGAATGTCTGTGGTGGCTGCAGAGCAAGGGCGTATGCTATCTCTGGTGACTATCTTAACGAAGAGCCGTTTTGTAGTTACATTCCACTTAAACAGCAAAAGATTAAAGGTAAGAGCAAATGAACGATAACTTTCTTAAGGCTTGCCGCGGTGACAAAACGGATTATACGCCTGTCTGGATAATGAGACAGGCAGGGAGATATCTGCCCGAGTATCGTAGAGTCAGAGAAAAGGTTGATTTTCTATCCCTTTGTAAAACTCCAGAGTTAGCCGCTGAGGTTACTATACAGCCTATTGAGATTCTGAAGGTTGATGCAGCAATACTTTTTTCTGATATCTTAATTCCCCTTGAGCCAATGGGTATTAAGTTAGAATTTTCGGAATCCAAAGGACCTATTATTCATAATCCCATTAGTTCAGAAGCCGATATTAACAATCTAAGGGACTTCGACCCTAATGGGGAACTTCCATTTATATCTGAGACGATAAAGCTCCTCAGGAAAAGCATCAAGGTTCCACTAATAGGCTTTTCTGGTGCTCCTTTTACGCTCGCAACATACATGATAGAGGGTGGGGCATCTAAGAACTTCCTCAAAACAAAAAAAATTATGTATCAAAGCCCTGAGTGTTTCTCTAAGTTAATGGAATCTATTACAACCAACACTATAAAATACCTTAACTCACAGATAGATGCTGGAGTTCAAGCCCTGCAAATATTTGACTCCTGGGCAGGTGTGTTGAGCCCGCATGATTTTTCCTTATATGCCCTACCCTACGTCCAGAAGATTATCAAAGAACTTAATAACAGAGTCCCAATAATTTACTTTGCCTTCAACTCGAGCTCTATGATTGATTTAGTGCAAACATCAGGGGCTCAAGTGATTGGGATAGATTGGAGAATTGAACTTTCTCAAGCGGCAGAGAAGCTCGGCAATAATGCATCAGTACAGGGGAATCTCGACCCGTGCATACTTTTTGGGACTCATGAGCTAATACAAGAGAGAATTCTCGATATTCTTAATGGTGCAAAAAAAGCAAGGGGTCACATCTTCAATTTAGGTCATGGTATATTGCCTGAAACGCCTGTGGATAATGTTATCTTTATGGTAGAGGCAGTTCACCAACTGAGTAGAGCTTAATTCATTAACATAATCAATTCTTCTTGATCTTAATGAAAAAACTTCTTACAAAATATCTGAATAAGCTTGATTCACAGGGGCTCGCCAGCAAAAACAATGCAATATTTATGGGGCTTGATGATAAGCTTTTTGTGAGTAGAACAGATAAGAAAGATATTTCTGAATTAAGAAAATTATTTGAGCTTATGAGTATTAATTCAATACTTTTTGCAGAGCCTTCCGAACCATACAGAAGCATAATCAACGAAATAACGAGAGACGATTATCCAAACCGTAATTCCATCGAAACAATTACCCCCACAGATTGTGAGACGAGAACATTCTTGCACGACATCCCTGTGGTAAAAAATTTCTCTGCACAATTGTTATCCGAAGCCCTTTCGAAAAGTAAATCGTCAATATTAAAAGACTTGGGCATTGTCGCATATGGGACGATTACACCTGAGCAGGCATTTGTATCATACAGTTCTACATGTTTTGCCTGTTATGTTAAGTATTTTGTAGATGCTATTTATTATTTTGATACTTGTTTGCAGGAAAAAAAAGAACCCAATGAGAGATTTTTGCGTAGCTTTATAAAAATCGCCAATCATCTTAAAAAGACAAGCCCTTACAAAATATTTAAAGATAAGTTTTCGATATCATCAGCGATATCTAAAAAACCAAAAAACACAGGTGAGGTAACAAAGTCTATAACTGAAACAGGTCTTGTTGTGGTTAAATTACATCTCGTTGATTCATATTTTGGGAATATATCGTATGTTTTCGGGGATAATATCTATATCAGTCAAACAGGTGCTTCTTTGGATGATCTTGAGTCATGCATAGATAAAGTCCCTTTGAACGGTTCTTCTTCAGTTGGCATTACATCTTCATCAGAGTTGCCAACTCATAAGAGAATTTATGAGGAGACCGGTCATAAGGCTATATTGCATGCCCATCCGAGATTCTCAGTGATCATGTCAATGTTCTGCCCTTATAAAAATTGTCCTTCTTTTAATGACAGAAAAATTTGTCACACTACCTGTGCAGAAGATAGATATGTCTCAGAGATGCAGATTGTGCCAGGCGAGATAGGCACAGGCAAAACGGCTATTTTGAATACGGTCCCTAAAGCGATTAAAAAAACTGGTGGTGTTATTGTTTATGGACACGGTGTCTTTACTATCGGCAAAGAAGATTTCAAAGAAGCCCTTATGCTCATGATTGATATAGAAAAGAAAAGCTATGAGATGTATTTTGAAAAAATAGACGAGTATTTCAGTCAGTATAGAACATTTCTTCCAGAGTTAATTTGACGCCTTCAGAGAGTGCGACCAAGTCATATCCACCTTCAAGGGTAAATATAACAGGCTTATTAGAGGCTTGTAAGATTGCCTTCACAATTGACCTTAACCCTTCATTAGATACCCTCATTGATGCAAGGGGGTCGCGAGTATGTAAGTCATAACCCGATGAGACAAGGACAATATCAGGGTTGAAATTTCCAATGATTCCTGGCAAAACATCCTGATAAATAAAAAGATAATCCTTATCTCCAGAACCGGCGTGCAAAGGAACATTATGGGTAAACCCTAGTCCCTTGCCACTTCCCTTTTCTCTCTCTGCTCCTGTCCCCGGATAGTATGGATATTGGTGGGAACTGAAGAAGAAAACTGTGTCATCATCTTCGAATATGTGCTGGGTGCCGTTTCCATGATGGACATCAAAGTCAACTATAAAAACCTTTTTATATCCTTTCTGCTGGGCATATCTGGCACCAATAGCGATATTATTAAAAATACAGAATCCCATACCCCTATTGGTTTCGGCATGGTGGCCGGGTGGTCTGACAGCGCAAAAAGCCCTTGTAATAGTGCCATCTAAACATTTGTCAATAACCTCAAGCATCGCCCCAACTGCATACCTTGCTGCTTCTACACTATTCTTAGAAACATAGGTATCAGGGTCGAGGTAGCCTGAACCAAAGGTCTTCAATTTTTCAATATAATTTTTCGTGTGCACAAGGGCAATTTCTTCAAAGGTGGCAAGGCGGGGTTTGATATGTATTAGCTTGTCCCAGATATCAGAACTTTTTAGCCCCTCAATAATATGTTTTAATCTTTGCTTGTTCTCAGGATGCCAGTCGCCTGTGTCGTGGGCTAAAAATATATCATCATAGGCAAATCCTACTTTTTGCATAGAAAATTATACTTTATTCTTTTCTTGTTTGTAAATACATGGCAAATTTAGGTAGCGTAAATTTTCTGTGTAAATTTGAAAGAGCAATAAGATAGGGTGTATTCTCCACTGTTCTGATAGGAATAAAAAGAAAGGAGGATACACCCATGTCAGTAAAGGAACTGACGAAGATAACATTAACAGATTCATGGAGAGAATACAAACAGCATTGGAAGTTGCTTATAGAAAGGATATTTTTGGTGTCAAATAGCCTTTTTGGTGTTCTCAGTTTTTTTAACTATGCTATAGCGGATAGCATCTATAATTTGCTTTATCCTGACAAGACCGCACTAAAAGGAAAACCCAAAAAGGCTGACGATTTTCAACTATGTTTTGAGTTCGGCTAAAAACTCAGGAAACTCCAGTTGACATCAGATTGACACAGTTTGATAAAAAAAGTTATAATTTGAAGCTTTAGGGGTTGTTCATGATTAGCCCATACTTGCCATTCTCAATATTTTATACTGTGGCGATCAGGATTTATGTGCTTCTAAGAAATGGGGGTAATTGTAATACCTTATTGCTTCTGTTTTTGTATATTGTTTGTCGTAAATGTTTGTTCGTTAATCGGGCGGATAGCTCAGCCGGGAGAGCACAGCCCTTACAAGGCTGGGGTCGCAGGTTCGAACCCTGTTCCGCCTACCATTTGTATTTAGCTTTTTGGCGATAAAAATTTCTTCAAAAGAATTTCATTATAATATGGAATTCTTGATTTTAGCTCCATCACACTGAAAATGGGGCGGTAGTTCAGTTCGGTTAGAACGCCGGCCTGTCACGTCGGAGGTCGCGGGTTCGATCCCCGTCCGCCCCGCCATTTTCAGGCAATACTAATATTATTGAAGCAACCTTCTAAACCCTTAACGATTCAACTAAACTGTCACAAGCGGGGGTTGCGGGAATTATCAATGTTTTGCCGGCTCTTTCCAGGGTAACCATTACTTTTTGATAGTTTTTAGAGTCAGAATATCGGGCACATAATGATGCTGCGGTCTCAATAACTTTATCTGATGAATCGCCTCTAATAATTGTTAATGCACTTCCGAAATTCTCGACCCATAACAGGTAATCATCTTGGTCAGCTATACTTCTGATAAGTTCATTATCAATCCTGTCACGTCCAACTATCACCTTAGTGTCTGATGAAATTCTGAAGTGGCGCCCCAGCTGTAGTAGATTTATATCTTTCATTAAAGGTGCGGGAGAATGCTTCATAAGGTCTTTAAGCCTTGCCGAATATAATGGGTCAGTAAGAAGACAGCCACTTGCAGGCTGCGAATAATCCGTGATCCCCATTTCCTGAGCGAGCTTCATCTGCGGCTTTCTTGTCCTGCCAGAAAAACCAAAGAGCATGTCCCTATTAACAATGCCAGTCTGTTCAGCGTACGAAGGATTAAGTAATCTTGCGCTGAGAGGTCTCACAACATGACCAATAACGGATGCTTCTCTGTCAATTACAGAAAGGATATCTCTGCGCTGGCTCATCGGTCTTTGCCACAAAACCTCACCTGTAATTATGAAATCATAGCCCTCCTCTAACATTATTTTTTTCGCCTCTTTTAACATCAAAATCTTGCAATCAACGCAGGGATTCATATTCTTGCCAAAGCCATACTTCGGGTTTTTGAGAATTTCGAGAAATTTCTCGGATATAGGATAATCATTTATTGTGAAAACAGAATCTGTTTTTTTAGCTGCAGCAGAGGCGCTGTTTCTGAGTTTCGTATTAAACGGTGTAATAAATCTTATAACCTTAACATCTATGCCCAGTCTCAAAATGGTCATAATAGAAAGCAGGCTGTCAAGACCACCTGAATATAAAGCCAAAGCCTTTGCCATACTTATAATGATTCGGTGCTTGTAAATGTGGAATTAGGGGCAGAATTGAGGGATTTAATAAGTTTATGAATCTCAGGAACCGCCGTGCCAACTTCGCCCACAACCAAACCAGCAGCATGATTTGCAATTACTGCAGATTCTTCCATTGTGGCGCCTGAACACCGTGCGATTGTAAAGGCAGCGATAACAGTATCGCCTGCGCCAGTGACATCAAAGACCTTTTTTGCCATTGTTGGGAAATGCGAGACGTTTATATCGTCAGCGCCTTTCTGTCTTTTGAAAAGGGTCATACCTTCTTCCCCCTTTGTTATAAGGACAGAAAAACACGAGAGCTTTTCTATAAGTGTTTTTCCAGCCTTTATGAGGCTTCTTTCGTCCTTTATTTCGACGCCGGAACCGTGGGAAGCCTCAGAAAGGTTAGGAGTGATAAGTGATACATCTTTATATAAATGAAAATGCCCAATCTTTGGATCAACCGCTACAAACCTGTTGTAACGCTTGGAAGATGAAACAACTTCACTCATTAAAGCTGAAGAGACAACACCTTTCTTATAATCAGAGATGATCACTCCGTCATGGGTGGATATTGCTTTAGTGATGTAACCTAAAAGATTGTCGAGATTCTTGCCTTCAAGCTTTTTTCTGTCTTCCCTGTCGAATCTGACAACTTGCTGGCTATGAGCTATTACCCTCGTTTTTACTGAAGTAGGTCTTTTATCTTCAAAAACCCCTTCTGTGTTGATATTTCTTAATTTGAGCATCTCCATTAAAGTTTTACCTGATATGTCAATGCCTATAATGCCTGCAAGAGACGCCATCCCCCCCAACGATACAATATTGTTGGCTACATTTGTTGCGCCGCCTAATAAAAAGGATTCCTTCACCACCTCAACGACTGGAACCGGCGCCTCTGGGGATATCCTATTGACCTTGCCGAATATATACCTATCGAGTATAAGATCCCCTATGACAAGAATTTTTTTGTTCTTAAAAAGCTCAATAATTTCTGAAAAATTCATGGATAAAAAAATAACCTACCTAATCTTGAAAAATCAATAAAGATTATTTACAATCAGTTCTCAATATATAATCAACCGCATCTGCAAGATTATTCGCCGTGTAAGTAGAGTATGGAGATTCTATTTGTTTGCCTGTTTTAACCAGAATTCCCTTAGCGCCTGCAGCTTTTGCGAGAAGCATGTCAGTATCTTTATCCCCAACTACATAAGAACTTTTAAAATCAATATTATATTTTGCCCTTGCTTTATAGAGTAATGACAGTTGCGGTTTTCTACAGGAACAATTGTCAGCAGGGTGGTGCGGGCAATAAAAAAAATCGTCCATAAGATAACTGTCTATAAATAAGCTGTTCACCTCTTGAACAAACTTTTCATCAACATATCCCCTGCCAATCCCTGACTGGTTGCTAACTCCAATTAGATAGTATCCCTTTTCTATTAGCTTAGTAAGCGACTCTATTTCAGGAAAAACTGTAAAATCCTCCCACCTGCTCAGGTAATCAACCTCTTTGCACAATGTCCCATCCCTGTCAAAAAATACCACTTTTTTTCGGGGAATTACCTTTTCCAAACCATGATAAACTTCATCAACGGTTATGCCTTCCATGCATTTGATGTTGTTCAATGGGCAAATCCTCTTAAAACAAGGGCTGCATTCAATGTTGCTCCTTATTACAACATTACCCTCTTCAGGTGGTCCTGTTAATGCTGGTGATGTAGAACCAAAGATAGCGACAAGCGGCGTCCCAACTGCGTATGAAATATGCATAGGGCCAGAATCATTAGTAATCAATGCGTCACACTCTGAAATAAGATTTATCAGTTCTCTCAGTGTAGTTTTGCCAGCAAGATTGAGAAGGCGCGAATGTTGCTCATCTTCTGATAACTTTTCAGACATGTTAGCTGTAAATCGCTCTATCTCCATAGCAGTAGCTTCTTCATTTTTACCTCCGAATATTACTACACTGCCGTCTAAATTACTAATAACCTTGATAATTATTTCAGCAAACCTCTGGGGTATCCATCTTTTAGCTGAACCATATGTGGCGCCAGGATTTATTCCGATAATAGGTCTTTTTAGTTTAGAAAGCCTTTCTCTCGCCTCGGAGCGCTCCTCATGAGATTGAAATATATAAGGGATGGAGTACTCTGCTTTTATACCCGCTCTTCTGAGAAGAGTGAGATAATATTCAATATGGTGAATCTTTCTATCTTCGCCATTGAATTCAACAGGATTTGTAAGCATGAAACCTCTTCCATCTCTGTTATAACCTATTCTTTCAGGAATACCAGCAAGAAAAGCGAGCATTGCTGCATCAAAGGCATTCTGAAAAAGAAACGCCTTAGAAAAAGATTTAGATTTCAACATGTTGATAAGATTAATCTTACCCGTGATGCCCTTATAACTTTCCTCATATATCAATAGATTATTAATATCTGGATGTTTATCGAATATTGATGCTACAGTCGGTCTTAAAAGCTGTGAAATTTCAGCATCCCTGAGGGCAATTCTCAATGACCTTATGGCAGGTATAGTCATTACCGCATCCCCTACCCAATTGACACCTCTTATAAATATCTTTTCTTTATCCTTAATCATATATTTAATTTAACACATATTAGGCTTGATTTTTTTAATAAATTAAAAATTTGACAATAATTATTCTAATATAATATAATTTCTTAAATTAGAAATATTAAAGGATATATATGAAAAAAACTTTAAAAGCTTCAGGATTTAAACAGACACCCCAAAGGTTAGCCATTATTGACTTCCTTAAAGATAATAAAAATCATCCTTCAGTTGAAGATATATACAAGTTTGTATCGAGACAATTTCCGACTATTTCGCTTGCAACTGTTTACAACAACCTAGAGACTCTAAAACAGCTTGGAATAGTCAGAGAATTGACCATCAACCCGGATAAAAAACATTATGACCCCAATATTAGTCATCACAACCACCTAATTTGCATGGAATGCAAACAAATAATTGATATTAATATCAATTTTGAACTTAACATCCCAGAAGAAAGCAAATGCGGATTCGAGATAACGGGTAATCACATAGAGTTTTATGGCATCTGTTCTGATTGCAGAAAAAAAGAGGATCACAAAACTGAATGCCAGCTTTTATATAAACTTTGATTTAAGAGGGGGTGATAAAAAATGGCTGTTTTTGTATGTGGCAAATGCGGGGAAACAAAGGATATAAGATGCAAGCCTAAAAAATGCCCAAAATGCGGCGAAAATGGAACTATGCAGAAAAAATAAGCGGTTTATAAGTTTTTTC
>DAIQAO010000045.1:0-16468 GCA_036781645.1 Dissulfurispiraceae bacterium
CCTGAAAAGGATTCTTCAGGGCAAAAAGATAAATCTTTTAGGAAGATTAAAATAAAAATCAGGGCAGGTTTAGAATTACGATTAGTATTCTGCATGTCTGACAGTTTGAATCAAATGGAATTTGTTAAGTGAAGCGTTTTGCTAATAGCTGTCAGCAGTGTGAATCAGGCTCTGGTGACTATAATTGCCCAAAGAAATCTAATCCTTTAAATAATTTAAGCAATATATGCATATTATTTTGGCATGATAGAGTCTCATTGAGCATGCCTTTAGGTATGTGATTAAAGTTTCAACGTTTTGCCAAATTTTTAGAATTGCCTTGTTTTATCATGATGCAGACTAAATGTCTCGGTTTTTTCTATGTGCTGCCTGATAAACAGGCATAATCGAATTTGAGGCAAGAAGGGAGGTGAAAAAAAATGGCAACAGCCAAAAAGGCACCGGCAAAAAAAGCGGCAAAACCCGCTGCCAAAAAAACAACTAAGAAGAAATAAGGCAGTAAGTGTAAAAACCCAAAAATAAAAAAGGAATACTCGCTTGTTGTAGGCTGGTTTTCGGAAATACAGGGTATTCCTTTTTTATTGATGTAAATTGATGACCTTGGCGGTTACGGCATCAGTTTCTGAAAATTCTGAAAATATAGAATCTGACACTATAGTGAATGAATCAGGAGATGAAAGAAGCTTTTTTAGAAAATTTACATTTGCAGTATGACCTGCCTTCTCCAGAATAACATGCCCATCAATAGGGTATCCTGCCAATAGAAAATCACCCATTGCATCAAGTATCTTATGTCTTACAAACTCATCTGAAAACCTGAGTCCCTCAGAATTTATAATTCCATCATCTCCGACTATAATTGCATTGTCAAGTGAACCGCCTTTGGCAAGTCCATTTTTTCTAAGCTTTTCAACATCGCTCAAGAAGCCAAAGGTTCTCGCTGGTGCGATGTCACTGATGAAATTCCTTTCATCTATATCAATAGTAAGTTCCTGCTGCCTTAAGAGGCGGTGATTGAATTGTATATAATAAGAAATGCGGAACCCCCTGTGCGGAAGTGCTATAATTTTGGAATGAGTGCTTTCATAAAACAATGGTCTGGTAATCTTGAGATAAGGTTTCTTCCTATTTTGTATTGTTATGCCAGCCTCAAGGATTATCCCGGCATAAAGAGTTGAACTGCCATCAAGAATTGGCACCTCAGGGCCGTCAATTTCTATAAGCAGGTTATCAATGCCAATTCCCGCAAGGGTAGCGAGAAGATGCTCGACTGTTCTTACCCTTGCACCATTAAGGCCCAAAGTGGTAGCAAAAGCGGTCTCTATTACAGAGTTGACATCAGCTTTTATTGATACCTCTTTGTCAAGCCTCTTAAAAATAATACCTGTATCGACAGGTGCAGGACAAAGCCTCACGCCTGCTTGCCTGCCGGTATGCAAACCTATGCCCTCGAAAAAGACCTCTGTAGATATTGTTCGTTGGAATCTCATGGAATATAGAAAATCGTAAAGCTGCCTTAATTGATTTTAAGCAATATCAATTTTGAGCAATAAGCATGCCAGAATAAAAATCAAAGAAATGAAATGCCCTATAGAAAAAATTTGTTGATTTATTTCTAAAATTGTGTAATTTTTGAGACACACCTTAATTAATGATTCACTTCTCCGCCTACGACCATTTCAGGGATTCTCAATGTCGGCATAGCATCGGATACCGGGACACCCTGGGCATCCTTTCCGCATGTGCCAATGGAAAAGCCAAGGTCTGAAGCCACCATATCTATCGACATAAGGGTTTCAGGTCCATTTCCGATCAGGGTAGCGCCCCTGACTGGTTCTGATATTTCACCATTTTCTATTAAATAACCTTCCTGCACCTCAAAAACAAAATCCCCTGTTACAGTATTTACCTGGCCGCCGCCCATTTTTTTCACGAACAACCCGTGGGAGACCGATTTGATAACTTCTTCGGGCGTGAGAGTGCCGGGAGCTATCAAGGTATTGGTCATACGTGGTATGGGTTTATGTTCGTATGACTGCCTTCTGCCGTTACCTGTAGAAGAAGAGCCATTCTTGAGTGCAGTGTATATATCATACATATACCCCTGAAGTATTCCGTCCTTGACAAGAATATTCTTTTGCGAGGGAGTTCCCTCGTCGTCAAAACTAAAGGAACCTCTTTTTGAAGGAATAGTTGCATCATCAATAACAGTTATAACAGAAGACGCAATTTTTTTGCCAAGTTTTCCAGAATAAACAGACATGCCCTCGTGGGCAAGATCTGCCTCAAGCCCATGCCCTACTGCCTCGTGTATCATAGTGCCTCCCGCCAAGGAAGATATGACCACAGGCATCCGACCACCGGGCGCCCTTCTTGCGCTAAGCATCTTTACCGCCCGTTTTGCTGCAGTTAGAGCAACCTGCTCCAAAGGCAAAGAATCAAAAAGCTCCAAACCAATTAATCCGCCTATAGCTTCGTAGCCTGTCTGAATATTTTCACCATCAGTTGCAATCACCTGGACGATGCCCGTGGTATAGGTTCTTTCGTCATTAGCAAAAAAGCCTTGTGAAGTAAATGAAGTTATTTTTTGAATAGTATCTCTGTATATTACATTTACCTGTTTGATTTTTTGGTCAAACTTGCGGGCAATCTCATTTGCCCGTTTAACATGCTCAATTTTCAGAGATATAGGAATTTCTTCAGGCTTTTTCATTATCGGGAAGATTATATTTGGATATCTTTTTTTAAGGTCCATTGAGAAGTCAGCATGAGCATCTTCGGCAATTTTAGAGACGGTCCCGGCAATATCTAAGAGGGTTTGTTCAGAAAAATCGTTGCTATATGCATAAGCAGTTATCCCCTTGGATATGAGCCTGATGCCAACCCCTGAATCCAAACCAGTCAATACCTTTTCAATCTTGTTGTCTTCAAGCTGAATAGTTGTTGATTGTTTATGCTCAAAGAAGATATCGGCGAACTGCCCCCCATTGACAAGAGTCTTTTTTAATATTATTTGAGCCATATCTTGACTTATCATTAACCCCGACCTCCACAATTTATCGAGTCCATTGACGTCGTTTCAAGTGTTGTTTCTATCTTTTTTCTTATTCACCCAAATTTTTCGATAAGAAGGGCTGTTTTAGGATTTTTATAATCGACGGATTTCATTTGGATTTTGCCTTATCTTTTTAATGCAAGGGCTTTTGCCGAAACTCTATAAAGCTTTTTTATACGGTGTCGTATAAAAATCCTTCGCCAGCCCTTCCTATCTGTCTTGGGGATTTAAAGCGCTTTTGAGTTCTATCACTATTTTTCGGCGATCCACATAACTTTTGACTACTCATACGCCTTTATGATAATCTAAAAAATCAAATTTTTCACATGGAGCTTCTGTCTGCAATTTTTGGGGAGTCGTCCAATGGCAAGACGGCAGACTCTGGATCTGCTTATAGGGGTTCGAATCCTCTCTCCCCAGCCATAGATACAATAGATAGTTAATAGTGAATACGCTAATCGTGGTTAAGAGATTTTGAGTATTTGGTTGTTGCTATTCTATCCACTATTCACTAAATACTATTGGCTTTTTAAGGTCCCATCGTCTAGAGGCCTAGGACATAGCCCTCTCAAGGCTAAGACACGGGTTCGAATCCCGTTGGGACTACCAACCCCGTTATTTTCTACCAGAAGCGTTGAAACGCGAAAAAAGATGGGTTTTATATTCAAAGGCATATTTCATGCAAGCTCTCAAAAAACCTTTTTGCATCCTTGAGTTCTTTTATTTTACCTTTGACCCTGTCATAGTATTCCTTATACCAAGCAAGGTCGGATATCTCCTCAATTTCTACAAGTTTTTTATATAGTATATCTATCATGGATTCTAATCTGCTTATTACTGTTAGCGACTTTACTCTCGTTTCTTCCCTTATCTGTTCTGACCGCCATCCTTTTAGCCAGAACCCAAGAAAAAATCCTGTCGCAAAAAACAAGGCTAATCGTGTTATCTTGCCTATGGAACCTCCGAATAATGCCGAGTTTGATATCAAACCCAAAATAGCAGCGCTTGTTCCAATAAACCCCAAACTTTTCACTTCTAAAGATTTGTTTAGCCCCGGAACTGTTCTGTATATTATGGTTGAAAACCTATTTTTCATAGAACCAAAACCGATTCGGAATTTTTTCTCTTCCTTTTTTGAAATATGAAATCCAGACCTTATTTTGTGCAGAATTTCCACCTTTATTTTATTAAACGGCGAAACCGCAAAGACACCGTAAACTTTCATATAGATTGAGAGTTTGTTTGTATGACTTAATTTAGACAATCTTTGAATGCCTTTGTCTAAGCTGGGGGGAACTATTAAATATTCAGCGATAATTTGTTTTGCCTCATTGCTTATATTTTCAGTGTCCAATAGTGAAAAAATTGCTGCCAACTCTTTATGAGGATTAGAAAGCGGCTCGATAGATGCAAAAAGCAACCCTGCGAAGTCGGTAAATTGGAGTTCCCTTAATTTAATATTTGCTAATAAGTTTTTAATATCCATAAATCGCTATTTCTTCATTTCTCCAAAGTTCAGGACTTGAGAGATTTTTGTGGTTACTGCACTACGAAAATTATATCACAAAATCCTTTTTCAGGCACTATTTTACCTAAATTTGCCGATAAAGAGGGTTGTTTCAGAATTTTTTTAATCCCCGAATTTGGGATTTTAACTCTGCTTTGTGGTAAATCTCTCCCATAGCCTGTCAAAAATATCGTAAATGACAGGAACAACTATCAAGGTGAGGAATAGGGATGAAATCAGTCCTCCTATTGTGGCAATTGCCATTGGCGCCCTTGTTTCTGCTCCCTCACCAATGCCGATTGCTATGGGCATCATCCCGAAAATCATGGCAAAGGTCGTCATCAGAATTGGTCTAAGTCTTACAGGTCCAGCTTCAATCAGGGCATCTTTTCTATTCATCCCCCTTGCTCTCAAAGTATTTGTATAGTCAACAAGGAGTATAGCATTTTTCTTCACAAGTCCCATCAAAAGAATAAGTCCTATCAAGCTGAAGATATTAATCGTATTGCCCGTTATAAGAAGGGCGCCAAATGCCCCGATGAAAGAGAGTGGCATGGATATAAGTATAGTCACAGGGTGTATGAAACTCTCAAATTGTGCGGCCAGTATCATATAAGCCATTACGACGCCCAATCCAAGGGCAAAAAGAAGATAGAAAAAAGACTCATCCATAATATCTGCCATTCCTTTATAGGAAGTCGTAAAACCGGTTGGGAGTATCTTTGCCGCTATCGAGTTCAATTCATCCTTTGCCTGTCCCAATGGCTTTCCTTCGAGATTTGCAAAAAGTATTATAGCTCTCTGCCTGTCAACCCTGTTGATGACGCTTGTTCCTCCTGCCTCCTGGAGCGTGACAATATTGGACAATTCTATAAGCCTGCCGTCTTTTGCCCTGACATATATCCTGCCTATATCCTGTGGATTCGACCTGTTTTCAGGATATAGCCTTACCCTAACATCGTATCTTCTGCCCCTTGCATCATCTTTGAATTTAGCTACATCAAGCTCTCCGCCTATTAGAAAGTTGATTGACTCGGCTACGGTTGCTACATCTACACCAAGTTCAGCTGCCTTGTCCCTATTGATAAAAACCCTAACCTCTGGTTTTGCTGCTTCAAGAGTTGTATCTACATCAACTATGCCAGGCAGTTTAGAGAATTCCGCTATTATCTGTTTTGAGTAATCCTGAAGAGCCGCCAAATCCCTGCCTTGCAAGCTGAATTGAATTGGCACCTGCCTGATGCCGCCTCCTATTAGAGATACATCTTCAACAGTTCCTTTCAATCCTGTTATTTCTTTAAATCTCTTTCTGACATCTCTCATAATTTCCTGCTGTTTCCGCTTTCTCTCAGCCTTAGGTTTGAGCCCGACAAACATAGATGCCTTGTTTATCTCCGCAGTCAGCCCAGAGCCCTGCGCATAAAATACCGTCTTAACTTCTGGCAAGTTCCTCACAATGTCTTCCGCCTGACGGAACATTTTGTCAGCTTCGTCCAACGAGTAATTGACAGGGGCTTGAAGTCTCACTATAAACCTACCCTGATCCTCAGGAGGCAGAAACTCCTTTCCGATAAATTTTGTGATAAGAAGGCTGAAGGCAAAAATGCCGACAGCTATGACCACAATCTTTCCCTTATGGTCTAATGCAAAAATGAGTAATTTTCTGTACGCTTCTTCAGTTTTTAAATATACATTGTCAAGTTTATTGGAGATTTTTGAGATAATCCCCCCTGATTTTTTTTGCTCTGTTTTCTCATCGTGCATCTTCAAAAATCTTGAAGAGAGCATGGGGGTCAAAGTGAAGGAGACAAGCAGTGAAACAAGAACTGCAAAGACGACTGTTAGGGCAAACTGCAAAAAGAACATACCTACAATCCCCTTCATAAAGGCAACAGGAAGAAATATCGCAACAATAGCAAGAGTTGTCGCCATAACAGCAAGGCCAATCTCGGATGCGGCAAAGGAGGCTGCCTGCATAGGAGGCATTCCCTTGTTGATATGCCTGTGAATATTTTCTATAACGATAATTGCATCATCTATAAGTATGCCTATGCAGAGAGACAACCCTAACATGGTCATATTATTGAATGTGAAGCCGAAGCCGTGCATTATGCTGAAGGTTGCCAGGATTGAGGTAGGTATGGCAAGAGCGCTGATGAGGGTGATCTTCAGGCTCTTTAAAAATAAAAGGACGGCAAGGACGGCAAAAAAACCGCCATAGATGAGATGCGTCTGCACTTCATGAATAGACCTTTTAATGAAATGAGACTGGTCAAAGCTGACATCAAGCCTCATGCCGGGAGGGAGAGTCTTTTTAATCTTCTCCATCTCCAGTTTAACACGGTCAATTACCTCCACAGTATTTGTTCCGGATTGCTTCTGTATGCCAAGTCCGACTGCAGGGGCACCGCCAAATCTTGCAATAGTCCGCTTCTCTTCTACACCGTCTTCTACCCTCCCGATATCCTTGATTTTTATAGCAGACCCTTTATTATAGCCAACTATAAGCTCATTGAAATCGTTTATTGATGCCATTTCGCCTTTTATCTTGATTATGTATTCCCTCGAATCGCTTTCTATCCTGCCGCCCGGTATCTCGATATTTTCTCTCTGGAGAGCCCTGATTACATCCTGTGATGTTATTTTGTATGAATTAAGTCTTTCGAGATTCAGCCATATCCTTATCTGTCTTAATCTTTGTCCCGCCAGCCTGATGGCGCCGACCCCGTTTACCTTCTGGAGCTGCTCCTTTAAGACCTCATTTGCATAAGTAGAAAGTTCCCTTGCGGATTGCTCCCCGCTTAAGGCAAGCCATAATACAGGCGTGGCATCAGGGTCAACCTTTTCTATTACAGGCTCTTCGATGTCCGTAGGAAGCTTGCTCCTGATAGCTGCTATTTTCTCCCTCACATCCTGAACGGCAAGGTCTATCTTCCTCTCAAGGACAAATTCGACTGTTACAATTGATACACCTTCAGTGCTCGAGGAATTGATTGTTTTAACACCGTTGATTGTGCTTATCGCCTCCTCTATCTTGTCGGTTACGTCAATGTCGATAACCTCTGGGTTTGCACCCTTGAGGACTGTCTTGATATTAACTATTGGAAATTCAACCCTTGGAAAAAGGTCAACTCCGATGCTTGGGTAACTGACAATGCCCAGAACGACAAGAGCGAGAATAAGCATTGTAGCAAAAACTGGTCTTTTTATTGATATATCCGCGAGCCACATCTTAATTAGTCCTTAGTTTATACTCGATGGTTGGTAGTTATTTGTTGATGTTAGATTCATTTTCAAAAATGATATTGTTTTCACTTAATTGATATATCTCGTTTGCTTTTTTTTATGCTTAGATATCTTCAAATCTTGTTATTTCAGCTATTTTTAATTTTCTGACTATTTTCTATCTATTATCGACTATCTTAATTTTTGTGTTTTCAGACAGGTTTTGCTGCCCTACCGTAATAACGGTCTCTCCTTCCTTTATGCCCTCCAGAATCTCTGTATATTCAATAACATTTGATTCGCTGCCTGCGGCGCTTGAGGCTAATTTATACTGCTGACCAATTTTTAAAACCCTTGATTTAGCAACCCCCCCTTCAGATACAAACGCCCTTACTTGTTCACCTTCGTGAAGAAGTGCAATAGAAGGTATCAGAATAGACTCTTTTGCTTCGCCCGTATAGAGAATAACCTTGGCAAAAAGTCCGGGTTTAAGGGTTCCATCAGGATTAGGTGTCAATGCCTCTACCTGAAGGCTGCGGGTCTTTTCATCAAGGCTCGGATAAACAATGCTGACCTTACCTTTAAACTGCCTTTCCCCAAAGGCATCCACCCTGAAGATAACATCCTGATTCTTTTTTAACCTGCTGATTTCCTTTTCGCTTACAGTAAAGATGAGTTTAAGAGGGTTGTTTTTAATCACGACAAAAAGATTCGAGCCATTTCTGGCATAATTCCCAACCGTTGCCTTCTTCTCCTTCACAAAACCGTCAATAGGACTATAAATCTTGGTTTTCAGCAATTTCTGCTTTGCTAAAGAGAGAGTTGATTTTGCCCTTTCTAATTCAGCCTCTGCAAGGGAAAGTCTTGTTGTAACATCATCAAACTGCTGCTGGGTGACAAGCTGTTCTTTATAAAGGGCTTCTTTTCGTTTGAATTCAAGGCTTATATTAGATAAAGACGCCTCAGCCTGCTTCAGGGAGGCTTCTGCCCTCCTGACATCAAGCTCATAGTCAGTCTCGCTGATGACACCCAAAAGCATTCCCTTTGAAACAGCGGTTCCTTCCTCCACCCTTAAATCTCTTATAATGCCGTCAACCTCAGCACTTACGACAACCTCCTCAAAAGGATTCAAAGAGCCAGTTGTCTCAACATATGGTCTTACCGCCCTCTTCTCGGCAACCTGTGCCTTTACACTGATAATCCTCTCTTCAGGCGCCTTGTTTTCTTTCTTGCCGCATGCAGGCAGGATGAAAAATAAAAACGCTGCTACAATAAATAACACAGTCGAAGGGATATGCATCTTGTTCATAATTTAATAACTCCTGTATCTAATTTCTACCATCCACCGCCTTTAACAATATTCCCATAACCTTTTTTAGCCTTACTTGAGATACCTGAAAATTATAAAGGGCTTCCGAATATTGCCTTTCTGCGGTAATAAAAAGCGTATTGGCATCTATTACATCTATGCTGTTTGCCAATCCAAGTTCGAATTGTCTTGTTACTGAATTAAAATTATCTCTCGCAAATGTGAGCTGGTCCTCAAGAGAGCTTAATATGCCTTTTAATGTAACGAAATCGAGATAGGCATTCTCCACCTCTACCCCGATTGTTTTCTTGTGATCGTCATACAAAAGACCTGCCTGTCTCTTTCTTGCCTCAGCCTCACTGACTTCAGCCCTTCTTAGGCCTCCTTCGAAAAATGGAAAATTTATCTTGACAGCGCCATAAACGCTCTCCTTATTAAAAAGAGCCGATAGAGGTTCCTGATCCTGCCTCAGCCACACACCCTCTATGGAAATGCTAGGTAAATAAGAACCTATAGCATAACTCACCTGTTTCTCAGCAATTCTTTTCTGTGTCTCAAGGGACTTTAAATCTGCCCTTTCTTCAAAAGCCTTTTGTTTATAGCACTCAAGCTGAGGCAGGGTGCATGGCTGAGATAGTAAAAAATCTTCTTTTAGTTCTAAATCCTGAGATACAGGACTTTCCTTTATGTCGAATTCGCCATATATCCCCACAACCCTTGACAACACAGACCTGAAAAGCCTCAGACTATTTTCAGCTTTTACAAGTTCAGATTTGGCGCCCGAGAGTTCAGCCTCTGCCCTTAGAAGGGTGGTTTTAGTAACTTCTCCAACCTTAAATCTGACAAGGGCTGCATCTCTGTGCTTTATGAGCCTTTGGACATTTGCTTTTGCTATGTCCAGAAACTTCTTAGCCTTGAGGACATCATAATATGCCGATGTTACACTCATAATATAGGATTCTCTGGCAGCATACAAATCAAATCTACCTTTTTCAATTCCGATTAAAGATATCTTAAGGGCTGTTATCTCACGTCCGCTTAATGAAAAAGACTGGTCTAATCTTAACCCCCAACTGGAAGCATGTTGAGGCTGTATAACCTGGCCTCCAGCGGAAAACTTGTCTTCACTGTATTTTGCATAACCTCCAAACGCCGAAAGCCTTGGAAGGAGCACTGAAATCGCTTTGTCCTTAGTTCTTTCAGAGATATAAAGTTCCTCCTCAGAGAGCTTTACTCTTTCAGAATTTTCAAGTGCAACCCTGTAAAGTTCTGCAAGGCTATATTCCTTTACAGCATTTGAGGCAATCGCAGGTGCGGCAAAAAGTAAAAAAAACGCCATACAACTGAAAAGCTTAAGGATGAACTCCCTCTTTGTCCTATGGCAAACATTACCGAACTTCATTTCTGTGTCCCTCTGATAAAGATTTCTATAAATTCATTTATGGCTTTGTCATAATCTTTTTGAGAGCCCTGCTTGTTGAAGATTAATTCCTCTACCTCAAAAAAAGAAAAAATCATACCAAGCAGTGCGCGCCCCCCAAGTTTGGGCTCAAAATCTCTTAAATGCCCTTTCTGCTGCATATTTTCAAAATATGCAGCGAGGGTTTTATAAAGTTCATCAAGAAATGTTTGATAAAATGCGATAACCTGTTCAGGATATGTAAACATTTCAGATTTCATAATTTTGATCATGTTCCTATGAAGAAAAAGGGAGTTAAGAAAACTTTTTACAATCAAAAACAGGGCATCCCTGTATTCAAGATTTGAGATCTCTGGGAGTATGTTTTTAAGCTCTGGGAGGAAGCTATATTTGTGAAAAACTGCTTCAAGAAGCTTCTCTTTTGTGGGGAAATGCCTAAAGAGAGTCACCTCTGCGACTCCTGCATCTCTGGCAATCTCACGGGTTGCTGCCCCAAGATAACCTTTCTGTGAAAATAGCCTAAGGGCGCTTTCGAGAATCTTCTCCTTTGTGGAAAGGGTTTCTGAGATCATAATCCCACCTTCTAAACATATTAAGTAAGCACTTACTTACATTATCAGAATAAAAATTAATTGTCAAGGTTTTTTACGCTCCAAAAATAGAATGAGATTTTTTACTTACAATGGGAATTGCTTTCCTTTATAATTTATAAACGACTTATTTGGAGGTATTTATGAAACTGGAAGATATTATGGTGAAAAAAATTGAGTACATTGAGGCAAGGGCATCATTATTATGATGCAATCGAAAAAATGATCGATTTGAGGCTCAGGTCTCTTGTAGTTACGCCGGAGGATGAAGATGATATTTACGGGGTTATAACGGTCAGAGACGTAGTATTTAAGGCTATTTATCAGGGATCTGACCTTAACAAGACGAGGGTAAAAGAGGTGGCGACCAAACCTGTCGTATGTGTGAACAAGGCAATGGACATAAGCCATGCAATAAAACTTATGAAGAATTTTAATATTGCAAGGGTTTTCGTATGCGATAACATGCAGATTGTTGGTATAGTCTCCCTGATGGATGTTATGAAAGCCTTTCTGATAACAAGGGCAAAGGGGGGATAAGGTGTTTGAGAAGTTCTTTTCACTTAATAAAAATGAACAGAACGTAATAAAAAACATCAAGAAACACATAGAAATTCTGCTCAAGGCTTCATACATCTTCCGCGACGCTCTTTATAGAGGGGACAAAAGCATTATGTCTGATATACCAGAATTGGAGAGAGAGGCTGACATTATAAGAAGGGTATTGATTGCAGAGATTTATGAAGGGGCTTTTCTGCCATTTTTGCGCCCCAACATCTTTCGCTTCGTAGAGATAGTTGACGAAGCTATGAATGTTATTAAAAATGCCTCGGTGGAATACGGGCATATTTATACTAAACTGGATACAATTAAGGATGAATGCTGCAAAATAGCTGTTCTTAACTCACAAATGATCGAGATGCTCCTGCTCGCCGTCGATTCCCTATTTTTTAAGGAAGATCTAAGAGAAAAAAGTCTTGCTATAAGGATTTATGAGAAAAGTATAGACGAAATTAAATTTGAACTAACAGATAAACTTAAAGGTTTGGAATTGAAGGATTTCTGGGAAGGCAAGCTGCTCTCAGATTTTATAAGCCACTTGAGCGGTGTGAGTGATGTTATTGAAGACGCAGGCGATTATCTCAATATCATAAAGATAAGTCTAAAGTGATTCCTACGAAAAATGACTGAATTGATACCTGTCGCAGCCTGCATATTGATTGCAATAGCCATTGGCTCTAATGACACCTCTAATGCGCTTGGGATTTGCATAGGATGCGGCATCATAAAATTCAAGAAAGCAGTTATTTTATTCGGCTTCATCGTTCTTCTGGGTATATTTCTGCATGGACAGAAGGTAATGAATACTGTCGGCAGGGATATAGTAGAGGTTAATCTTTCCATACTGAGCATATCTTTTACAATATCCGCATTTTTGATTATTTTTTTCAAACTGGAAAAAGATGCCTCTTTCCATCCATCAAGTGCTTATCGGTAGCCTGCGGGGGCGGGGGTGAGCTTTCATGCAGAGGTAAGCTATATCAAGCTCGGCGAGATATTACTGTCATGGGCAATTTCACCATTTGTCGCTCTCCTTTTTGCCTTTGGAATTTACAACCTGATGGAAAAAACCCTCTCAAAACTCTCATTTATAATGATTGAAAGAATACTCAGAATTTTGCTGCTGATGAGCAGTTTTCTAATTGCATACAATACAGGCGCCAACGAACTGGCTACTGTTTTAGGACCTGTAATACACTCAAACCTGCTCGATAGAACCCCTGCTTTTTTCTTCGGTGCTGTATTTGTGTTCCTGGGGGCATTTTTTCTGAGTTACCGTGTAATAGAAACTATCGGCAAGGGGATAACAGCGATAGATCCCTATTCCGGTTTTGCTGCTCAGTTCGGCGCTGGGTGCACTGTTATGTTCTTTACTTTTGTCGGCATGCCCATATCAACAACCTATTGCATAATAGGGGCTATAAGCGGGGCGGGCTTAGTAAAAAGCATGGGAACAGTTAATGTAAAATTTATAAAAAAGGTTTTCCTGAATTGGATATTAGCTCCTTTGCTTGCTTTTATCCTGAGTTATGTAATAGCAAAACTATATATAACTATATGACCTTCCTTCCTTCATATCCTAAAGTATTTATTTTTAGTTCTTTCGCCCAATTTAGGTCTTAGTGTCCCTTTCCTACTAAGGAATTTGATATAATATCGTTTAAACGAGTTATTGTAGGAGATAAAAAATTATGAAGGATATAGCGCTGCCAAGCAATTTTATTCGTGATATTGTGGCTAAGGATATAAAGGATGGCAAGAATAACGGCAAGGTTATAACCAGATTTCCACCAGAACCCAATGGTTATCTCCACATCGGTCATGCAAAGTCAATCTGCCTCAACTTTGGGCTTGCTCGGGAATTTAACGGCACCTGTAATCTTAGGTTTGATGATACCAATCCAAGCAAAGAAGAGCAGGAATATGTTGATTCAATCATTGAAGATGTAAGGTGGCTGGGGTTCGATTGGGAAAACAGGCTTTATTATGCCTCAGACTATTTCGATAAATTATACGAATGGGCTGTCCAGCTCATTAAAAAAGGCAAGGCTTATGTTTGCGACCTGAACGCTGAAGAGATAAAGGATTATAGAGGGACTTTAATTGCACCAGGCAAAGATAGCCCATTTCGGAATCGCTCTATAGAGGAAAACCTCGACCTCTTTGAGAGGATGAGAAAGGGTGAATTTCCAGACGGTTCAAGGGTTCTCAGGGCTAAGATAGATATGGCTTCAGGGAACATCAATATGAGGGACCCAGTGATGTATCGGATCAAACACGAGTCTCACCACAGAACAGGAGATAAATGGTGTATATATCCTATGTATGACTGGGCGCATGGGCAATGCGATTCAATAGAAGGTGTCACCCATTCCATCTGCACGATGGAGTATGAAGACCACCGCCCATTATATGATTGGTTTCTGGAGCAGCTTGAGATTTATCACCCCCAGCAGATTGAATTTGCCCGCCTTAATCTGAGTCATACAGTCTTAAGTAAACGCAAGCTCCTCAAGCTTGTCAACGAGGGATATGTTACTGGCTGGGACGACCCCAGAATGCCCACTTTAGCAGGCATGAGAAGGAGGGGTTATACGCCTGCTGCAATAAGGGATTTTTGTGAACGAATCGGAGTAGGCAAAAAGGAAAGTCTCGTTGACATTGCACTGCTTGAATACTGCGTGCGTCAGGACTTAAATAAAAAGGCGCTAAGGGTTATGGGTGTGTTAAACCCCTTAAAAGTCGTTATCACAAATTATCCTGACGATAAAATCGAATATCTTGAAGCCGTAAACAATCCCGAAGATTCCAGCAAGGGCACGAGGGAGGTGCCATTCTCAAAGGTCATATATATCGAAAAGGACGACTTTATGGAGCAACCACCCAAAGGGTTTTATCGCTTAGCGCCAGGCAGGGAAGTCAGACTACGATATGCCTATTACATCAAATGCACCGGTGTAATTAAGGATGATAAAACAGGAGAGATTATAGAACTGCATTGCACTTATGACCCTGCTACAAGGGGAGGATGGGCGCCTGATGGCAGAAAGGTCAAATCAACTCTGCACTGGGTTTCTGCTAAACACTCAATAGGAGCCGAAGTGCGCCTTTACAATAATTTGTTTTTAAAGGAAGCCCCTGACGAAACAGAGAATGATGAAGACTTTACAGATTATCTTAACCCAAAATCTCTTGAGATATTAAAATCCTGCCGTTTGGAGCCTTCTTTGTCAAAGGCGAAAAAAGGTGATGTTTATCAGTTTGAGAGAATGGGCTATTTCTGCTTAGATACGAAGGATTCAACAGAAAATCACCTCGTCTTCAACAGGACTGTAACCCTCAAAGACAAATGGGCAAAACTGCAGAAAACGATATAAAGTATTCGAATAATTTATTGCACTTTAAATCCTTACACAGATTGAGATTTCTTTAAAAGTTTTGAATGCAGCATCAATAGTCTTGGAGATATCCTGTTGTGAATGGGCGAGACTTATAAAACCTGCCTCAAACTGTGAAGGCGCAAGATAGACACCTTTATCCAGCATTCCCTTAAAGAATCTAGAAAATAGTTGGGTGTCGGCTTTTTTGGCTGTTGCGTAGTCTTGCACCTCGACATCCGTGAAATAGATGCAGAACATCGTCCCAGCTCTGTAAAACTTAGTTGCAGCTCCCGCCTTTTTTGCGGCATCTTTAAGACCCTCTTCAAGGGTTTGCATCCTGGATTCGAGCTTATCATAAACCCCCGCTCCAGACAGAATTTTTAAGGTCTCAATGCCTGCTGTAACTGCCACAGGGTTGCCCGATAGAGTGCCTGCCTGATATACAGGACCTTCAGGAGCTATCATTGACATAATTTCTCTTTTGCCCCCATAAGCACCTACTGGCAGACCGCCACCGATAACCTTGCCAAGACAGGTAAGGTCAGGCGCAATCCCATAATATGCCTGCGCGCCGCCTTTTGAGACCCTGAATCCTGTCATTACCTCATCAAATATCAGAACTATATCATATTTTTTCGTTTCATCCCGAAGGGTTTCAAGAAACCCCTGTGTGGGTAGAATGCAGCCCATATTGCCCACGACAGGCTCAACTATAACAGCCGCAATCCTTTTGTTGTCTTTTTTTAGAAGATTTTTAAATGCTTTCGAATCGTTGAAAGGCAGGGTTATAGTATCTTTAGCATATGATTCAGGGACTCCAGCGCTGTCTGGTATCCCGAAAGTGGCGGCTCCTGAGCCAGCTTTAGCCAAAACGCCATCAAAATGCCCGTGATAACAGCCTTCAAATTTGACTATTTTATCCCTTTTGGTAAATCCCCTTGCAACCCTGATAGCGCCCATAACGGCTTCAGTGCCTGAATTGACCATCCTTACCTTTTCGATTGTAGGGAAAAAACTAATTATCATTTGAGCTAATTCAATCTCAAGAGGTGTAGGCGCTCCATAGCTCGTCCCCTTTTCAACACATTTTTTTATTGCTTTCACAACCTGTGTTGGAGCATGACCAAGAATCATTGGACCCCATGATAATACATAATCAATGAATGAATTACCATCAACATCGTAAATCTTTGAGCCTTTAGCCTTACTTATAAAAAGCGGAGAGCCGCCAACCGCCTTAAAAGCCCTAACGGGACTGTTGACGCCCCCCGGCATCAATGTCAAAGCCTTTTTAAAGAGATTCGATGATTTAATTTTTTTCATGGAGACTCCTTATTTTTAATTTCACGACTCAACTTTCGGAGCAAAAAATATCGCATAGAGCCTTAAATTATAAATGTTTATAATACAATGTAAAAAAA
>DAIQAO010000046.1:0-16092 GCA_036781645.1 Dissulfurispiraceae bacterium
AGGGGCTGTTTCAGAAATCTTTATACCTACCATATTTTATTTAAAAGAGCAGCCCCAAGATTGACCTTTAACACTTAAAGTATATAAAATATCCAGCATGCTTTCTCCTGAAAAACAGTTGCAGATAATCAAAAGAGGCTGCACAGAGATAATCTCTGAGCGTGAACTATTAGGAAAGTTAGCTAAATCCTATAAAGAGGGTTTCCCGCTGATAATTAAAGCTGGCTTTGATCCTACCGCCCCAGATATTCATTTGGGGCACACAGTGCTTCTTGAAAAAATGAGGCAGTTTCAGGAGCTTGGACATCAGGTCGTATTTTTGATTGGCGATTTTACCGGGATGATAGGCGACCCCACTGGCAAATCTGAAACAAGGAAACCCCTTACCAGAGAAGATGTCCTTAAAAATGCAGAGACATACAAGGAACAGGTCTTCAAGATACTCGATGCCAAAAAAACAATAATAAGATTTAATAGTGAATGGCTCGAAACCCTTACCGCTGCCGAATTGATAAGGCTTCAGGCAACCCTTACAGTTGCACGGATGCTCGAGCGGGAAGATTTTAAGCAGAGATTTTTAACCCATAACCCCATTAGCATCCATGAGTTTATTTATCCACTCCTGCAGGGCTATGATTCTGTCATTCTCAAGGCTGATGTGGAGCTTGGCGGGACAGACCAGAGATTCAACCTTCTAATGGGCAGGGAACTTCAGAGGGAATACGGACAGGAACAGCAGGTCGTTGTTATGATGCCCCTTCTGGAAGGGCTTGACGGCGAAAAAAAGATGTCGAAAAGTCTCGGCAATTATGTCGGCATTTCAGAGCCAGCCAGCGAGATATACGGCAAGCTCATGTCGATCAGCGATGAGCTTATGATTAAATATTACGAACTCCTCAGTCATATAAGCCTTGATGAATTCAATAACCTTAAAGACGGCATCAAGGCGGGCAAGGTGCATCCCAAAAAGGCTAAAGAAGATTTTGCTCTTGAGATAACAGAAAGATATTGGGGCAGAGATGCTGCTATGCAGGCTAAGGAAGAATTTGACCGCATTTTCAAGGATAAAGGACTGCCTGAAGATATCCAGACTTGCAAGATTGCATGGGAAAATGAAGAGATGTGGCTGCCAAGGGTCATGAAGGAATCAGGAATATCCTCCAGCACAACTGAAGCTATAAGGCTGATAAAGCATGGCGCTGTCAGGGTAAATGATGATAAAATCGACAATCCCGACACCAAACTCCCAAGGGGCAGTTATATAATCAAGGCTGGCAAAAGAAAATTTATAAAAGTAGTATCTGCTTAATCCCTGCCCAATATTTATTTCACAATAGGAAGAATCTTCCTAAAGTCTTCTGTATTGGCACGACATGCCCATTGAAAGATAACAATCTCGGTTGAGCTGATTATTGCGCCTGCCTTCCGCAGAATGTTGATGGCGATGTCTCGATTCTCGCGTGTGCGGGATGCCACAGCATCTGCAATTAAGTGAACTTGATAGCCAGATTTGATAATATCCAGGCATGTCTGCAGGACGCATACATGCGTTTCCATTCCTGCAACTATGATTTTACTGCGGTTATAGGCATCGAGCATTGAGAGGAAGCCATTCTCCATGCAGGCGCTAAAGTATTCTTTTTCGAACACTCTCGGCGATTTAATTTCCCCAAGGAGTTGCGAGATGGTTTCCCCAAGCCCTTTTTTATACTGTTCAGTCAGCAATATAGGAATGTCAAGGGTGTTGGCGGCACGGATGAGCTGGGTTACTTTTTGTGCGACCTTCTCCCATGAGTCCATAACCTTGAGCAGCCCCTGTTGAAAGTCGATAATTAAAAGCAGACTGTCTTGACGGGTTGCAACATATTCGTGCCGCATCATAATCATTCCTCCATGACAATTTTTGGTTTTCAGAGCCTGCCAGAGCGTATAATAGAGATTAAGAGCCATATACCGAGCAACAGTGCAAATCCGAATGAGATAATCCCAAAAAATGAAAAACCGAATATCTTTGGTTCGACGCCTGCTGCATGCATAATAGCTGAACTCAGCAATATGGCGCTTACTACCATAGCAAAAGCAATCCGGTTGCTTGCCTTATCCATATCCTTTATCAGTTCGGGGAGGTTCACATGATACATCTTTACCTGAATGTCATCCTTTAGTGCTTTATTGAAAAGCTTTGTCATATTTCTCGGGAAAAAAAAGATAAAGTTGGTCAGATCATTGACATTTTTCCTTGCCTTTTCGTAAAGCCTTGAAGGGCTTATTCGTTTCATGGCGATTTTTGAGGCATAAGGTTGAGCTTCAGCAACTAAAACAAGCTCTGGATTAAGCTGCCGGGCAATATTTTCGAGTATAAGGAGTGTTTTATCCATTAGCAGCAAATCTGAAGGAATTTTGAGATTATATTTCGTCGCAAGGCGGATAAAAGTTTCGACATACTGTGTGAAGTCTATCTGCTGTATTTTTAGATCATAAAGGGGTTCAAGAAAATCCCTGATGTCCATTTTGAAATCCCTCCTGAAGGAGTCTATATCGGCATCATCAGGAACTATCCCAAGCTCAATATACTGATTAATAAGACCGTCAAAATCCTTTTCTATGATTGCTATAAAAGTGTTCGCCATGATTTCTTTAAGCTCTTCGGAGACTCTCCCTACTATCCCAAAGTCCAGAAAACAAATGACGCCGTCAGTTCTGACGAGTATGTTTCCCGGATGAGGGTCCGCATGAAAAAAGCCGTTTTCGAGTATCTGTTGGAAATACACATCAATAAGGGTTTTTGAGAGTCTAACCTTATCAAGACCCATACCATCAATAGCCTTGATGTCATCAATCCTCGAACCATAAATTTGCTCCATGACGAGTATTTTTTCGGTGGTATATTCTTGATAAACCTTGGGTATGTATATATCCGCATTCCCCTTAAAATCACCTCTTAACTTCATGCAATTTCTTGCCTCGATTATAAAGTCAAGCTCTTTTGAAACTGTCCTTCCAAACTCATCTACAATCCCGACAGGGTTGAAAAACCTGCTCTCAGGAACATGTTTAACCAAAAGACGGGCAATAATATTAAGTATGTTTAAATCAGACTCGATTTGCTCTTTTATCTGAGGCCTTTGAATCTTCACGACAACTTCAGTCCCGTCAACAAGAGTAGCTTTGTGAACCTGAGCAATCGAGGCGGCAGCTATAGGGATATCAACGAAAGAGCTGAATATGCTCTCAGGAGTCTGCCCCAGTTCATCCTCAATGATTTTTTTGGCTTCGTTCACATCAAAAGGCGGCACCTCGTCCTGAAGCTTTTTGAACTCATTGGCATATCTGGGTGTTATCAAATCAGGTCTTGATGAAAGAAGCTGGGCAAACTTGATGAATGAAGGACCTAATTCAGCAAAGGCAAGCCTCAGTCTTTCGGGAACTGTTGGCCCCTTAAGGGCTGGCCAATCCCCAAAGGAGCGCAACCTTTTTTTAAAAGGAATATAACGCCCAAGCTGAATCTGGTCAATTATCCGTCCAAATCCGTATTTCAGAAAGACATTTACAATTTGCTGGAGTCTTCGAGCTGATTTGAAGGTCCTTGTGAGATTGGCGATATCCACTATACAAATATCCTTGTCTTGTAAGTATAGTTGTGAAGCTAAAGCGCTTTAAAGGGACTACTGTACTCGCCCCTTTCATAATGGTATATGAAAATATTTTTCTACTCCTTTTTTTCGCCCTTTTCAATCGCAGAGATTCTTGAGGCAAGGTTCTCTATCTTCTTTTCGAGATTTTCGATATCATCCCTTGAGGGCAAATTCATCTTTTCGAGGGTTCGTGAAATTATTTCGGACATATTTTCCCTTAATTCAGATGAACTTTTATTGGCTTTTTCAGTCCACTTCTTGATTATTTTAGCCCCCTGAGACTCGCTTAACTCGCCCTTTTTGACAAGTTCATCAATAGATTCCTTGATTTTCTCCTGCGCCCCGAGTCCTGCCAGAAGTATATTTCTTACAAGATCAAACATGGTCATAATCACCTCCTGAGAGAGAGTTATTTGAATTGCTTAAAGATGCCACGCCTTTTTATAAGGCAAGCCTTATATTTTCAGTTTACCTTATTCCTGCTAAAGTATCAAGAAATGTAGAAATCCAAATTTAGCGATAGAACTAAAAAGTGGTGTAACCCCGATAAGACAGCCCTTCATATCTATTTTGGGGAAACAGGTCGAAAAGTGGAGATGGTTAAGGATTGCCAAGAGCAATGCCGACATTGAGAAAAAATTCTCTTGATAAGTTTGCTCCTATCGCAGGTGTGAGAACATTGCAAAACAGATGATGAGCCGTCGAATCGAAAATCTAAAATTCAAGATTCGAAATTTAAAGAAAAGTTTAATCACATTAGAATATTTTATCTGTTTGTCTTTTCCTTAAAAACCTTTGTTAAAACCTAATTAAGCGCCTCATTACCTCTCTGGCCGGTTCGAATCCTGATCAAATCCTCGATATTGCTGACGAATATCTTGCCATCCCCGATCTTTCCTGTGCGAGCAGATTTTTCAATTGCGGCTATAACATCGCCAGCAATGTGATCTGGCACAATTATATCTATTTTGATCTTTGGTATGAAGTCAACAACATACTCAGCCCCTCTGTAAAGCTCTGCATGTCCTTTCTGCCTGCCGAATCCTTTTACCTCAGTTACAGTCATGCCCTGAATCCCGATATTATTGAGGGCGTCTTTGACTTCGTCAAGCTTGAAAGGTTTTATTATAGCCTCTATCCTTTTCATAAATTCCTCCAGTTGCCCTCCTTAAATTTGGTTAACCTTGAATACTCATAAAGGGTTGACATTGCCTTGTTTTCGGTAGGGATATTTGACTCATGAATAGCTGCAATAGGATTGAGCCCGCCAACGACAACCATTCCAACCTTATCTATGCCGACATCAATCTCCATCAAAGGTTTATTCGGGTTGCCAATCATCAAAATCCCTTTAATTCCTTTGTCTGACATCTTTTTTGCCAGCGCTTTAGCTTCGTCCATACATACTGCCGGTATCTCCCTGAAACTTGCCAAAATCCTGCCAGAACGCTTTTTTATGGCCCCAGCTACATCTGTCATTTTACTGCTGATAAAAATCTCCAGAGGATCCAATGATGACCCTTCGTAACCAATTAGGGATATAAATCTCTTGGCTTTCCCATTTTCTACCTCAAGCACTCCACCGAACCTTGATGTGACGGGAATTCCCGATTTAAGGTAAATTCCGTTAATTGTAACACTGCAGACCGTCCCGATTCCGATTTGTCCTTTCGGAACCGGTACATCCCCTATCATCTCCCCGCCTCGTGCAATAATTAATCTATCACTCATGATATAAGGGGAAGAAAAAACGGGTTTGATAATATTTAAGGCGTTAGTAAGATATTCTTCCGGGAAATAAGAGATATTCAGTATTACTTCTCCTTCAAGGGAATCCAGATTGAGGGTTGTTTGATATGAGAGGGCTTCTATCTTGCTGATAACGAATCCGACCTTTGTTGAAACAAGAGACAATTTCAGCTCTTTTTTGCCTTTTTCAGTTATCTTTCTACCCTCCCTTCCAAAAATCTCCGTATAACCTCTTTCATCCAATATTCTCAGGTGATAACGGACTGTCCTTTCAGTCAAGTCAATTCCGTAAAATTTGAGTTCCCTTGAAATCTCCCTTGAACCGATGATGCCCGAATGTTTATCAAGCACTTTGAGAATAGCGAGCATAGTCTTATTCATAAATATAAAATCCTTAACATGATTTGAAAATCATAGATTTTCAGTTTGGTGTTTATTTTTAGAAATTATAACTTACATTCTGGTGTTTCATCACCAAATTTCTTTTTAACATCCTGAAAGACAAATCCCGGTAGATATATTTATATCAAGCCGGGCTTGTCTTTCAGTTCAATGCATTTTAGCTGAAAAGTATCCTCTCTGCCTCTTCCATTTCTGACTCCATGATATATGGAATTCCTGTCACTTCAGCTGCTTCTTTTGTGAGTGACACGAGATCGTTTCTATCGATATATGAAAGAGCAAACTTTCTTGCGCCTGCCATCAACTGCTGCAAGCCAAGCTTGAGTCTGTCACTGAAGGTATACATTGCTATTGCGCCATAAGGGAGTTTATCAAAGTCCTTGCCGAAATTAGCCTTTAGAGTTTCAAAAGAAATAAAAATCTTTTCTGGGACATCGCCGTATTTTTTAATTTCAGCAGGTAGTTTTTCTTCTTGTATCCACTTCTGGATATTCTTTCCTACGAAGGCAGGTATCATTAGAGCCCTTCCCATGCAGACCGCTTTAAAGAACGGCGCCCCAAGAGCGAGCGCTTTAAAGATATGGTCTTCTAAGGAGAATCCGCCAGCGATTGCGAGGTCTGGAACATACTTGCCTTTGGCTTTAAGCTGTGAGGCAAATTTGTAGGCAATTGCCTGAAGGTATATTGTGGGGATTCCCCACTCATTCATCATTCTCCATGGGCTCATGCCCGTCCCCCCGCCAGCGCCGTCCATTGTAAGAAAATCAATGCCTGCATCGGATGAAAATTTCAAAGCCCTTGCAAGGTCTGGAATCCTGTAAGCCCCCGTTTTCAGGGATACGAATTTAGCACCTACCTTTCTATAATGCTCGACTGTCTTTGCAAAACTGTCGTAATCAACCATACCAAGCCTTGAATGTCTCTCAAACTCTTTAAATCCTCCCTCTTTAAAGGCGGTTTGAACTGCTGGATTTTCGGGGTCTGGAAGGACTATATATCCCCTACTCTTAAGTTCGAGCGCCCTTTCAAGGGTTTTAAGCTTTACCTCTCCACCAATGTTTTTTGCGCCCTGTCCCCATTTTAGCTCAATACATTCAACACCAAGTTTCTCAATGGCGTATTCGGCGGACTGTAGCCTTGAATCTTCAACATTTTGCTGAAGAATTATTGCCCCAGCGCCATTATACCAATCCTTGAAACAATTCACCCTTCTTTGAAGTTCGGGAGATTTAACAACCTTTCCTTTTTTAATCTCTGCTGCAGGGTCCATTCCGACAACATTCTCGCCTATAACGACCATAATGCCCGATATTGCAGCGCCAATTGCAAGACCTTCCCAGTTGTCCTTTGCGATGTCTGTTGAGCCTAATGCGCCTGTGAATATGGGAAGAGCCAACTTGATTTTGTGTTTTCTACCGATTGTGGTCTCTGTTGATACTGCTGGGAATATTGCGTTATCAGGGTCTGCTTTTATGCCAACGGCACCCACACATGTCCCCTGAATATTGAGATGGGAATAATCAACGGGATATTTTTTAGTAGCCCCCGCCGTAATCTTCCCAAAAGGTGTCGGATAAATTAACTCCCTACCGCGGTAAGATGATTTTCCAATTTCGCATAACCCGGGACAGCCATCAAGACAAACGGAGCAGATGCCTGAATAGGGGGCGGGATCAGCTACCCGGTTTTTTGTTCCTGTTGCAGCACTTACATTTGGTATTCCAATTTGCATTCAAAACCTCCAGTTAAGTAATTATTAATTATGTAGGCAAAAAAATAAGTATTTCTTGCCTCTATGGGCAAAAAAATTACCGAAGGTAACTTTAAGCCTTGATTTTTCAACCAACGGATTTTAGCTTATTGCGATTATCTTTGCCGTTTCACCTCCCTCATTTTTCCACTGTGATGGAAAAGAATCTTTGAGATAGACACTGTCACCCTCAAAAAGCCTCGCTGTTCTTCCTTTAAGTGTGACTAAAAGATTTCCCTCTATTACATGGATTAACTCACTCCCTTTTTGTTCAGAAAAGTGTCCATGAAACAAAGCGTTAGGGGAAAACAAAACAATTTTTGCAGAAATGTCTTCGTTATTTATAATTGTGTATGCTTTTATTCCATTCATTACAACAGGTTCTGTTGAAAAAAGGTTTTTACCGCTTATCAGCCATGGAATATGGTTAGGCTTTTTCGTTTCTAACAACTGAGACGGGCTGATCCTAAGTGCCTCGCATATTTGCAGAAATGAATTCAGTGAAGGGCTTATTTGATTGTTTTCGAGCTGGGATATGAAGCTCGATGTTAGCCCAACCGTATCAGCTAACTCTTTCTGGCTTATGCCAAACTTAGTTCTTAACTCTCTGACTGCGCTGCCAATTTCAGTATTGTTCTCCTTTTTGGGCAGTGTAATCTTAATATCTTTTTCATTAACCTCATAGAGATGTGGCTTAAAAGCCTCCCTGTCTTGCCTTCCCTCAAGCTTTAGCGCCTTTATAAATAGTTTATCCCTCCTTTTGTAAAGGTCAAAAACTACCTGCGTGATATGTCTAAGATTTGCCTTAAATTTCTGGCTATGGGCATCTTTTTCCAGCAACCAGTAGGCTACCGTTCCCATATCAAACAATCTAGGGCATATGTAGGTAAAAAATCTGTATGTATCATCTTCATTGCCCCATAAATCCTGCATTCCCGTGAGGCTGTCGAATATATAGCGAATGCCTGATTCGACACTTTTCTCAATAGAGTTCAAGACAGAATTGAAGTTCTCGATGTCACGCGGGTTTTGAGCCCTCACTATATTTATATCTGGTGCATTTTCGTAAAATTTGAGAAAGGTGCTGTCGTTCTTTCCTTTTCCAGATGTAAAACAGTCAACAAGAACAAACCGTTCTTTTTTGACGAAATTCTTTACATTATTGAAAATGCTCTGGGGTGAACGGTTAAAGCTAATATATATTAATCCAAGGTCGTCGGCAAATGACTGCCTGATAAAGCTCTGAATAAACAAGTCATAGTTAGTGCCAGATTCAACCTCCCAGACAACATTATCCCCGATATACAATGAATCAATTAAGTCGTCAAGACTTTTTATGCCAGAAGATATTTTGTCCATGGCAAACGGTTACCTTTTGTCAATGCTTATGGAATTTAAACGAAAAATAATCGGCTTGTCAAGTAGTAAAGGTTATAGGAGGCATTAGTAGGAAATTAGTCAATAATTATACCTCGAAAGCCAGTTGAATCCCAAAAAATCCTATCGCTATTTTTGGGTTAAATCTTGACTATAGAACATAAAAAGCTTTAAAGGAAGAAAACTTAAAAGGCAAGACATGGCTGCTACCCTTACGAACCCATGACTATTACAGGAAGTTAGGTGATTTATAATCAGAGAATAAAGGAATTATTACAAGCTTCTTAAATCATCTTCTGACAGCCCGAAATAATGCCCTACTTCGTGAAGGAGTGTGGCTCTGATCTCATCACAAAGGTCTTGCTCCGAGTGACTGATGGACTCGATGTTTTTTTGATATAAATAGATAGTATCTGGATAGGGTGATGGAATGGCAAAAAAAGAGTTTTGGTTTTCATAAGTCTGCCCTACAAAAAGACCTAAAAGGTTGTCTTTTCTGATTTCGGGGTCACCAGATGCCTCATCTTCAGGATAGTCTTTAACAACAATAGAAATGTTTTTAAATCTCTTGCGGAATCTGTAAGGAATGCTCGCAAGGGCTTTCTCAGCCAGTTCTTCGAAGCGCTCTCTATTAACCCTGTAAGACATATTTAAACCCTAACTGCAAAGATAGTGTGCTGAAATCTGGGGAAACCATACTTATTTTTTGACTTTTAGTTTTTAAGACATATTAATAATGCGTAGCAAAAATAGCAAGGGGAAGACCCAAAAATAGCGATAGAAATTGGGACTACCCCCGTTGGATCATCAATAAACTTTGCAATCTGACGGATATAATGCGCTTTCTGGTCATTTATTTAATCATTCTCAAAAAATCGCTGTAGCTGATAACAGGTATCTTGAGTGAATGAGCCTTTTCAAGCTTCGAGCCAGGTTCTTCCCCTGCGATAAGGTAGTTCGTGTTTTTGCTCACAGATGAAGAAACATGACCGCCAAGGCTTATAATCTTGTCCTGTAGTTCCTTTCTAGGTAAAGGCATCGTGCCAGTTATAACAAAAATTAAGCCCTCAAGAGGTCTTTGCCCTTTTTTGTCTCCCTGGAACTCAGGATTGCTAATTGTTACTCCAAGTTTTTTGAGGGACTCAAGGGTTCTTAAATTCTCTGGGTCGTTAAAGAAACCGGACACAGAATCGGCTGTCTTGTCCCCTATCTGCTTAATGCTCGATACACTTTCTCTTTTCACATAATATAAATCCTCGAGTTTTAAATAATTAGCAGCAAGCAGTCGAGAGGCATATTCACCTACATGCAGGATTCCCAACGCAAAGATAAATCTGCTCAGAGTGGTATTTTTGCTTTCATTGATAGCGTCAATTAAATTTTGTGCTGATTTTTCGGCAAACCTCGGCAATTTAAGCAGGTCTTCTTTTGTGAGCTTATAAATGTCCTCCAATTGACTTATTAAGCCCTTTGAGTGTAAAAGCTCAACATTTTTCTCCCCCAAACCCTCGATGTTCATGGCACCTCTCGATGCAAAGTGAATTATTCTTTCCTGCACTTGCGCAGGACAATCCAGAGAGAGGCACCTCAAAGCAACCTCACCTTCTTCCCTGATAAGGGGAGAACCACAGGAAGGACATTTATCAGGCATGGAAACCAATTTTTCTTTGCCGGTTCTCCTTTCTTTCAGAGACATAATCACATGTGGAATGACATCTCCAGCCCTCTCTACAACAACATAGTCGCCCTCTCTGATGTCTTTCCTTTCAATCTCGTCCCAGTTGTGCAAGGTTGAACGAGATACCGTAACGCCCCCAATCCTTACGGGCTCGAAAACGGCAAAGGGTGTTATAACCCCTGTCCTGCCTACGCTCCATCTAATCTCGATAATCTTTGCTATACCCTGATGAGCCTTAAATTTATACGCTATTGCCCATCTGGGCTCCCTTGTCTTTGCACCCAATCTCCTCTGTAATTCAAAATCATTTACCTTTATGACTACTCCATCAGTCTCAAACGGGAAGCCTTGTCTTTTTGCCTCAATTTCATTTATGACCTCCAGGACACTGCCAATCCCTTTCACGGTGGCAACCAACACAGGGGTTGGAAATCTTGCTTCTTTCAACCATTCGATTAAGTCATGTTGGCTTTTAAAATCAACCCCCATTACCTTTCCCGTCCCATAACATGCAAGATGCAGCCTGCGAGAGGCTGTTATGGACGGGTCAAGTTGTCTCACCGAACCTGCAGCGGCATTTCTGGGATTGGCGAAAAGGCTTTCTCCAGCATGCTCCCGCTGCCGATTTAATTCCTCAAAATCTCTTATATCCATATATATCTCGCCACGAATATCAATATACTCAGGATTCTGGATATTCCCCTCAATCTTTAAAGGCACGGATTTGATTGTTTTTATATTCTGAGTTACATCTTCTCCTGTATATCCATCGCCCCTTGTCGAAGCCTTTGAGAGCAATCCATTTACATAAGTAAGCTCAATGGCAAGACCGTCGTATTTCGGTTCCACAGTGTATTCAATCTCGTTATCACTCTCCAGAAGCCTTTTAATGCGCCTCTCAAAATCCCATAATTCCTCATAAGAAAAAGCGTTGTCAAGGGAGAGCATCGGCTCGGCGTGGCTAACCTTTTCAAACTTGTCGAGTGGTGGTGCGCCCACACGTTGAGTTGGGGAATTAGGTATGATATAGCCATATTTTTCCTCAAGCTCTGAAAGCATGCGGTAAAGCCTGTCATATTCTTCGTCCGAAATAGTCGGTGAATCAAGCACATAATAGAGATAGCAATGATAATTAAGTTCTTTGACGAGCTTTTCTATCTCATTTTTCACTGATTCTGGAATTTCTTTCTGAATACTGTTCATTTCAGTTCATCCTTCAATTAGAAATTTCAAGGCTTCGAGTGCTGACTTTACTTTGTTTTCGATTCTATTGCCTGTAAGCAAGAGCCTCCTATATTTAGATTCCCCTTTTTTTGATACTGCAATAAAAACAAGTCCGGTCTCTTTCCCTTCAATAGCCGTAGGTCCAAGATTGCCAGTGGTGGAAATTGAATAGTCAGTTCCAAACAACGAGCGAACCCGCTCCGCCATTTCAAGGGCAGCTTGACTACTCACAGCGCCATGCAGTCTGATTGTTTTGGGGGAGACGCCAAGAATATCAATCTTTGACTCGGTATAGTAGCAAACGATGCCTCCCCTGAAAAAATTACTCGCCCCTTCAGTGTCTGTTATACAACTGGAAACAAGACCGCCTGTGCATGACTCAGCAGCAGAGAGGGTCAGCCCAGAAAGGATAAAAAATTCGTGCACCTGACGACTTATTGTTATTAATTCCCTTTGCATTAACCCTAAGCTTTTTAGAATGGAATTTCAATCAATAAATTATACAGCAAATCCTGAAAAGGATGCATTTTTGAGTCACTATTTAAAATTCTGGTATGGAAATAAGAAGCGCCTTAAAATCGCAGAGATAGATGTGTCGAGATGGCAAAAGAAATTTTTTCCTAATAAAACCGCTTGATAAAGTTTTGTCTAATCCCTCCTAACCTAACTTTGCCCCCCTCGACTGCGCTCGGGGCAGACGCCGGGAGAAAATATACCCCTCTTTGACAAAAAGGGGCGTGGGGTGATTTTTTGATAATTATGCTCTACTTATTCAAATATAGCCTTTCGATTATAAACATATTGGGGCTGTAGATCGTATTTATATTTTGGGTGGAACCTTTTGTTTAATGATTTTAAGAGAATCAATAAGGTATAATTGGTGTTGATCAATCAATAAGTTGGTAGAGCTATGGAAATACCAAAAGAATATATCTACAAGACAACCTGGAACAAACTTCTGAATTATCTCGCCATAACGGATGAAGCGCCGCCATATCTTATTTTAGACAAGGATGTAGTCAAAGAGAAGGTTTTATCAATAGGTAGAAATATCGAAAACTCTAAGGTTTTCTATGCTGTAAAGGCAAATCCTGATGTAGAAGTGCTTAGATTTCTTAATGACTTGGGGATAGGATTTGAGATAGCCTCTGAAGGAGAACTAAAAATATTGGCTTCCCTTGGTGTTGATGCATCAAGAATTATAACGAGCAACCCGATTAAAACTCTCAAATTCCTCCAGGAAGCCGTTTCTTATGGCATAAAATATTACGCCTTTGATTCAAAGGCTGAGGTTGATAAAATGGCAAGGTATGCGCCAAACGCCAAATTATATGTAAGGCTTGCGGTGTCGAACGAGGGCAGTGAGTGGCCATTGAGCAAAAAATTTGGCGTGGAGATAGAAGAGGCAACGGAACTTCTTTTATACGCAAAAACGAAAGGTCTTAACTCATGCGGGATAACCTTTCATGTGGGCTCTCAATGCAATAACATATACAACTGGAATGCAGCATTAGATAAGGCAAAAGAATTAGCCGAGATGGTCAGGGACAAAGGCATCGATATAAGTGTTCTAAACATAGGCGGTGGATACCCAATTTTTTATACAAAAAAGGTTATTGATATAGAAACTATTGAAAAACGGGTTAATACTGCAATCCAGCAAAAATTCGCTAACGATATCGAGATTTTTATCGAACCTGGCAGGGCAATAGTAGGAGACGCGGGCATATTCGTCTCTACTATAGTTGGAAAGGCAAAAAGGGGTGATGAAAACTGGCTTTATATTGATGTGGGGGTATTTAACGGACTGATGGAAAGTATAGGGGGCATCAGGTATAAATATATAGTGGGCAGCAGGGCAGAATCAAAGAGATGGACAATCGCTGGACCAAGTTGTGACAGTTTTGATGTCATAGACCGAGATGTAGAACTCCCCGAACCTGAAATTGGCAACCTTATTTTAATATTGTCAGCCGGGGCATATACTATATCTTATGCATCGGAGTTTAACGGCTTTCCAATACCTAAGACAATTTTGATATAGGGAAAAATCATCCTTCGACAAGCTCAGGATGACATTATATGTCGAAGGGCTTGTCTAAAACTTGAGGGTGAAGATTGTTATAGCGAGCCTTTAAGATAAGACTTCTACATGATTTAGGCTGATAGAGATAATCAGATGCTTGTCATGGTGAGCTTGTCGAACCATGATGACAAAAAGTGAGATAAACATGACGGAAAAGAGAAAGGGTTACATTCAGGTTTACACCGGCGACAGCAAAGGCAAGACAACCGCCGCTCTTGGGCTTGCCTTAAGGGCTATTGGAGCAGGTCATAAGGTATTCATAGCCCAGTTCATTAAAAAGGGTAAAACGAGTGAACATAAGGCTTTAGAGAGATTCAAAGACCTTTTAGAGATAAGGCAATATGGAACAGGGTTCATTCGGACAGAAAAACCAATGCCTGCAGATATCGAAGCTGCCAAAACTGGTTTATTCGAGGTAGAGAAAATCATCAAATCTGGTATTTACGATATGTTGATTCTGGATGAGATAAATGTCGCTATCTTTAAGAAACTCGTTTCAGTTGAGGAAGTCTTGAAGCTCATAGAAATTAAACCCCCTCATGTTGAGCTTGTTCTGACTGGCAGGTATGCAGATGAAAAAATTATAGAAAAGGCTGACCTTGTAACTGAAATGAAGGAAATAAAACACTATTTCAACGCCGGTGTAGGAGCAAGGTTAGGTATAGAACATTAATGAGAAAAAGTCGCCTCCGTTCCGGCTTTACAACAGGCGCCTGTGCCGCTGCCAGCGCTAAAGCGGCTGTGCAGCTTTTACTCTACGCAAAAAACAATAACACCAATGAAACACCTCACATAAACTCTGTAACTATTGCCTTGCCAAGCGGGGGAAAAGCTTCTTTTAAAATCAATAATACCCTTTTGACCTTTAAGAAAGCGAGGCTGATTGCCAGAGCTTCTACCATTAAATTTGCCGGTGACGACCCTGATGTTACCAATGGCGCTGAGATAATTGCAGAAGCAGCATTTAATGTAGGATTTCCTGTCTCCTCAAGTAATAAAACAGCGTTTAATAACTGCAATAATAAGATTAAGATTGTAGGAGGCAAAGGCGTCGGTATTATTACAAAACCTGGACTGCCAGTTCAGGTCGGCTATCCAGCTATCAATCCTGTTCCACAGCAGATGATAAGAAATTCCGTCATAGAGGCTTTTTTGGAAAATGGACATCAAATAGAGCAAATACCTGACCTGGCGGTTACCATATCAGTGAAAGACGGAGAAAAAATTGCCGCCAAAACACTTAACCCGAGACTCGGCATAATCGGAGGCATATCAATTCTTGGCACAACAGGTATCGTTAAACCCCTGTCATCTGAGGCATGGACAGCTACCATAACTGCCTGTATGGATGTTGCAAAAGCCTCAGGATGTGAAATTATCGTTTTGTCAGCAGGAAGGGCATCAGAGAAAGCTCATATGAAAAAATTCTCTTTTGCTGAGGAATCATATGTAATGATGGGGGACTACATTGAATTTGCGCTTACTGAAGCCAAAAAGCATGAATTTAAAGAGATTCATTTATCTGCGCAATGGGCTAAAATGCTGAAGATTGCTATGTCAACACCCCAAACTCATGTTAGATATGGGGCGATTGATTTGGTAAAAACCTCAATTTTTTTATCGGAAAAGAACATCGAAATCCCAAAAGAACTTGAATTCAACACTGCACGTGAGATTTTTCAATATTTAGAGTCAACCTCTCAAAGTCGCTTCGCATTTAAGGAGGTTTGCAAATCAGCAAAAAAATACTCAGAGCAAATTGCCCGTCCCATACCTGTCACATGCACCCTTGTATCATATGATGGGGAAGTAATATTAAGCGAATAGAGACGTCATGGGGTCAGACTTGACTATTGACTTTCTTCGGCTAAAGCCAATAATACAAAGTCATAGCCAACCTCGAGTTTCAATTATAAAGTCAATAGTCAAGTCTGACTGGATTTTCCTGAGTTTTTTATAACTCAATCAACTAACCCCCTGAAATAATTGAAGAACTATGAAATGAAGAAGTTGAACTTACCTTTTCTTTTGACAAGTATAAAGATTCCTGAGTTTAATATCCTATACCTACTATAAATCCCTATAGATAAAAGAAAAGGAGGTAATCATAATGATAGAATCAGCAACCATAGCCAATCTCCTGACTTTATCAGTTTAATTTCATAAGTTATTGAAAAATAAACATTCATAT
>DAIQAO010000047.1:0-15495 GCA_036781645.1 Dissulfurispiraceae bacterium
AAATTGTAAATATAACTCTGTATGGTCGCAACTCATATCTCCAGAGCCCTTGCCAATTGCCCTTAGGCTGCTTGCTTTTGCTTTTTGGGTCAGCAGCTAAATCTATTTCTATGCTGTCAAGCATCTTTTTTTAAAGCCTCGATTTAATGTTTATAAATTACCTGTTCAGCAACCTGCGAAAATCATTTATTTTATGATATAATGGCTATATGAGTTCCACAACAAATGAAATAGAACATATCAAAGAAGTTCTTCCCTTGCTTCCTGTAACTGCCCTGCATGAACTGATGGCTTTTGCTGACTATCTTGCTGACAGAGAAAAAAGACGCAAGGCTTTGGTTGAAAGAGTGCTGAAGGCTGAGAGAGAACCTGATTCCGTTATCTGCAATTCCGTGGAAGAGGCAATGCAGGCAATTCTTAATACTGCGGATGACGATGATGAGGCTTGAGCTCGAGAAACCTTTCCGAAAGAAATCAAAAAAACTCCTCAAGAAAAACCCTTCGTTAAAAGATTTATATGAAAATCTACTGGCAAAACTCATAAATGACCCCTTTGACCCAAATCTCCACACACCCGCTCACTGGCGAGTTAAAGGGCAAATATGCCTGCTCACTTACACATGACCTGAGAGTTGTTTTCAAACTATATGATGACATTGTTCATCTCCTTGACATTGGCTCTCATGACGAGGTTTATTAAACCTTTCTTGTCTTTTCGCACATGTTTTTCCAACTGAACTTTTTTATGCTTGTTATTAAGAACTTGCACAAGAATGAATCAGTTCCCTCCTATCACGCTTGCTACGACCATTCTGGCAAGGTCAAGAAAGACCGACGGCGAAAAGAACAACGCCACCGCCCCGATTGCCGTAAGAACAAGGGGGACAACCATTAAAGCAGGCGCCTCTTCCAAGCCATGTTTGCTGTGGGAGTGGTTATTATATCCATGATGTCCATGATGTTCATCATGCGCCGGCTCTTTAAAGAATGCACCATACACAATTGGCAGAAAGTAACATGCGTTTAAGATAGTGCTGCCTACCAAAACGAGAATAATTGGCAATTGATGAGCCTCCAGAGCGCCTATTCCAATATACCACTTGCTAAGAAAGCCACCTAGCGGAGGTACCCCAATCATCGAAAGTGAACCTAATGTAAAAGCTGCCATTGTAAAAGGCATCTTTTTACCTATACCATCCAACTGACTTATCTCTGTTTTATGATGGGCGACGTATATAGCCCCAGCCGTAAAAAACAGCGTGATTTTTCCGAAGGCATGTAAAACTATATGCATAATGCTTCCTGCGATAGCAGATGGAGTTAGCAGGGCGACCCCAAGGATTACATAAGAAAGCTGGCTGACAGTGGAGTATGCCAATCGCCGCTTTAAATTATCCTGCTTGAGGGCTATTATAGAAGAAACAATGATTGTAATGGATGCAAAATAGGCAAGGGCTGTTCCGAGTCCTAATTCAGTAAGCAGATTAATGCCAAAGACGTGCAGGACCACTTTCACAACCACAAAAACACCTGTCTTTACAACAGCCACTGCATGTAATAGCGCACTCACCGGTGTAGGTGCTACCATTGCTGCGGGTAGCCACGAGTGAAGTGGCATCATGGCAGCCTTTGTAATTCCAGCCATGTATAGGACAAAGGTAATAATTAAAAAGGTGTCGCTTATTCCCGATGCCCTTGCATCACTCAGTAAACCTTTATCTGAGAACTCCAATGTCCCAACAGCACTATATGTAAGAAAAACAGCGGTCAATTGGAATGCCACAGAGGTACCAAGTAGATATGTAAGGTATCTCCTTGCCCCCTGAAGAGCCTCTGGGGTTTCTTTATGTGCTACAAGGGGATAAGTACAGAGTGTAATAATCTCATAAAACAGAAATGTCGTAAACATATTGCCCGACATGGCAACACCCATAGTGGCTGAGAGTGCAATAGCGAAACAGCAGAAGTACCTCGTCTGGGCATGTTCGTTTAAAGACCTCATGTATCCAATTGAATAAAAAGACGTTATTATCCAGAGAAAAGAGGCTAATATCGCAAAAAATATCCCCAATGAATCCACTTTAAATTGCACAATGAGACCGGGTGCTATTGAAACAAGAGTGTATTGGATGACATTGCCTTCCAGTATGGTTGGCAGCATGGACATTACAAAGGCGAATTTTATAACTGCTGCGAGGATTGTCCATGCCTCGCGGAGATTCTTGGACATCTCTCCAGTGAAGTATATTAAAAAGGTAGCAACTAAAGAAGTAGAAATTATAATTACTGGCGTAATAGAGGTTATTATTTCCATTTTATCTCCCCTTAAAAGCCCTTTGGAACTGTATATTGTATTACATTAGAAATTATCTGCCCGCTAAAAAATCCTATAATAAGCAATGACATGCTCATTACAAATATTGGCAGCAGCATGCTGAATGGGACTTCATCCCTAACAGGCTCTTCATGGGCATGAGAACTATGCCCCTCGTGAGACTCGGAGGGCTTGAAAAAGATATTCTGCACAATCCTGAAAAATGCCACAGCAACCATCAAACTGCTTAAAAGAAGAAAGGCAACGAAAAACCATTGCTGAGCATTAATGGCGCCTAAAATCAGATACCATTTACTGAAAAAACCTGCTGTCGGCGGCACACCAACCATTGAAATCGCAGCGATTATAAAACATCCCATGGTAACTGGCATCTTCTTATTGATATTAGCCAGTTTCGTGATATTCCTGTGCCCCTCCTTATACATTAATGCCCCTGCGATAAGAAATAGGCTTACCATCATGAAAGAGTCATTCAATATATGCAACACAGCTCCAGTGAACCCCTCTCTATTGCCAACGCTGACTCCCATGACGATATAACCCACTTCAGCTACAAGTATATATGCAAGCATCCTCTTTAAGTCTGTTTGAGCAAGAGCCATAATGCAACCAAACATCATTGCCGCTGAGGCAACCCAACCTAAAATCTGCATGGTTGGAAATGTCTCAAAGGAAAAGCTGGGTTCAAATACTGTAAACATTACCCTTATCATCGCATAAGCGCCCACCTTCGTCATTGTGGCAGAGACAAAGGCGCTTACAGTTGAAGGGGCAAGGGTATATGCATCCGGAAGCCATGTATGCAAAGGAAACAAGGCTATCTTAACAGCTACGCCTACAACAAAAAAGGCAAATGCTACAAGAACCACCTTTGATTCATAAAGCGGTGGTAACAGTCTGGTTAAATCGGCAATATTCAATGAGCCCGTTACTATGTATAAATATCCCACTCCAAGAAGATAAAAACATGCACCGATGGTGCCCATGATTATATAATTAAAAGTGGCGAGCGGCGCTTTATCTTCTCCAATTGCAATGAGCGCATAACCTGCCAAAGACGCTATCTCAAGGAATACGAAGAGATTGAACAAGTCGCCTGTAACAAGTATGCCAAGAAGGCCTGTTGCAAGCAATAGGTAGATGGTATAAAAGTAAATAATCTTGCTGGGATGGAGCTCTTTTTCTATGCTCCGTTTTGAATAAAAAGCAACGACAAAGCTTACAATGGAAACTATCACCAACATATAGGCATTGAGATGGTCAACAACATACTCAATACCCCAAGGCGGCTCCCATCCGCCTAATCTATAACTAATCTTCCCGGTTTCTATTACAGTATCGAGTATCACAAAGGAAAGATAAACGCAGGACAGCATGGTCAGAACCGTGATGGGATAACAGAAGTTCCTCCTTATCAATCCGGCGATAATGTTTAAGAAGGATACTATTAAAGGAATTGCTATAATTAGTATTGGAGCCTGTTCTTTCATGATTCCTTCCCTGCTTTTATAATTCCGAGTATTTCGTCCTCTTCGAGGGTTTTATACTTTTTGTAAAGCATTATAAGGATTGCCAGAGCAACGCCAAAGGTGCTAACCATAACAACGATTGCTGTGAGCATAAGGACATGGGGAAGCGGATTCAGATACTGAACTGCGTTAACCGTTGACACCCCAGCGCCCATATGTTCTGAGAGCGTGATTGGGATAGTAGCCCCTCCTTTTTTAGAAGCGGTAGAGATAAAATAGAGTATTATGGCGGTCTGAAAGATATTCATACCTACAAGTTTTTTCCCAAAATTATTTTTGGCTATCATCGCATAGAAGCCTATCATCATGAGAATTATGTAAACCCAGTAATTATATTTGCCTATAATGAAATCGATGGTATCCATTATCTTGCAGCTCCTTCATGTTCGCCTGCTGAGGCAATATTGAGAAATATTGATATCATAACCGACATTACGGCAATACCAACGCCTATCTCTACGCCAAGCATCCCCATATATCTTGCCTTTACAGGGTCAACAGGGAGTATTTTATAAAGCACACTGTAATCGAGAAAGTTCCCCCCCAATATGACGCACAATAACCCGATTCCTGCATAAATCAAAACCCCTGTACAACAGAGAATGGTGTTAAGTGTCTCGCTCATATGCCTTTTCAGTTCGGCTATGTCATAAGCGGCGAGCATTAGTATATAACTAGCCCCAAGAATGCATCCTCCCTGGAAACCGCCTCCAGGGCTTCCGTGTCCATGAGCGATAACATAAAGGCCAAAGATCTGCATAGCGGGTATCAAAAGTCTGCTTACTGTTTGAACAATCAGATTTTCATACAATTTAACCATCAGGAGACCTCCTGAGTAGAAGTATGCATACGATACCGGCGGTGAAAATAACGACTGTTTCGCCAAGGGTATCATAACCTCTATAATCTGCGAGCACAGCCGTCACCATATTGGGAGTAGCTGTCTCTATAATCACTTTTTCAATATAACGCGGTGATACATGAGTGCTTGGAGGTGAGTTGGGATCGCCCCAGTCAGGCATATCAATGGTTGCATAGGCAAGCAAAAAGCCAGTTATCAAAACTGCAAAAATAGCTATGAATTTCAATCCTTTGTCCTCCTTGTAGTGTGGTATATAGCGCCGATAAAGAAGGCTGTGCTCACTCCCGCGCCCACTGCAGCCTCTGTAAAGGCAACATCCACAGCTCCCATTTCCGTCCAAAGAAGGCACATCAGAAAGCTATATGCGCCAAGGAGTATGGCAGAGCTTAACATATCTTTGACGGTAATCGAGGCTATAGCGCAAATAACTACAATAAAAAGAACCAAGATGTCCAGTTGCCATATCATTCCTTCACCTCTTTCCTCTTCACCCATGGGTCAATGCTGCACTCAAACCCAGCCTTTGTGATAGCGTGTGTGGCTGTTGGGTTAGCAACAAAGATAAAAAAACCTATAAACAAAAGTTTGATGCTCAATAATACATTGGGCAAAGATAAGCCGCCATCAAGATTATAAATAGAAAGCCCTATCAGGCTTAAAACAGCCCCCAATGTATCGCCCTTCCCAGTTGTCTGCATCCTGCAGTAATAATCAGGCATCCGAATCAGCCCAACAGTAGCAGTGAAGAAAAAGAACAAACCTCCAATAATGAAAATGATCCCAATAATTGATAAGATTGACATTTATTGGCTTACCTCCTTATCAGCGAGTTGTTTTGAACCGGGGACAATGCTTTTTCTTGAGTAGAAAAATTTCGAGGCAACGATGGTTCCAATAAAATTTAGGATTGCGTATCCCATAGAGATATCAATAAACATATCTACTCTCTGATAAATAAAGCCTATCAGCAGGAGAATGATTATAGTCTTTGTCCCAATAACGCTCACGCTGATTATTCTGTCTAAAACTGTAGGTCCGGTAATAGCCCGATAAAGACAGACCATGATCAGAAACCCTAAAATCATCCCTATAAAAATGAAGAAATTAATCATTTATCCTCCCCGAATACATGGGCAACTCTGTCTTCCATTTCGCCTGTCATAAGGTCTTCGGCAACCTTTTTGTCAAGGCAATGGACATACAATTCGTCGTCAATTATATCCGCTGTAATTGTGCCGGGGGTTAAAATTATGGAGTTTGCAAAGGTTACGATAGAGATGTCTTTTTTGAGTTTTGTTTTATACCTGATAACCTCCGGGTCTATTGGCATATCCGGCTTTAAAACGATTTTGGCAACATGGATATTAGAAAGAATAATCTGGTATAAGAGCCATGGGATATAAACAATTAGCCTGAAAGCCTCCAAAAGGTCGCCTGCCTTAAACTCCTTTCGCTTAAAGAGCAAATTAGAGGACATGAGGGTCACCAACAGACAGGAAATAACCCCCAAAGACAGATGAAAAGCATCAAAAAGTCCCGACCATATGACCCAGTTAACAAAAAGAATGATAAAAACAACTATATACTTCATAACCTTCCTCCATCCATGCCAGATTTCACATGAACAGGATTATATATAATCTGAAAGTTTTTTTCAAAGAATATCATCTTATGCCAAGCAAGGGAAGTTCAGGCCATGCCGTCAATGGCCAGTAAATACCTGCGCTAATGGTTATAACAATTAAGCAGATGATTGCCCAAGGAATAGCGACCTTGATAAAGTCAACTTGGCTGAAATAACCTGTGCTGTAAGCAATTAGGGTAGGAGGACAGCCTATGACGAGCATTATAAAGGATGTTGAGATAGGCGCCGATAGAGCAACTGCAGCCTCTGGTATTCCCAAGCTTTGAGCCATTGGAAGTGTTACCGGCAAAATCAAGGCGGTTGCTGCAGCATTGCTCATAAAGGATGACATGAAAGCGCCGATTAAACCAGCACCGAGAAAGACAACTATCCAGCTCTGACCCTCAAGCATGGGCAAAAATTGCATCGCCAGCCATTTGCCTGCCCCTGTATCGAGCATTGCAACACCAAGGGCATAGCCTGCTCCAAAAACTATCCATGTCTCCCATGGGAATTTTAATATAACAGTCTTAAAGCTAACGAATTTAAAACCAAAGACCATAGTTAGGGCTAAAACAGCTATAACGCTATAATGAATCTTTGTAAGGTCTGTTACGCTCCAAAGGGCAAAGGCTAAAGCAAAACATGCGATAACACCCTTTTCTTTTGCGGATATTGGTGGCAGTTTCTCAGCAGCTAAGGTCGCAGGAAGTTCTTTTACCCCGGGTGGAAAGATTATATATAAACTACTATCCATGTAGCAACTGCGGTTAAAATGCAAAGAGGGAAGTTTCTAATCGCGAATTCCAGAAATCCCATCTCATATCCAGTAACCCTTGCCAAAACCTCAACCATTACGGGATTTCTACCACCTCCAAGAAGAGTTCCAAAACCACCTGCTGAAGCAGCAAGGGGTATGAGTAAAATAAAGAACTTACTCAGATTATTACTCTTCTGAGGCGTGATGCCCATAGCGGCAAAAACAGGCAAAAAGCTAAAAAGAAGGATTATCGTTATCGTTGCATCATGGAATATTGATGAAAGGAGTGTACCTGAAACCGCAATAAAAAGACTTAATTTCTTGACATTTGTTCCAGCCACTTTGAGTATTCCGTGAAGCATTCTCTTGGCAACACCTGCTTCATTTAAAATAACCCCAAACATCATTATCATCAACACAAACATAACTGCAGGGCTTGCATAAGCCTCCCAAGATTTAGAAACAGGCTGGATCTTAAAAAGAATGAGCCCTCCTCCTACTATAAGACCAGTCACGCCGACTGGAAGAGCTTCAGCTACCCACAAAATTATGACTGTTGCTAAAAGTGCAAGAAATTTATGACCCTGTGGTGAAAGTCCCTCTGGTGTAGGGAGCAGGGCTATCACAATGCCTATAGCTATAGCAATAATAATGCTTATAATAATAGATTTCTTGGATTTCTCTTTTTCTTCAACTTCATGTTCATCCAACTCAGGAGCTACAACTATCTCTGGAGGCGGTTCAGGAAGTCCCTCTGGCCTTTTATCTTTATCTTTCATATCTCGCCCTCACCATTTTATTCAATAATTGTCTTTGAAATTTCATCAAAGATTTCGAAAATCTTTACCACACCAACCAGCTTTTTCCCTTCTTCTAAAACAGGGAGTATTGAGACATTGTGGTGGATCATCACAAATGCAGCCTTTGCAATAGAATCATTAGAAGATACATAGATTTTAGCTGGAATCATGATATCGCTTACTGGCTTTTCAGCGCGTTTTTTTGCTTCCTCATTGAACATCATAGCCTCATAAGTAGTCATTGCATTTTCGATATCTGCACCTTCAAATTCAGCCAGTATGCCGGGTTTGAATATTTTAGGCTCTAAGCCTTTCAAGATACATTCTGGCGTTATCGTCCCCATTAAGTTATATTTTTCGTCAAAAACGAGGATAGCTATGGGATAGATAGGCTTTTCAGTTCCAATTCGGGATTTCTTGATTATCCCAATTGCCTGTCTGATAGTAAACCAGTAAGGGATATGGGGATATTCAAAGACATCTATCATGATATCCTTGACCAATTTTTTGTGAGTCATGTAATACCTCCTTTCTTTAAAGTGATTTTCTTGTTAATTAAAAGTTATCTTTCCTCGCCCTGCTTATTTCAAATACTACCCGATCTTTTTGACTATGAAGCCATTTTTCAAAATGAATTGAAAAACCAGATTTCCCAGGCCTTTTGATTGTTCGGCTAAACATGATATTGCTCCCCCTTGATGAAAATAACTGATTGAGAAGCAGTGCAGGCGTCTTTACGGGATATTCAAAGAGCCTTGCTTCTTCAGGGTTTAAATATATAATCTCAAAGCTGTTTTTAACATTTGTGATATGCAAGGCCGCCCTTTTCTCAAAAAACTCAAACAGTGATATATTTTCAAGGTCTTCCTTGAGCAGATGGGGACATAAATGCAAGGGAATAAATGACTCTTGAATTAATATCGCAATATTTGCTAAGAACCTCAACCTCTTGACATATATAATATGCTTTTCAGAAGAGATATCCAGCTTTTCGGCTAAATCATCTATGGGCATCATAATAGTCTGGGCAAGGACTGTTGTATTTACATCCGTTGAAGGGTCAAGCATCAGTTCATCAAAACTAACCGTCATTGTAAGTTTATCAATCTCAGCTTTTTTTATGACAAATGTGCCTTTGCCCTGTTGTTTCATAAGAAAACCCTCTCGTGTAAGCTCTGATATAGCGCCTCTAACAGTTGCCCTGCTAACATCATATGCCCTGCAAAGCTCCTCTTCGGTTGGTATCCGCGAGCCTACCCTCCATTCTTCGCTTTCAATTCGCTTTTTTAATATCTCGGCTAGCTGAAGATATAATTTTAATGGGTTCTCTCTGTCAACCAATCTTCCCAAATTATTAGCCTCTATTATTATAATGAAATAATCTTATCATTAGTAATATCCTAACATTATAACTAATTCTGCCTTCTCAATAACTATATCATCAAAAAATAAGCTTGTCAAGGGATTTTCGTAGGTGTTATTATTAAAAATGTTTATTGATATTTTTAAAAAATTAAAGACTGCCTTTATCAAACCCTCCACAAGAACTTCTGAAATGCAAGAAGCCCTGAAAAAAAGGTTTCAGGTCTTTCAAAAATTACTTTCCTCGAATAATTATGTCTTAGAACTAATGGCGGACTTTAACGAAAAACTATCAGGCGAATATTTATTTGACAGGGCTTATATAAATGAGAATGTGCGCGAGATATCTGAAGGCGTGAAAGATATAATTACAAACATAAATAGATTAACTCAGAATAAATACAGAGTCCTGATAGAGAGGCATGAACATATCGCAGCCGCTCTGAATGATTTGTTGACGAAGCGCAGGGTGGGGCAGGAGGATTTCTATGTCAAGCGATTTGAAGAAATAACAAAAGAAATGGTAGAGAGTCTGGGCGGCAAAAATGCCAATCTGGGAGAGATACGAAACCTGATATCCCTCCCGACCCCAGAAGGTTTTGGCATAAGTTCCAGAGCCTTTATCAGGTTTATGGAACATAATGGCTTCTTAACCAAACTTCGGGAGTGGCTGAAAAAACTTCCAATCGAAAATTACGAAGAACTTTCTAAAGCGAGCAGGCAGATGCAGGATATGGTTACAGGAGGCGAAGTTCCTAATGATTTAAAGGAAGCTATTTTGAAAGAGCTTGAGAACCTGAAACTTAAAACAGGCGTTTCTGATTTAAGGGTATCCGTCCGAAGCAGCGCCCTGCATGAGGATACAGAATATAGTTTTGCGGGTCAATATGCGACCTTTCTTAATGTGCCAGAAGCGGATGTTATTCAGAGATATAAAGAGGTAGTTGCAAGCCTATTCACCCCGCGGGCAATTTTTTATTTCAAGACTAAAGGGATTGAAGAATACGAAATGCTGATGTCTGTTGGTGTCCTGAACATGATTGACGCAATAGCAGGAGGCGTTATATACACATCAGACCCAAACAGACCAAAAAACGATGATATTATAATCAGCGCTGTTCATGGGCTCGGCAAATGCGTTGTTGATGGGACAATATCGCCTGAAACTTATCTTGTAGCCAGAAATCCAGCCATTACAATTGTTGAAAGAAATATTCCGCTGCAAACAAGGATGCTCTTTTGCAGATTGGATGGTGAAATAGGGGAGATGCCCCTTCCGAAGGGTGTTTATGGCAAACCGAGTATCAATGATGAGCAAATTAAACTGCTCTCTGATTATGCCATTACTATAGAGAGGCATTACGGCTGCCCCCAGGATATTGAATGGGCAATAGATAAGGACGGCAGGCTATTTATACTCCAGACCCGTCCGTTGAGGGTAGTAGAAAAAGAGGCAATTTTACTATTCCCCACTAATGTAAGTGGTTATAAGGTTCTTATAGATAAAGGTGTTATTGCATGTAAAGGTATAGGTTATGGAAATGTTCATATTGTAAGGGATGATGAAGACTTAAAGAAATTTCCAGATAAGGCTGTTTTGGTTGCCAGACACACCTCTCCCAAATATGTAACTGTTATGAATAAAGCTTCTGCCATAATTACCGATTTAGGAGGTGCAACAGGTCATATGGCGTCACTTGCAAGGGAATTTCAGATTCCTACGATCCTTGATGCTGAAATGGCAACAGAGGTCTTAAAAAACGGGCAGGAGATTACAGTTGATGCCTTTAATTGCAATATTTATGACGGAAGGGTTAATGAACTGATTGAATTTGCTCAGAAAAGGACAAATCCCTTCAAAGAAACCCAGATTTATAAATTACTCCAAAAGGTTACTAAATTAATAGTTCCGTGTAATTTATCGGACCCGGATGCACCTGAATTTTTACCTGAATCCTGTGAAACTTTTCATGATATTACCCGTTTCTGCCACGAGATGGCGATACGCGAACTTTTTGATATTGCTGGAATATCCGCAGATCAGTTAGGGAATGTCGAATTTGCATCAGACATACCAACCGATATCTGCCTCCTTGATCTCGGCGGGGGCTTGGCTGATCAGCGAAGAATTGCCAAGCCCGAAGACCTGCGGTCAGTCCCTTTTATAGCCTTCTTTAAGGGTCTTTCGTCTATGAGATGGCCTCAGGGACGGGAAGTTGACGCCAAAGGTTTCGTTGAGGCAATATTTCGCACTGCGACGCTATCCGAAGAGGAGCTAAAGAAAGCGGGAGAAAAGAGCTTTGCTATAATCTCAAAAGACTATATGAATTTTGCAATAAGACTTGGTTACCACCTCTCAACCATAGAAGCATTTGCAGGAGAAAATGTTAATGATAATTATATAAAATTTTTTTTCAAAGGCGGCGGCGCTATTGTTGATAGAAGATTTCGAAGGATAAGGCTTATAAAGGAAATATTAAAGGCGCTTGACTTTAACGTCAAAGTAACTGAAGATGTATTGAATGCATCCCTTCTGAAATACAGAAAAGACCAGATAGAGAAGATACTGGAAATCATTGGAAGACTCACAGTCTATACCAAACAGCTCGATATGGTTATGTTTAATGATGCCATAACAGATTTCTATATTGAAGATTTTTGCAAGGCTTATATTAAAAAATAGTTAATTCTTTTTTTCCATTTGCTCCCTTAAAAACCTGTTTTCCCTTACAATTCTTAACCATTTGAGAGCCTTCTCAATGGTAAATAAAATCTGTTCTTTTTTAAAAGGCTTTGTTATAAAATCAAAGGCGTCTTTGGACATTGCCTCTGTTGCAGATTCAATCGTTCCATATGCTGTAATAATAATAACAGGTACGTCAGAATCATAATCCCTGATGGTCTTCAGGATTTCCATCCCGCCAACGCCTGGCATTTTGAGGTCTGTTATAACAAGGTCATAACCTCCCTTTTTCACCCATTCAAGCGCTTCAAAGGGGTTGCTTGTAGTGATAACCTCGTATGGAGTTCTGCTTTTAATTATCATGCTCAAAAGGACGAGCATATCAGGCTCATCGTCAACTATTAAAATTTTTTCAGGCATTTTTTACCTCCTCCTTTATTTTAGTCGATGGTGTCGGGAAGTCCATCAATTTTTATTTCTTTATACTTACTAATAAGGTTATAATTAGGAAGACATTGATTAAAAAATCCTTCCTAACCTCCCTTAGGCAAAGGGAGGAATATACCCCTCTTTGGTAAAGAGAGGTTAGGGGAGATTTTACAAATCATAAATAATTCCATATTTTTTCTACTACTCCCCTCATATTTTCAAATATCTCTCTATCAGAAAACCTTAGAACTCGTAACCCTATACTTTCCATATACTCATTCCTGCTACTGTCTTTTTTTATTCCTTCTTCAGAATAATGCTGACCACCATCAAGCTCTATGACTAAGTTACCTTTGGGGCAGTAAAAATCAACTATGAAATTCCCTATAGGCTTTTGCCTATAAAATTGATAGCCCTTTAGTTGTCCGCCTCTTATTTTTGACCATAGTGCTTTTTCCGCATTAGTCATATTTTTTCTAAGTAATCTGGAGTATTCCTTTAAATGGTTGTCGTACTGCAACAATCTTTAAATCCCCCTTTTTCAAAGGGGGAAATATATCCACTATCCACTATCCACTATCTCGCCACTGGCAGGGTTATTATAAAAGTCGTCCCTGTTGTGCTTGATTCCTCTTTTGTCTTTGTCTCAAAGGTTATCTTGCCCCCATGCTGGCTAATAATCCCATAACATACAGAGAGTCCTAAACCTGTTCCCTCGCCGACCTTTTTTGTGGTAAAAAGAGGGTCAAAGATCCTATTCCTGTGTTCTGGGGCAATGCCATACCCTGTATCACTGAATCTTATTTCTATATTGTTACTATCCAATAATTTTGTTTTAATGCTCAAAGTGCCTCCTTCTTTCATAGCATGAATTGAATTGTTAATCAGATTGAGAAAGACCTGTTGAAACTTGCTTGGGTCTCCTTTAATGGTTGGCAGATCGCTTTGCAGTTCTTTTACTATTTTGATGTTATTTAGTGTTAAGGCATTTTTTACCACGTTCAGAACGAGCTCAATATCCTTATTGAGATCGCAAACTTCTTCTTTCTGATCGGTATAACGAGCAAAACTGAGCAGTCCCTGAACCACTTTTTTGGCATTGAGGGCGTGCTTCTCAATAGTTTTTAGCATGCTATACTCATCGCTTTCAGGGGGATATCGTTCCAGCAGAAGATCCGAAAAGCCCAATATTATTGCAAGCGGGTTATTTATTTCATGTGCCACACCTGCGGCAAGCGTCCCCATTGAGGCGAGTTTTTCGGTGTGATACATCTGCTCTTCTATCTCTTTTTTCTTTGTGACAGTGATGTCTCTTGATATGCCGAGAACTGCGTATGTATTGCCTGCCTCATCGTACAGTCTTCTCATTATTGTATTAAGCCAGTATTCGTTTTCGCCGATTTTAATAAAATGGGTAAACTTAACGCTCTCTTAATTGGTAAAAACATCAATTACCATTGTTGAGATAACTTCATTAAAAGGGTTGGGAACAATATTGTCGATGCTCTGCCCGATTATCTCATTGAGAGTTTTATTAAAGAATTTGCATCCGTATTTATTCATGGAGAGATATTTGCCTGAATGGTCAACCGTGAATATAATACCATCAGCATTTTCAACAAGGGATTTATATCTCTCTTCAGACAACCTCAAATCATGCGTTTTTTTGGAAACCTCCTCCTGCAAAGCTGTTGACCAGTTAACCAGAATAAATATATAGAAAAGCCCCAATATCATAGTTCCAAATATAACCGACAACTGAATTAAAAATTGCCGGAACTGAATATCCTGAATCGCTCCCTCAACCTCTGTCGCGGGCGCTACAACTGCAACAGACCAGAGTTGATGCCTTTTATCATCGAGATATACAGGGGTATAAGCAATAAGCTTTTTCAAATGCCCGACCTCTCCCCTGTGCCATCCTGATATATACCAGTCAGTCCCTTCTTCCCCCTTCAGCATATGATTGTTCTGGATATCATCAATTTTTTCAAAAGGTATTCCTGGTCCCTTTTCTTTCCTCACTAAAAGTGAATCTCTGGCTATGAAATTGTTCTCATGGTGGTAAAGAAAATGATTTTTCTGGTCTATTACAAATGCATATCCTGTATTGCCTGAAATTATGTCTTTTGTAGTTTTTGATGTTAATAAATAGGCGTCAATAGTAAAAATCAGTATGCCTTTAATTTTGGAGTTGTCGGAAGTGTTATATCGTAATTTTTTGACCATATTGAAAAGAGGTCTGTCTGAACCATTATAATTTTTAATAAAAATTTCTGAAATATATATCTCATCATTTTGGTCTGGCACCTTGACCAATTTTGCAAAATCAGCAAAGCGGGCTTTAGCTTTAGTGAACCCTCTTTTATCAAAGCAATAGAGAAGTAAATTATTTCTGTCAATATATTTCACTTCAAGTCCGCCTTTATCCTTTATGTAGATATAAATCATTTTCATTATATCAGACAAATAGCTAATACTTTGCTCCCTCTCAATAACATCTGACATTGCTGAAAGGTAACCCTTGAGGGAATCTAAATCATTTTTTATCTGGATAGAGGCACTGCGAGCTAAAACCAACTGCTGCTGATTAAAGTTATCTGTAACAACCTCACTTATCTTTTGAGAAGAAACCCAGCCGAGAAATAGAATTATAGCTATAAATAAAACTATCCCAACGCCAACTATTCTTTGAGATCTTTTAATATTCATAGTACCTTTTTGAATTTACCAATTTAGTTTTTAGACTTCCTCATGCGCATCTAAAAAATTTCTCATAATATATGATGCCTGAATATTATCATGGGTAGCAGTGAGATTTCCTTAACCTTTATTATACATTCTACCATTCAATAATTCTTAAGTTTTAGAATCATCAAGAGTATGTCCGTGTAAGTTGTAGGAAGGGGAAGCAGCTCACAATTAGAATTGACTGCCGAACTAAAACAAAAAGAGATCCTTTTTATGAAAAAAGGATATCGTAAAATCACAGAAAAGTAAATGGAAAGATAAGGTAGATTGATGGAAGCAGGATACTGTTAAAGCTACCCTTATAACAAAGCAAATGTAGTTTCTCGGAGTAATCTTTTCTCCATAGTTTTCTTAAATCGT
>DAIQAO010000048.1:0-15453 GCA_036781645.1 Dissulfurispiraceae bacterium
ATATACTGAAATTCTGCCACAAAACAAAAAAGCGCTTTAAAATCGAAAGGTTAGATAGGATAGTAGGTGCTAGTAAGGAATTTTCATACGACATCTTGTAAAAGAAACTTTATGGAATTTTGCAAAAAATCAAGTTAAAAATATACTCATTAGGCAAATTAACACTAAATTAAGGAGGTAACTTTTCTGTGGAAGAAGTCCAACAGGCTGGTATTATGGTTTTGTTAAGCGGTATTTTGGTGGGAGTCCTTTTTGGTTTTGTGCTTCAGAGGGGGCGCTACTGCATGAATTCGGCATTCAGGGACATGATATTCATGAATGACTATACCCTTTTCCGCTCGTATCTCCTTGCGCTGGTAATAGCGATTTTGGGCGCCAATTTGCTCGAAGACATTGGTTTTCTGGGTGAAGACGGGCTCAGGCGGCAGTCATTTAATGTAATAGCCAACATTGTGGGCGGCTATATTTTCGGATTAGGGATTGTATTGGCAGGCGGATGCGGAAGCGGCATAATTTACCGAATTGGAGAAGGCTATGTCTCAGCTATCGTTGCTACACTTGGCTTCGCAGCATCTCTTGTTGCCACAATCCATGGACCTCTAAAGCCAATAATGCAATATTTAAAGAGTTTCAAGGTGACTCTCGGTGAAGGTGAAGATGTAATTACAACCCCTGCTTTATGGGACCTGTTTGGGGGCGTTCATGCCAAATGGTATGTAATCGCCGTGCTGTCGGTGATTATGATCTGGCTTGTCCTAAAAGGGAATCCCTTCGGAAAGGGTCCTAAAAAGGGCTATTCATGGTCGGTCACAGGCGTATTATTAGGGCTTGTCCTGATAATAGCAATTTGGGCGTCATACTTCTGGGGCGGGCAGACAAGAGGGCTTTCGGCGGCAGGACCTACCGCTGAGGCATTTCTGGCCCTGACTATTGGAAATAGCATGGCTAAATTTGACCCCACCTTTGACTTCTGGGGTATATTCAAGGCTTCATGGAGCGCTCTATATATAATTGGAATACCCCTCGGGGTTTACATGAGCGCAAAGGGGCTTAAGGAATTTAAATTGCAGATACCTCCGGCAGACGAAGTCGTAAGGGTATTATTCGGCAGTATTATAATGGGCTTCGGGGCTGCAACTGCCGGTGGATGCACGGTCGGACACGCTCTAACAGGCATTGCAGGGCTTGCCCTGTCAAGCATCGTAGCCACTGTTTTCATGGTCTTAGGCAACTGGACAATGGTTTACTACATGTTTATCAAGCCCATGAAAGACTAAACCTTCAGCGTCAGCCATAAAATAATTAAGTGATTTTTTTCTCATAAATAGTTTTGAGCTCATTTTTAGGAGGCGCTTTCCCTTTCCTTAAAAGGCGCCTCCTACCCCACTACCGCATGATTGTTAAAGCCGAACAAATCCATTCCTATTGTAAATTTACCTGCTTGTGACCAAGATAACATTCAAGCAACGGATAATAAGTTTAGTGTTATTTGCACGCAAACTATGGTAGAATTTTAAATCATGGAGGAGATTTACACAGATTTTCTTGTTATCGGCGGAGGCGTGGCCGGCTTGAGAGGAGCGATAGAACTGGCGCCACACGGAGAGGTTATAGTCATCACAAAAGACATCCCGACAGAAGGCAGCACAGAATATGCTCAGGGAGGCATCGCTGTAGCGCTGAGCGACGAAGACGAGGTGGGCATTCACTTTCGGGATACCATAAAAGCAGGCGATGGCTTGTGCAGGGAAGATGCCGTAAAAGTGCTTGTGGAGGAAGGTCCTGACAGGATTATTGAGCTTATCGACTGGGGCGCCGAATTTGATAAAGAAGGCTCTAAGCTCGCCTTCACCCTTGAAGCCGCTCACTCTCGGAAACGGATTTTGCATGCCCACGGCGACTCCACAGGCAGAGAGCTTGAGAGGGTTCTTATAAACAAAGTCAAAACCTATTCATCTGTCAGCAGGCTCCCTTTCTGTTCAGCCATAGACCTTATTATAGCGGACAATGTATGTGAAGGCGCTCTTTTTTTAAGAGACTCTCAGGTTCTCGCCATTTTTGCAAAGGCAACCATACTTGCCACAGGCGGCGCTGGTCAGCTATTTTCAAGAACAACAAATCCTGCGGTTGCAACAGGTGACGGTATGGCTATGGCATTTAGGGCAGGAGCCGTTCTTGAGGATATGGAATTCATCCAGTTTCACCCCACCGTTCTTTACGCACCCTCGGCACCACAATTTCTGTTGAGTGAGGCGATGCGCGGAGAGGGCGCATTATTGAAAAATATCCATAAAGAGAGATTTATGAATAACTACCATCCCAATGCAGAGCTTGCGCCGAGGGATGTCGTATCGAGGGCGATAATATCCGAGATGGTCAGGACATCAAGCCACAATGTCTATCTTGACCTCAGACATCTCGACGCAGATTATATAAAGAAGCGATTTCCGAGAATATACTCGACTTGTTTGCAATATGACATAGACATAACAAAAGATTTGATTCCGGTCTCGCCCGCCGCTCATTACACCATGGGAGGCGTTAAAACAGACCTGGAAGGCAGGACAAACATAGAGAGGCTATATGCTGCCGGAGAGGTTGCCTGCACAGGCGTGCACGGCGCCAACAGGCTCGCAAGCAATAGCCTTTTAGAGGGACTCGTGTATGGATATAGAGCGGGTAGGTCGTGCCTGAGGCATAAGGAAGAACCGTTTATCCGTAAAACCAAAATCTTGCCTGCTTTGAACCTTTCTGAATTCCCGCCGTCATTGCTACAGGAAATACGAACTTCTTTTAGGAGATTGATGTGGGAGAGGGTTGGTATTATAAGGTGCATAGATTCGCTGACCCTGGCTCAAAAATCCCTTGCAGATTGGAAATTTATACACTATGCTAATCTGAATACAAGGCGTGGTATTGAGCTTAAAAACATGCTGACTCTTGGCAGCATCATCACAGAAGCGGCATTGAAAAGGCAAGAAAGCATCGGGGCTCATTACAGATCGGATTTCCCGTCAAAAAAATATGACCCCCCTATTCACAGCAATATTATAAAAACCTCAACAAACATGGAGATAACATGGACAAAAGAAATGCAAAAATAGTCTGCACTATCGGGCCATCCTCAACCGACCCAAAAATAATTAGAAATCTTATAAAAAATGGCATGGATGTAGCGAGACTAAATTTCTCCCATGCCGATCACAAAACACATCAAAACTCGGCAGCCATCATCAGAAAAGAGGCTGAATCCCTTAAAAAGCATGTATCAATATTACAGGATTTACAAGGAATTAAAATAAGGATAAGCGAGATAAAGGAAGGCGGGTTTTATATAAAAACCGGCGACAAAATACTACTCTATCCAGGCCAAACCCCGAGCAGTAGAGAGGCGATATATATATCCTATCCTGCCTTGCTCAAAGACCTGAAAGAGGGGGACCACATTCTTATTGATGATGGTCTCATTCAATTTGCTGTAATTGGCAAAAAAAGAAATGCCCTTGTGGCAAAAGTTATCGAGGGGGGATTCGTCAAATCTCGAAAAGGGGCTAACTTCCCCTTATCCAAAACCACACTGCCCGGTTTTACCGAAAAAGACAAGAAAGACCTTGAATTCGGGCTTTCCCTTGGCGTAGACTACATCGCAATCTCATTCGTCAGGAGCGCAAATGATATCGAACTCGTCTTAAAATGGGCTAAACAAAAAGGCTTTAACTTACCCCCCCTAATTGCAAAGATCGAAAAACCTCAGGCTCTCAAAAATATTGAAGAAATTATGGATATGGTTGAAGGGATTATGGTGGCAAGAGGAGACCTTGGCGTGGAGATGCAGACTGAGAGCGTCCCTCTTATCCAGAAAAGACTTATAGACCTCGCCAACAAAAAGGGCAAACTTGTAATAACTGCCACCCAGATGCTTGAATCCATGACAAATCACACAAGACCCACAAGAGCTGAAGCGTCCGATGTAGCCAATGCTGTGTTGGACGGCACGGATGCCCTCATGCTCTCAGCTGAGACGGCGGCTGGTAAATACCCGATAGAATCAGTCAAAATGATGGATAAGATAATAAGATACACCGAAAAGGAAAAGGCAACTACACAACAACGGATATCGAAATATGAGGGCACAAATCTCTTTCCAGAAGCCGTTGCAAAAGGCGCTTGCGAAGCGGCAAGATCTATCGCAGCAAAGGCGATCGTTGTCTTTACCCATTCCGGTTTTGCAGCAAAGCTTATTTCCAAATTGAGACCCACAGTCCCCACAATAGCTTTTACGCCTGACGAAAAGACATTAGGGCGTCTACCGCTTTACTGGGGCGTTACAGGCAGTCTCATAACACTTAAAGATACTGAAGTACTCGATGCAGATTTTATGGCGGAGATAGAAAGATCCCTTACGCAGGAATTCAAGTTTAAAAAAGGCGACAGGATAGTGTTTGTAGCAAGCTCCCCGTTTTTAGGGAAGCCCAATATAATAAGACTCCAGCAGCTTTAATTACAGATAAATCTCAAGCCCGGCGCTCATTCCCAGCTTGTGACATCCTTGTCTTCGCCCTCTCCTCCGGGCTTGCCGTCTTTGCCATAGGAAATCAAATCATATTCTCCATGCGAGCCCGGATGTTGATATACATAAGGTTTGCCCCACGGGTCAACCGGGAGCCCCTTTTTTAGGTAAGGTCCCTCCCATTTCTCAACGCCTGGATTAGTCACGAGGGCATTCAAACCCTGCTCTGTAGTGGGATACGAGCCTGTATCAAGCCTGTATTGGTCAAGAGCCTGTCCTAACAACTCGATCTGAGCCTTTGCGGCTGCCTGCTTCCCCTTGCCGAGCTTTGGGAACAGCCTTGGACCGACAAGGGCAGCAAGGAGTCCGATGATTACCATTACTACAAGGAGCTCAACAAGCGTAAAGCCTTTCTTATTATTTAGTTTTCTATAAATATGCAGGTTCATGATATCTCCATGTTTTTTAAGTTTTTTTATTGTATCAGACTGATAAAAACAGCGTCAAACGAAATATTAAATCCCAAAAATAGACGATAGATTAAAAATTTACCAGCCCTTCCTAATCTCTATTTTTGATTAAAGTCCAACAAATATAAAAATACGAAATTACAAACCACCGAGAAGCTGATTAATCTCTTTATTGTCGTAATAAACCGCCTCTATCTTGCGGGATTCTATGAAATCCCTCCTTACCATCAGATAGCTGTCTTTCGGCGTCTCCCTGCTGTCAAGACAGGCATATGACAATATTTTATCAAAGGCGATTCCTGCTTTCTTGAAGAATCCCAGCTCATCAAAAAAAGACTCTCCGTGTCTTACGCCCTTTGAGCCGCTGTCTGTGCCAATCCTTAACTTCGCCCCTATTGAGTCACCATAATTAACGGCTTCAAGATGACCTTCTACTACTTTCTCTATATTCCTCGCTTCGGAAGGACGCAGGGTGGATGTGATAGATGAAAGGGCAAAGATTGTAGGTGTCCAAGAAATCCCCTTTTCAACCATTAGGTGAATGCTCTCCTTTGAGATGAAGAAGCCGTGTTCTATTGAAGAAGCGCCTGCTATTATGGCATGTCTGATTGCCTCATCGCCGTTGGCATGACATACTACCGGGAGATTTCTGTTTTTTGCTTCATCGCAGATAGCCTTCAGAAACTTAATGGGAAAGCCCCCAGGGGTGACAAACCCTTCTTTCCTTGTGCACACGACTCCTGAGTTTACAACCTTTAAATAATCTGCTCCCGCGTCAGCAATCTCTCCAACGGTTTTCTTAATATCATCTTTCTCTATAACTCCCCTACCCAGAAAAACGCCATAAGTCCCTTTCCTGTAAATCGCAAATCCTGCCGACTTGATGATTAAAGGAATAACTGAACCGCCTTCTGATAGGATTCTTCGTGCTACAAGCCCAATGCCAGTTTTATAACCCATATCCATGACGGCAAATATGCCGTGCTTGAGGAGGCTCTTCACTATATCCATCAAGCCGTCAGGAGAGACCGCCCTACCCTCTTTGACAAAGTGAATGTGCGAGTCTACGAAAGGAGGAATTCTGATTAAATCTGAATCTAAATTCATTATGATATACTTAAATAGTTGCTGAAATCTCCGTTGTTATTTTCAATGAAAGGATACTCAAGAGTCAACCTTAAAAAACATCAGCACATGGTAAGTTTATTGACTGAGGCTTCGACAGGCTCAGGATGACAAAATACAAACTTAACAAAGAGATGCTATACAAAAATCAGAAGTCAACACAATGAGCGAGAAACTCCTGCGTGAATTAACAATCGAAATTCTCAAAAAGAGGTTTTCAAAAGAATACCAGGATGTTAAGACAAATCCTGACGGAAACCCTGATTTCCTTCTCTCAAATCATGGACTTGTAGTGGCGGCGGTTCAGGTAGAGTCAGCAAACACTATATCTGACCAGAAGGCGGATAAATGGAAAGGGCTTACACAGGACGGTTCAAAACTAATCATTATGGTGCCCAAAGACGAAAAGATGAGAACTATGGAAATATTGTGGAATAAGGGGCTTGCTGACAAAGTAAGTGTCGGGACCTATGAAATTGTAATCAAACTACCCTGAATCCTTCCTGATTTCCTGACATAAAAAAAGATGAAAACAATAGACATACACACCCATGGCATAGGCGGTTACGATACCACCAACTGTTCTGTACAGGATATTTTCAAGATGGCTCAAATTCATGCAAAAGCGGGGGTTTCGGGGATTCTCCTCGCCCTATATCCTTCCACGATAGAGGATATGCGGCGCAATATGGCAGCTATCAAAAGTGCAATGGTGCTTCAAAAATCAAAGGCAGAAAAATATCAGAATATTCCAGACGCCATGCAATCCGAAATAATAGGTGTTCATCTCGAAGGTCCATTTCTTAACAAGAATAAATGCGGCTCCCTTAATCCTGATAACCTCATCGAGCCTTCAGAATATAGCCTGAATAAACTTATTGAGGGTTTTGGGGATATTATAAAGATAATCACCATATCGCCTGAATTAAAAGGGGCCGCTCAGGTTATTAGAAAGGCTGCTGACGCTGGCATTATCGTCAACATGGGACATTCGGAAGCGACTTATGGGGAAGCAGAGAACGGCTTTAAAGCCGGAGCCAAAGGTGTTACCCACATCTTCAATGGCATGAGGGGATTTCACCACCGCGAGCCGGGCATAGTTGGCTTTGCCCTCACGAATCGTCAAATATATGTAGAGGTTATTGCAGACCCGCATCATCTCCATCCTGCAACACTTGAAATGCTCTTCATGGTTAAAAACACAGAAAAAATAATAATAATCTCGGATTCCGTCAAAGAAACGGGTTTAAAAAGCCCTTGGGAACCGATTACAGAAATTAACGGATTACTTAAAGGCGGCAGCATGACGATCGCCGAATCCGCACAGCGTCTTGCTTCCATGGGCTTTGACAATGAACTTACAATAAAATGTATCACTGAAAATCCCCAGAGATACCTAGATGGGGCATTAAAATAGCGATAAACGCCTCGTCATTGCGAGATTGCCACGAACCTACGGGTTCTCTCGCGATGACCTGTAAATCCATGGGTTCACTATCGCTATTTTTGGGGACGGGGGTGTTGATTTAGAGAACAGATTTGCATTAACCCTATTTACCATAAAATGATTTTAAAAAATACAACTTATATAATCATTATACTTGGCATAGCAACACTCTTGATGTCTATCGGCATATATTTCACTTATACCAATTCGGTGCAGGCAGTAGAGGATTCGTTAAAGCTCCAATCATTAGGCATCGCGATAAGCCTTGAGCCTTCCTTATCAAAGCTGAATCCTGACAAAAACATCTTCAGAGACATTGTCACCGAAGGGAAATGGGAAGGGATAGCCTTTCTCGCCCTTTATGATGAAAAAGGGATTACTTTGCTGCATTCCAATGAGAACCTCATTGGTAAAAAAACGGATGACGAATTTTTAAAAAAGGCTTTATCAAGCAAAGAGGCTGTTTATGACTATAAGACCCTCGGGACAGGAGAGATGATTTTCACACTTAACTTTCCTTTTCAGTCAAACAATGAGACTCGGGTTTTAAGGGTGGGATTACATACATATCCCTTTGAGAACATCACAAGACAGGCGAGGTTTCAGGGAATCAGCGCCTTTGTTGTAATTCTAATACTCTGGATAATGGGATATTTCTTTATAAGAGCCATTAAACAGACTGAAGCCTTGAACGCAGCCATAGAAGAAAAGAACAGACTTGCGATGTTGGGTGAAATGTCCTCAGTTCTTGCGCATGAGATAAGAAATCCGCTCGGTAGCATAAAGGGCTTTGCCCAATTGATCATGGAGCAGCAAAAGAATAAAAAAACATTTGGCGAAATAAATGATCATCTTAATATAATAATTGCAGAATCGAAAAGACTTGAGGCTTTGACTGACGAGCTTCTGCTGTACTCAAGAATCACTGACTACAAGCCTGAGGAGTTTGAACTGGGAAGCCTGATTGACGAGTCTATTAAAAATATTATTGCGAATCTTAATTCGGGGCATGTGGATTTCAAGACAACTGTGCCTGAGAAATTGCATCTCAAAACAGACTACAATAAACTTAAACAAATACTGATAAATATCATGCAGAATTCCGTTGAGTCTTTCACAGAAAAAGGTCTTGTAGAGGTAATTGCGGTGGAAGGAAACAAGTATGCAGAAATATCCGTCAGGGACAACGGCTGCGGTATGGACAAAGAAACCCTTTCAAATGCCTTCAAGCCTTTCTTCACAACCAAGGCAAGAGGGACAGGACTAGGGCTTGCTATTGTAGAGAAGCTTGTGAAGTCTCTCGGAGGGCAGATTGAATTGAAAAGCGAACCAAGAAAAGGAACTGATTTCAAGATAATTATCCCCAAACAGCTATGAGCACTGCAAATGTAAAAATACTTATCGTAGATGACGAGAAATCCTTCATGATGCTTCTTCTTAAAATACTGGAGGCGGAAGGATATATTGTGAAAGGCTTTACCGATCCCCACGAGGCTCTTGCAGCGATAGACTCCTTCATGCCCAATATAGTGATTACCGATCTGAAAATGCCGGGCATGGACGGCATCAGACTTCTGGAACTCGCAAAAAACAAGAACTCTGAAATTGATTTTATAGTTATAACGGCATTTGCCACCATTGACACCGCTGTCTTAGCCATGAAAAAAGGGGCTTCAGATTATATTACCAAGCCTCTTAATAGTCCAGAACAGGTGAGGCTTGCGGTCTCCAAAATATACGAAAAACAAAGGCTGCTGGTTGAAAACGCCCACTTGAAAGCGGAGTTGCTCAAAGACCTGCCTCCGCTTGAACTGGTTTTTGGAGGCATAGAAGATATATTGGGCGAGATAAAAAGCGTCGCCCCTGTTGACTCAACTGTAATGTTGTACGGAGAGACAGGCACGGGCAAGACATTAATCGCAAAGATAATCCACAACATAAGTGGGCGAAGGGGCCCTTTTGTCGAGATAAATTGTGCCGCAATCCCAGAAAACTTACTCGAATCAGAATTATTTGGTCACGAAAAGGGCGCCTTTACTGGGGCTTTATCTCAAAAAAAAGGAAAGTTCGAGGTCGCTAATGATGGGACAATATTCCTCGACGAGATATCTGAGATGCCCCTCTCACTCCAGCCCAAGCTGCTTAAAGTGGTCCAGGAAAAGACATTCGATAGGCTTGGCTCGCTGAATCCACTCAAAACCAACGCAAGGATAATCTCAGCCACAAACAGGGATTTGAACGAAATGGTGGCGTCAAAGCAATTCAGGGAAGACCTATTTTTCAGGCTGAATGTATTTCCTATAAGGATACCTCCTCTGCGGGAGAGGAAAAAACACATACCTGTGATAGCAAACTACCTTGTTGCTAAAATCTCGGCAAGAATCGGCAAGCCTCCGTTGGTAATATCTGAAGAAACTATGAAAAAATTAATTGATTACCCATGGAACGGCAATATCAGAGAGCTCGAAAATGTCCTTGAGAGGGGCATTATAATCAGCAAGGGCAAAGAATTATTGATAAATGAAGCCTTGATTGACACCAGCGGGAAAGATAAGGAGCAAAAAGCAGGAGACATTGCTGCAGTGAGATTTGATGGAGACCTCAAGGGAATCGAGAAAATGGCAATACAGAATGCCCTCGAAAAAACCGGCGGCAACAGGAGAAAGGCAGCAGACCTGCTTGGCATCTCCCTGCGGACTTTGCAATATAAAATTAAGGAGTTTAATCTTTTCAAATAAACTACCCTTTAGCTTACCTCAAAATCTTTTAATTACAAGCATTTTCTATATCAAAAAATCAGGCTCCTCCTCTATGGGTCTATAAAAATCAGAGTCTGAAATCTCTTTTGCTATTTCTTGAACAAGCCCAATCAATATTTCCCTTGCCTTTCTCTCAGGGAAGAAATTGACTTCATCAATACCGACCACTTTCCATCTCACAGATTTTATCCCGAACAACAATAATAAAGCTTCCGCTGATTTATACCCTGATTCATGCTCGACTTCTGCTGCCTTTTTGAAGTTGTCTCCTGTCCATGTGGCTTTTTTAGAGTCTTTATCGAGTATAAGAAAACCGCAATGTAACTCCCCGGTCGGGACTTCCACTACCGCAACCCTTCGTGTAATGGAGTTTGAAAGTGTATCCCTGAGCATTTTTAATGATTTTCTGGGCATGCCTGCAATGTTCTGGTCAAAGGTCACATAATAAGGCGCATCTTCCATATGTTACTCCTTTTATAAAGATTGGCAATGTCAAAAGTTTTTAGGCAAAAAGCCTTAAAAAAAGTTATTTCAAAAAAACATGCCTCTCTCCCTAATAAGGGGGGGTGCAATATATTACCTCAAACAGCACTTGTTTACAAACTTCTCATCCCAAATTTAGCGATAGAACTAAAGAACTCTGCAAAGTGAAATAGATAGGAAGGGCTAATGAAGGATTTTTATACGACACCTTATGAGGTCGGTATCAGAGCTGAAGAGCGATAGAGCGGAAGTTTTACAAAGATAGGAAAATAAAAAGTTTGTTTCCATAACCGTCCAAAATGAATTCTTAGATACTCTCGGATCCGAGGGATATGATGCGATTTCCAGAACCAAAGCACGGATAACCTCAAGGAGGTTGAAGACGAAGCGGAAGCCTCGACTGCCAATATTGCAAGCCTCCCAAAGGCTTATCCATGTGAGAAGGTAGTTCTTTGGCAAAGAAATCGGAACTTTTGGGAGACTTCTATCTCTATTTTTGGGCAGCTTTTCTTGACTTTAACCTGCTTTTAATGGTAATTTTTCCTTTATGCCAATTGACTATAAAGATACCTTAAACCTCCCAAATACTGATTTTCCAATGAAAGCAAATCTTGGTCAGAGAGAGCCAGAAATACTCAAGTTCTGGGAAGAAAAAGGCATATATAATAAAATTCAGGCTCAAAACAAACAAGCTAAACATTACATACTTCATGATGGGCCTCCTTACGCAAATGGCAATATACACATAGGCCATGCCCTTAACAAGATTCTCAAGGATGTCATCGTTAAATACCGCAGCATGAGAGGTTTTTACTCGCCCTATGTGCCGGGGTGGGATTGTCACGGTCTTCCCATTGAGCTTCAGGTCGATAAGAATCTTGGCGATAAGAAGGAAAAGATTGATGTCTTGACGAAAAGACTGCTCTGCAGGGAATACGCCGAAAAGTATTTTAAGATACAAAGAGAGGAATTCAAAAGACTCGGCGTATTCGGAGACTGGGAAAATCCATATTTGACGATGTCATATGATTACGAGGCGACGATTGTAAGGGAGTTCTTCAGGTTTGTTCAGAACGGTTCAGTTTATAAAGGGAAAAAACCTGTTCACTGGTGCCCATCGTGCATAACAGCCCTTGCCGAGGCAGAGGTTGAATACTGTGAAAAGGAGTCACCATCTATCTTTGTCAGGTTTCGGGTAAACGATGAGGATATTGACAGATATTTTCCTGAATTAAAAGGCAGAAAGGTGTTCATCGTCATCTGGACAACTACTCCGTGGACGCTTCCTGCAAACCTCGCCCTTGCGATTCATCCAGATATAATTTATGCCGCCGTCGAAAGAGAAAACGAGACCTTGATTATAGCAGAGGATAATTTCAATACTTTAACCGCCAACAACATCATCAGCGGCAAGATAATATTGCGTTTTGCAGGCTCAAGGCTTGACGGCATTAGAACTATTCATCCTTTTATTGATAGAACCTCGAGGATAATTCCCGCCGAATTCGTTTCGGCAGGAGAGGGGACAGGAATTGTCCATATTGCGCCGGGTCACGGTGAAGATGATTACGAGGTTGGAATCAAATATGGCTTGGATATTTATGCGCCCGTTGACGATAAAGGCAGGTTTACTAAAGCAGTCCCTGAATTTGAAGGGCAGTTCGTCTTCAAGGCAAATGAGGAAATCATTAAAACTCTGATTAACAAAGATGCCCTTATCCACATAGAAAAGATGAGGCATTCATACCCGCACTGCTGGAGATGCAAGAAGCCTGTTATTTTCAGGGCTACTGCACAGTGGTTCATATCAATGCAGACGAATAATTTAAGAGAAAAATGCCTTGAGGAGATAAACAGGGTTACATGGATTCCTGTCTGGGGCAAAGAAAGAATATTTGGCATGGTCTCAAACAGACCTGATTGGTGTATTTCAAGGCAGAGGTCTTGGGGCGTCCCCATTACACTCATAATATGCAAAGATTGCGAGTCATTAATCAATGACGCCAAACTTTTTGATAAGATAGTAGAACTGGTGATGCAGCATGGAGCGGACATATGGTTTACACTGGATTTAGCCGACCTACTTGGGAAAGATTACAAATGCCCTTCCTGTGGCGGTTCCTCTTTCACAAAAGAGATGGACATTCTGGATGTCTGGTTTGACTCCGGTGTCAGCCACAGCGCCGTCCTTGAGAGAGACAGCAGGCTTTCCTGGCCTGCCGATTTATATCTTGAGGGGAGCGACCAGCACAGGGGATGGTTCCAGAGTTCGCTTCTTGCCTCCGTTGGGACGAGACAAACCGCCCCTTACAAGACTGTTCTTACTCACGGCTTCACAGTTGACGGTCAGGGCAAAAAGATGTCTAAGTCTCTTGGCAATGTGATATCACCACAGGAGGTTATTAAGGCAAATGGCGCTGAGATACTCAGAATCTGGGTCTCGGCTGAAGATTACCGCGACGATATAAGAATCTCAAAAGAGATAATCAACAGGCTGACTGAGGCTTACAGAAAGATTAGAAATACGGGCAGATTCCTCCTTGGCAATATATCTGACTTCGACGGAAATGATTACACCGAGCATCTTCTTGAAATAGACAGGTGGGCAATGTCGAGATTGCAGAGACTCATAGAAAAAGTCGGCGCTGCATATGATAGATTCGATTTTCACGAGGTGTTTCACTCTGTTTATAACTTCTGCATCGTTGACATGAGCTCTTTTTATCTTGACATACTTAAAGACCGCCTCTATACCTTCAGAAAGGATTCTTTAGAAAGACGCTCTGCTCAATGGGTTCTTTACAATATATTAACTGATATGACCCGACTTATTGCCCCTATTCTATCTTTCACTGCAGAAGAGATATGGTCGCATATTCAAAAGCGTCCCAACTCTCAAGGTCTTGTGCGTGAGAGCGTTTTCCTTGCTGGCTTCCCCGAAGCAAAAGAGGAATTTATGGACAGGGATTTGGAAGCCCGATGGGAAAAACTTATAGCTATCAGGGATGAAGCCAATAAGGCAATGGAAATCAAGAGAAAGGAGAAATTCATCGGCAACTCCCTCGAGGCAAAACTAATTTTTTATGCCAAAGATGAAATACACGATTTACTCATTGAATACAAGGATTTTCTCCCAACGCTTTTTATTGTATCTGATGCATCAGTTCAAAATTATCAGGACGCCTCAAGGGATATTTACACCAGTCAGAACTTAAAAGACCTTTCGATACAGGTTGAAAGAGCGGATGGAGCCAAGTGCGAAAGATGCTGGAATTGGAGCGTTAAGGTAGGAAGTTTTGACGAACATCCCCAAATCTGCGAAAGATGTTATCATGCCATTAAATGAAACAGAAATTGCTTCTATATTTTATATTTGCCCTGTTGATTTTCATTGTTGATCATTCAACGAAAACCCTTATAAAACTCTATGTTCATCCCCTCGAAGTAATAAGGATTTTACCGTTTTTTAATATCGTATATGTTGAAAACACCGGCTCGGCGTTTGGCTTATTCAAAAGCCTCGGCAATACCTTTTTTATAATTATCTCGATATTCGCGATCACCCTCGTAAGTTTTTTGCTTGTTAAAGAAAAAGACAACAGGCTTTGTTACTCGCTGATTATTGGCGGCGCCGCAGGCAATCTTGTGGACAGAATTATCTACGGATATGTCATTGATTTCTTCGATTTTCACATCGCAGGGGTTCACTGGCCTGTATTTAATATCGCAGATTCTGCCTTGACCATTGGGATTATATTGCTGTTTTATAAAACTTTATTCAAAAAAAGTTGATACTTGAACAGAGATAACGAGATGCTTTTATTAGAAAAAATAACAATGAGTGATTTTATAAAATTCCTGAAAAAGACAAAAACTATTGTTTTTCCTTTCGGGACGATAGAAGAGCATGGAAGCCACCTGCCCTTGAACACAGACTCAATGATAATACAGGAGTGCATATACCGTGCTGCTGAAAAGAGAAAATTTTTTGTCGCCCCTATCAACCACTACGGCGTCTGCACATCAACAAAAAACCATCCGGGGACAATCAGCATAACCCCAGAAACTTTAAGAAGGCTCACGTCAGACCTTATTACAGAGAGTTATAAAAAAGGACTCAGAAATTTTTTACTCATCTCAGGACACGGCGGAAGCCTTCACATGTCGGCTCTGAAAGAAGCCGCAGAGATTCTTATAGAACAGATAAAAGATATAAAGATTGCTGTCTTCTCTCCATACGATTTGCTTTATAGGGAGCTTATGACTATTGCCGAAACACCTTATGATGCCCATGCAGGAGAACTTGAGACATCGATGGTATTGCATCTTCATCCTGAACTCGTCAAAGGCAGGGCAAAGGGGGAATACCCTAATATGCCCAAGCCTTTTGTAGTCAGGGATAAAGTAAAATACTGGATGGGAGGGGTGTGGGGCGACCCTGAGAAGGCAACAGCAGAAAAAGGCGAAATGGCTATTAAGCTCATAGTTGAAGGCATTATTTCAGTAGTTGATCAGATTGAAAGCAGGTCTTTATAAGGTTGATTTATAACCCCTTTGTCAAGAAGTATGATAGTTGCTTTCGCTTTGCAAAATATAGAATTTAGGCCTTAAAATAGCGATAGGAAGGGCTGTTTCAGGCTTTTTATAATCGACAAATTT
>DAIQAO010000049.1:0-15394 GCA_036781645.1 Dissulfurispiraceae bacterium
ATATGAATGTTTATTTTTCAATAACTTATGAAATTAAACTGATAAAGTCAGGTATTAAGATAATTCTAAAAGTTTTAAAAAGTTAACGGCAATATTAATGAAGTTTTCTGAATAATCAGCTTTAAAGGGACGTATCTAATTGAAAATCAATCTTTTTGTCAATTAGGGAAATAAAATAGCAAGATTTTTTTCGATATTATTCAAAAAAATATTGTTTTCTGTCATTGTCCCGAAAATACCTTTTTAACAAAGAGAGGCTAAGGGAGATTTGAGGAGAATATTCTCATTCTCTTTTGTGAGTCGTAGTTCATGTCGATTCCTGCTGAAACAGGAATCCAGAAAAATCAGCGACTAGATTCCGCATTCAGCTTGAAAGTGCGGGCTGTACGTGCTATATCATAGCCTAAAAGTCCTGATGAAACCGCAACGCCATAGCACCCCTGTTCAAAAACAGCCTTCACATTATGGATATTTATGCCACCAATAGCTATTACAGGTATTTTAATGGACACTACGACCTCTCGTAAAATACTCAATCCTCTGGGTTGGCCTGCATCCTTTGTGGTGGTGTGAAATACTGGACCGAAACCAATATAATTCGCCCCATCTTTTTCAGCTTGAAGCGCCTGATTAAGGTCATGAGTAGAGATACCTATAATTTTTGCGCCCATTATCTTTCTTGCCTCTTTTAAGGGCAAATCTTCCTGCCCCAAATGCACCCCATCTGCATCCACGGCTAAGGCAATATCAGGATAGTCGTTTATAGTCAAAAAGGCATCAAAGGCAGTTGTAAGCTCCCTTAATCTCATTGCATTGTAATAAATATCTTTTCTCGCTCCTTGTTTGTTTCTATACTGAATCCATTTTATGCCAGAATTCAGGATTAATGTAACCACTTCGATTAATTTATCTTGACGGAGACCATCAGGCGTTATAAAGCATATGTTGGTAAATCTCTTCATGATCTGGGGTTAAATCCACGCTATAGATAGTAAGCAGCCCTTTCTATCGCTATTTTCGGGGTTAACGGTCACAGTTTAAAACACAAGAAGTATCAATCGCTTATTTTGCTCTATTTACCCGAGACCTTTTCAATATACTCAGATGTTCTTGTATCAATTCTGATGACATCGCCTGTTTCTATATGAAAAGGCACTTTAACAATTGCGCCAGATTCAAGCTTTGCAGGTTTGTTGCTCCCCGATGCCGTATCTCCTTTAAAAGATGGCTCAGTCTCTGCAACCATAAGCTCAACAAACATCGGGGGTTCTACTGTAAGCGGCTCCCCTTTATAATAAAGTATTTGAACGGTCATGCCTTCCTTGATGAATTTCTTAGCGTCTCCAAGCTGTGCATCAGTAAGGGGAATTTGTTCAAAACTTTCGGTATCCATGAAATAGCAGAATTCGTCCTGAGAGTATAAAAACTGCATATTTTTTTCCTCAAGGCTGGGGGTCTCGAATTTATCGCCGGCAGAGAATGTCTCCTCAAGCACCCTCCCAGTCTTAAGGCTTTTGAGCTTTGTCCTTACAATGGGCGCCCTTTGCTGCATCTTTACATGCTGAAACTCGATGATTTCATATGGTTCGCCCTTAAATTCTATTTTTTTGCCCCTCTTAAAGTCGGTTGTGGAAATCAATTGACGCCTCCTTAATATTTTTATTTATTGATTATTCATGTCATGCAAATAACCCTCTTTAACAAAAAAGGGTTGGAGAGAGATTTTATGAACTGCTTTATACTTAAAATCCTCCTTCATCCACCTTTTACAGAAGGGTAAGATATTTTTACTTTTTTGTCAATTACAGCTTATATAGATTCCTTAAATAGTTCGAAAACTGGATATATTTAAATGATGCAGGGTTAACTTATAATCTCCAACTCCCTTGACAATCCTGTGATAGCTACTGCAGAGTTATTTTTAATTAAAATCATGTCTTCTATCCTGACACCGCCTAGTCCAGGAATATATATGCCGGGTTCAACAGTAAATACCATTCCCTCTGAAATCTTATCAGAACTGAGATGAGATATGCTCGGGGATTCATGCACATCCAGCCCTACACCATGTCCGGTCGCATGACCAAAATATTGTGAATACCCCTCTTTTTTTATAAAATCCCTTGCTGCAGCATCTACATCTTTAGCCTTGACGCCAACTTTTGCGGCATTAATAGCCTTCTGTCTCGCTGTATTCACAATGTTATATATCTTTTTCTTTTGCGCAAGACCGTTGCCTGCTACAAGGAATGTCCTTGTCATATCAGAATAGTAACCTTTTGATTCTCCGCCCCAATCGATTATTACAAAATCCCCTCTTTCGATTCGTTTATCGGTAAATTTGGCGTGAGGCATGGATGAATTTGCTCCAGAGGCAACTATTATATCAAACGGCGCGCTCCTACAGCCCTCTTCTTTAATGCTGTAATCAAGTCTAAGGGCAATCTCCTTTTCTGTAACGCCGGCTCTCAAGAAAGGCTTCACCTTGAGAAAAGCCTTTTCAGCACGGGAGACTGCTTGGGTAATGTTAATTATCTCTTCCTGATTTTTAATTTTTCTGTATCCTTCAATAAAATTTTTAATCGGAAGCGGAGAGACTACGTACTTCCTTAAAATTTCAAAAATCATGTAGGGAATTGAGACCTCAAATCCAAGTCTATTAAGCTTTAATTTTTTGATTATACTGACAAGGGTTTTGAATTTTCTACCCTTTTCGATGATTATATCCCAGCCGATAACCTCCTTCTCCGCCTGTTCTTTATACCTGAAGTCAGTAAACAAAAGCCTCTTCTCAGGGGTAATCACGGCGAGTCCTGATGAACCTGTAAAACCACTCAGATAGCGGAGATTACTGGCATTTAGCACCAAAAAGCCGTCCATTTTTTGTGACTTGATTTTTTTCTGGAGATTCTCCAATATCATTACCGATGCCAAAAATTTTTTATCTAAAAAATAATTAGGGGCAATTTATCAATTACCCCTATGTTTCCCTTGCTAAAGCCATCAATCCATAAGTTCCTGTGAAATCTATAGATTAATCTTTTTGAGTTCCATAATCCTGTCGAGTATTTTCATTGCAACGGCTTCTTTGTGCATCAATGGCAGAGGTTGTTGCCCGTATTTGTCAATTATGACAACCTCATTGGTCTCAACATCAAAACCTGAACCCTCCTTTGACACATCATTAAAGATAATCATATCCACATTTTTCTTTAGAAGCTTCTCTTGAGCCCTGTCGATTCTGTATCCTGTCTCAGCCGAAAACCCAGCAATAAAAGGTTTGTCTGAAAGCAAGCCAACTTCATATAGTATGTCTTTAGTACTGATAAGATTGAGCGTCAGGGTATCAGTTTTTTCGATCTTTTTATCGGATAAAAACGCAGGGGTATAATCTGAGACGGCAGCACACATGATAAAAATGGTGCTTGCAGAAATCTTATCCATAACGGCAAGATGCATCTCAGCTGAAGTATTGACGGACAGAACAGAAACATTTTCAGGCTTGTCCAAAGAGACAGGACCACTTATCATTGTTACCATTGCGCCTCTTCTTGCTGCTGCTGTTGCAATTGCATACCCCATCTTGCCGGATGACCTGTTAGAGATAAATCTCACGGGGTCTATGTATTCCCTTGTCGGACCCGCTGTAACTAAAACCTTTTCACCGCACATATCTTTTGGAGTAAAAGCAGATATGACCGATTCTATAATCTTTTTGGGTTCCGACATTCTTCCTATTCCTTCTTCTCCACAGGCAAGAGAACCCCATTCAGGACCGATTGTCTTAACGCCCAGAGACTTCAAATATTCAAGGTTTTTCTGGATCACAGGATTTTCATACATTCGCCAGTTCATGGCAGGCGCTATGATAATGTCCCCCTTGAAGGCAACGATGGCAGTGCTAAGAAGGTCATCAGCTATGCCCATGGCATGCTTGCTGATTATATTTGCCGTAGCTGGTGCAATGAGAAATAAATCGGCATTTCGCGGCAAGTCTATATGGGAGAAGGCATCTCCAAACATATCGGAATAAACCTTGCACCCAGTGGCAGATTCTATCAAAAGAGGGGTGATGAATTGCTGTGAAGCCTTAGTCATGATAACAGAGACCTTTGCCCCCTCCTGACTGAACCCTTTAATTACATCAATGGCTTTATAAGCGGCGATGCTCCCCGTTATCCCCAAAAGAATCGATTTGCCTTGCAGCACCTATTCCTCGCTGGCTTCTTCTTGCTCTACTGAGGGCTCTATGTCCAAAGCATTTTTTCCCTCCTCAAAGAGGTAATCTAATGCTTTTTCAGGTGATTCCTTGTCATGCAGATAAATCTTGAGGTCTTTTTCTATATCTGACAAATCCTCAACAGGTTTTTTCTTTTCCATCATCCATTTTCCGAAATCCAATTTTTCAGCTCTTTCAAGGGCATGGCTTGCTTCTTCTCCTGTTAGAAAGTCAATCTCCCCGCTGAGCGCTTCTAAAATAGCATTAGACGTTATTTTATCGAGTTTCGTATGAATTCTGGGCTTAACTCCTTTGGAGAGTTCAATAGCTCTCTGGGACGAGATAATCACAAGCCTGAAGCGGCTGTCTATCTTTTCCTTATCTATTTCGATAGGAAGCGAGATAATATCCATTACATCTTCTCCTGTAAAAAGTTTTTTGCTATCCAATCATGATTCACCCTCGAAAGACTTGCCCTTTCTGCTGCAATAACTGATTTAAGCTGGGCAACAGCTTCCTCGAGGTTATCATTTACTATAACATAGTCGTAATATTTGTATGCCCTTATTTCATCCTGAGCCTTGTCAAGACGCCTTAGAATCACATCTTCGGTATCGCTCATCCTCTTTCTTAATCTATCTTGCAGAATCTCCATGCTTGGAGGCAAAATGAAAATAAGGACAGCATCGGGAATCTTTTCTTTTATCAACCTGCCACCCTGGACATCAATATCCAAAAGGACATCAAATCCCTGCGCAACCATCTCGTCGATTCTACTCTTAGAGGTTCCGTAGAGATTATCATGCACCCTTGCCCACTCTAAAAATTCACCCCTTGATATCATTTCTTTGAATACACTTTCTTTGACAAAAAAATAATGCACCCCGTCAATCTCTCCCTGCCGCGGCTTCCTCGTAGTATATGAAACTGATAGTTTAACCCCCCGGCATTTGAGCGTCACATTATTACACAGGGTTGTCTTGCCTGCACCTGAAGGGGCTGAGACGATAAACAAGATGCCTTTTTCTGCCATGTCTCGGTCACTCCTGAAGGGACTTGCCTGATTCGGCTAAACGTCCCACCAATGTCTCAACCTGAAGGGCAGATAAAACTGTGTGGTTGCTGTCAGTTATTATAATGGAGCGAGTTTTTTTTCCTTCAGTCGCATCAATCAATCTGCCGGATTCCTTAGCTTCGTCCCTCATCCTTCTCACTGCCCTTGAGGTTGGATTCAGGATTGCCACTATCCTCTGGGCAGAAACGACATTTCCGAAACCAATATTCAGGAGCGATGGAATTGTTTTTACTGACTTTGCCACTTTATCCCCCGATGTTTTTTATGTTCATTGTATATTCTGGCACTGCTCCCTAAGCTTCTCGACTTCGGTTTTAATATCTATTGAGATATTAATAATGTCAATAAGATCCGTTTTTGACGCAATGGTATTTGCCTCTCTGAGAATTTCCTGTAGTATAAAGTCGAGCTTTCTCCCTGCTTCTTGATCACCCGAAAGAACAAAGGAAAATTGATCAATATGGCTCATTATCCTGGCAAGCTCCTCAGTTATGTCGCTTTTCTGGGCAATAAAAGCGATTTCTTGAGAGAGTCTCGCTTCATCAACAGGCATCGCTGACAATAAATCGGTTATTTTTCTTTTTAGATTATCCCTGTGGGCAGGCAGGAGATTTTGTATGTTCAGACCCATCTGGCTATGCATATGCCTTAAATTTCTAAGGATTATATCCATGCCCTCCCTTAGCGCTTCACCCTCTTTCACCCTCATATCATAAAGGCTTGCTGCAGCAGCATTGACAGCGTCCAATAGGTCTTGGGTATTATATTCTACATCCTCGCTCAAGATAAGTTCCTTAAACATCATCATGGTTCTCAAGTCAACTGTACCTTCGACAGGAAAAGCCTGTTTCAATTCAACTAATGCCTTGTATAGCTCAGAAGCAATTTTGATGTTAGCCTTAATGGTGGTTATTTGCTTTTCAGTGAGAGTGATATTCACATCAAATCTACCTCTCCTGAACCTATCCTTGATAATATTCCTGACAGCCATCTCATGTTCAATTAGGAAAGGGGGCATTTTGATGTATATTTCCGTATAGCGGTGATTCAATGAACGTATATCAACCCTGAAACCGTTTCTCTCGGCTGAACCAAATCCTGTCATGCTTTGAATCAAACTTCAGCCTCCCTCATCCAAATCATTTTGAAATATTCATAATTGAGCAGTAACAGCATCTACCCGTGCCACTTCTTCCGAATAGTTGCAATCCTTGCTTGTGCAAAAATGGAGCATTCTGCCTGATTTGTCCTTCTTTTCTGAAAGCAAGCCAGCCTTACAAAGGGGGCAGATTTTGGGGATAGGCTTCTGCCACATCATAAACTTGCAATCGGGGTAATTGCTGCAACTCCAGAAAAACCTCCCCTTTTGTGTCTTTCTCTGGATTATATCGCCGCCATCTAACGGGCATTTGATGCCTGTGCCAAGAGGTTTTGCATTTTTGCATTTTGGATAACCGGGACATGCAAAGAACTTTCCAAATTTGCCTTTTCTGATGAGCATCGGCTGCCCACACTTTTCACACAAAATGTCTGAAACTACAGGTTCCTCTTCAGCGGCAGTTCTTTCGTCTGTCAAGGGTTTAGTATTTTTGCATGCAGGATATCCGGAACAAGCAAAAAACCTGCCGTGCCGTCCCCATCTAATAACCATTGGCTGCCCGCATTTTTCACAGGTCATCTCGGTCGGGATATCTGCAGGCTTTACTTTGCCTTTCTCGTTCAAAGCCTTTTCAAGCTTGCTCTGAAAGGGCGAATAAAAATCCCTTACAACCTCAACCCATTTTAATCTTGAACTCTCAATCCCGTCTAAGTTATCCTCCATCTTTGCGGTAAATCCCACATCCATTAATTCTGGGAATTTATCTACAAGAAGGTCACTAACTAACATCCCCAATTCAGAGGGGAGAAAACGCCCCTCTTCCTTGATAGTATATTTCCTCTCCTGAATTGTTGACATGATAGCAGCATAGGTGCTTGGTCTGCCAATCCCTTTTTCCTCAAGAGCCCTAATGAGGGATGCCTCTGAATATCGGGGCGGCGGCTGGGTAAAATGCTGAGTTGGTTGAATATCAAGCAATGTAAGGTTTTCACCCTCACTGAGCGGCGGTAGCAGCCCTCCATTCTCTTCAATCTCTGGGATATCATCCCTTGCCTCGATATAAAGATGCATGAAGCCCTGAAACCTGACAACAGTCCCGGATGCCCTGAACTCCGTGCCTTTTAAATCCGCCTCAAGTGCTGAAGGCTCAATAACAAATACGGTCTGCTCGAGCTTTGCAGGGCTCATCTGACTTGCTATAAACCTGTTCCATATCAGGCTATAAAGATTGTATTGATCCCTTGACAGAAACTGCTTGACATTTTCAGGAGATTTATCAGGATATGTCGGTCTGATAGCCTCATGCGCCTCCTGAGCCGAATCCTTGCTCTTGTATTTAGGCGGTTTTTCAGGAACGAATTCTTTCCCGAATTTTTTCTTTATGTAATCCCTTGCCCACCTTTGAGCCTCCTCGGAGACATTATAAGAGTCCGTCCTCATATAGGTTATGAGACCCACTGAGCCTTCTCCGCCAAGCTCAATCCCTTCGTAAAGCTGCTGGGCTGTCATCATTGTTTTTTTTGCAGCAAATCTCAATCTTCTTGCAGCCTCCTGCTGAAGAGTGCTTGTAATAAAAGGGGGTGAAGGCGACTTTTTCTTAATCTTTTTTTCAACCCTGACTATCCTGTATTCTTTGCCTTCTAAGGCATCGAGAATGTTTTTAGCGGATTCACTGTCTTTTATAAAGAATTTATAGCCATTCTTTGCATCCCGATCAATCAAGAGATTATTATTGTATTTAAAAAGCCTCGCCTTGAATTGCGGAGGGGCAGCAGGGCTGTCTGAGGCGAGGACAGGCTGGAACAAGGCTTCAATTGTCCAGTATTCTTCTTTAGTAAAGGACTGTATTTCCCTTTCTCTGTCAACTATGAGCCTCAGGGCTACAGACTGAACTCTCCCGGCGCTTAACCCTCTTCTTACCTTTTTCCATAAAAATGGGCTTAATTTATATCCTACAAGCCTGTCCAGAATCCTGCGGGCTTGCTGGGCGGCAACTTTATCAACATTTATTTCACCGGGATTCTGGATTGATTCATCTACAGCCCTCTTTGTTATTTCATGGAAGGTAATCCTGTAAATCTTCTTCTGGTTTTTGGGTTTTTTGATTTCTTCTGCAATATGGTATGCGATCGCCTCGCCTTCCCTGTCTGGGTCTGTAGCAAGATAAATATTATCGACTGCTTTAGCCTCCTTTTTGAGTTCATTCAAAATCTTATCCTTCCCCGGAATCACAACATATTTAGGGGTGAAGTCTTTATCAATATCGACTCCGAGCTCTTTGTCAGGAAGGTCTATGACATGCCCTATGGAAGCCTTCACCGTAAAATCCTTCCCTAGTATCTTGCTAATGGTCTTAGCCTTGGCGGGAGATTCAACTATTACAAGCGATTTCAAGCTTTCCTCCTAATTCCATATTATATGCCTGCCCCTGCTAAAAACAAAGGAATAAATAAGTTCAATATCAAGGTCTGTGTCTTTTATAAGGATGTAAGCAAGAAGCAGCCTTATCGTATCAAGTTCCAGTTCGTCTATTGAATTGGTAGTCTCCAGCTCAAATAGATCGTCTGACAGGGCGACAAAATCCATATCGTGTATGCTTATTTTTTTTAATGCATATTCCACATCATACTCAAGGTCAATCAAGTCTCTGGCAAAGACCCTGAGAATATCAATCAACCTCTTTGACAAAATGCACCTCGGGATAAATTATTCAACCAAACTTTATATTATACAAAAATTCTTACCTTCTGTCTGCCTAACAATCCCTTTTATTTCGAGATTAAGCAAGACACCAAGCAGAAGTTGAGGCGGGAGATTTAAACGCCTTGCAATGTTATCGATATGAACAGGTTCGTTCCCTATGACGCTGACAACCTTTTTTTCGTCATCCGTCATTTCAATGGCTTGAGCGGGCATAGCTACTTTAGCAGATAGGGATTTCAAGGCATATTCTTTGAGCGCTATTAGATGTGGATGCAATTCTTCCAATATATCGTGGACATCAAGAACTAATTTAGCGCCCTTTTTAATAAGCTCATTTGTTCCCTGAGAGACCTTGGAGGTAATATTTCCAGGGACAGCGAAGACCTCTTTGTTCTGCTCAAGGGCATAATTTGCGGTAATCAGAGAACCGCTTTCCTTTGTAGCCTCGACAACGACTACACCACGAGAGAGACCGCTTATAATCCTGTTTCTCCTTGGGAAGTTTTCTTTGTTGGGCGGTGTCCCCATAGGAAACTCACTCAATACACACCCTGATTTTGAAAGGGATTTGAAAAGTTCAGCGTTTTCAGTTGGATATGGTCTGTCAAGCCCGCTGCCAAGCACCGCTATGCTCCTACCTCCTGCTTCCAAAGCCCCTTTGTGGGATGCCGTGTCTATACCTCGTGCCATCCCACTTACTATAGTCAGTCCATAACCTGCGAGTTCCGAGGCTATTTTTTCGGCAACTCGCCTACCGTATTCAGTCATAAGGCGCGAGCCAACTATTGCGATAGAAAATTTATCTTCAGGCTTTAGTTCCCCCTTTGAATATAAAAGCATAGGGGGAGAATCAATTTGCTTAAGGGTTTCTGGATAGTCGTCGCTGTCCAAAGCTATTACCTTTACCCCATGTTTTTTTATCTTCTCAATTTCCTTGTCAACCCTGTCCCATTCATTAAATTCTTTGATATTCCTTGCCTGAGCCTCCCTTATGTCCTGAACATCGCAAATTTCAGCAAAAGAGGCATTAAAAATACTTTCAGGAGACTTAAAGACAGCGAGGAGACGCCGTGTAGATGCAGGACCAATCTCTTTGACCTTCGATAAGGCAAGCCAATATTTGATTTGTTCAAAGTTCATAATTAAGGATGAAACCGATATTCCGCCTCTATTTTCCTTTGTTTGGGATATCTTTAGCCCTTAATCTAAGGGCATTAATTTTAATGAACCCTTCAGCGTCTTTCTGATTATAAATTGTTTCAGCCTCAAAAGTAGCAAGCTGTGGATTATAGAGTGAATTAGGGGATTTTCTGCCAACTACGATGCAGTTGCCCTTGTAAAGCTTGAGCCTCACCGTTCCATTAACATTCTTCTGTATTGAGTCTGCCGCTATTTGAATCATCTCCCTTTCTGGTGAAAACCAGTAACCGTAATAAATAAGCTCTGCATATTTGGATATAAGCGAATCCCTGAGATGGAGCACTTCTCTGTCAAGGGTTATCGATTCCAATGCCCTGTGAGCCATATGCAGCACAGTTCCGGCAGGTGTTTCATACACGCCTCTTGATTTAATCCCGACATATCTGTTTTCGACTATATCTATCCTTCCCACACCGTTGCTGCCGGCTATAGCATTCAGCTTCTCAAATAACTCCACGGGCGAAAGTTCCTGATCGTCAATGCCCACTGGATTGCCATTTTTATAATGGATTTCGATATAGGTAGGTTTATCAGGAGCCTTTTCGGGTGAGGTCATCATGGTAAACATGTCATGGGGAGGCTCCGCCCAAACATCTTCTAATATCCCGCCTTCATAGCTTATATGGAATATATTTCGGTCTGTGCTGAAAGGCTTTTCAGCGGTTACGGGCACTGGAATTCCATGACTCGCTGCATACTCAATAAGAGATGTTCTTGAATTGAATTGCCATTCCCGCCAGGGACTTATAACCTTTATATCAGGTTTCAAGGCGTAATAGGTGAGTTCAAACCGCACCTGGTCATTGCCCTTGCCGGTAGCCCCATGGGCAACGGCGTCAGCTCCTTCTTTTATAGCAATATCTATTTGTTTTTTCGCAATCAGGGGTCTCGCAATAGAAGTGCCAAGCATATAAACACCCTCATAAACAGCGTTCATACGCAACATTGGGAATATATACTCTGTTATAAATTCCTCCCTGACATCTTCAACATAAACCTTTGATGCCCCTGTATTTAAAGCCTTTTCTCTTACTGGTGCAAGTTCTTCGCCCTGTCCCAAATTAGCACAGAAGGCGATGACCTCTGCTTTATATTTTTCTATGAGCCATTTTATCGCAACGGATGTATCCAGTCCGCCTGAATATGCAAGGACAATTTTTTCAACCATTTCTGCCTCCGTTTAATTAGATGAATTGCTTATAAAATGCACTATTTATGTATTGTCCGTCAATAGCATTATGAAAGAGATTTAGAAAAACCAATACTTAACACCGAAAAAAACGCCAATATAGTATTTTAGACTTATGCATTACTAATAAGTAAGGCATCATTGTCAAAAAATCTCCCCATGCCCCTCTTTGACAAAGAGGGGATATTTTCCCTCTTAGCGCCTCCCCTGAGCGCAGTCGAGGGGAAAAAGGGAGCTTAGGAGAAATTTTATAATCAATGTCTTCGTACTTATGGTCTTATTAACAGCTATCCTGTTTTCTTTTGCCCCCTACCCTTCCAAAATAAATTCTTAGATACTTTCGAATCAGAGGGATATGATGCGATTTCTGGAGCCAAAGCCACGGGTAACCTCAAGGAGGCTGAAGACGAAGCGGAAGCCTCAACTTCCCATACTTCAAAACTAATATGAAGTCTTACAAAGGCTTACATATATGCACTAAGATAGTTCTTTGGCAAAGAAATCGTGTCATATCCCTGTTTGAATATTATTTTGGACACCTGTGCTTTGCCCCCTTTTTTAAGTAGGTTAGGAGTTTTTCTAAAGAAATTTTTGAAGGTATCCTTTTTTAGAAATAATAAGTCTTTTTTCAGTTTTTATGGAAAGGCTTTTTATAGTTTTGTTATACTTATTAGGTAATTACTTAGCCGACAATGGTAGAATAAAACAACAGATGCATTCTGGAGGTCTTAAAGTGGATACATATCAATTTAATTCCATAGAGGAAGCTCTCGAAGATATTGCCGTTGGCAAAATGGTCATTCTTGTTGATGATGAAGACAGGGAAAATGAAGGAGATCTCTGTATGGCGGCAGAAAAAGTTACCGCTGATGCTATAAATTTCATGGCAAAAAACGGCAGGGGCTTAATATGTCTTTCTCTTACACCCCAAAGGGTTGAGGAGCTTAAGCTGCCCATGATGACTGATAGCAATACCTCATCTTTCGGGACAGCCTTCACGGTCTCTATTGAAGCAAAGAAAGGAGTTACAACGGGGATATCCGCTCACGACAGGGCTGTTACTATTATGACGGCGATAAATCCCAAGACAAAACCCGATGACCTTGCAAAGCCCGGGCATGTCTTCCCTTTGAGGGCACGGCCCGGCGGAGTGCTACAACGTGCTGGACAGACAGAAGGCTCTGTTGATCTGGCAAGGCTTGCGGGTCTTTATCCTGCCGGGGTTATTTGCGAGATTATGAACGACGACGGAACCATGTCGCGAGTTCCTGAACTCATGGAATTTGCGCGGACGCATTCCATGAAAATCATAACAATAAAAGACCTCATCCAATACAGGATGAAAACCGAGAGATTTGTTAAAAGAATGGCTACTGTTAAAATGCCGTCAAAATATGGGGGAGATTTCACAGCCATAGCTTACAGTAATTTTGTTGATGACAACATCCATATCGCCCTTGTGAAGGGGGAGATAAAAAAAGACGACAAGGTGCTGGTGAGGGTTCATTCAGAGTGCCTCACGGGGGATGTTTTCGGCTCAACGAGGTGTGATTGCGGCGAGCAACTCCAGAAGGCAATGTCCATGATCAAAAAAGAAGGCAAAGGCGTTATTTTGTATATGCGTCAGGAGGGAAGGGGCATAGGGATTACGAATAAATTGAGGGCTTACGAACTCCAGGATCAAGGATTAGACACCGTCGAAGCAAATATCAAGCTTGGGTTTAAACCTGACCTAAGGGATTATGGAATAGGCGCTCAGATACTTGTTGACCTCGGTGTTAGAAAGATGAAGCTTATAACGAACAACCCGAAGAAGATCATAGGACTTGAGGGTTATGGATTGGAGATAGTTGAACGAGTTTCCATCGAAACAACCCCAAACGATAATAATCTCCTTTATTTAAAGACAAAGAAAAGAAAGCTTGGGCATATGCTCGAAAATGTATGAACGCGCCTGAGAGGATTCGAACCTCCGACCCTCGGCTCCGGAGGCCGATGCTCTACTCCACTGAGCTACAGGCGCACACATAAACGGCGTTACCGAAAGTCTGTTGATATTTTAACATAATTCGAGATAGAAGACGGAGTTTATCCAAGACAAAACTAAGGAAGGAGAATATTTTATGACCAGATTAATCGTGGCAGGCGCCGCAGGCAAGATGGGAAGCAGGATAGCAGCCCTTGCAAAAGACTATCCTGATTTAAAGCTCACAGGGGCTTTTGAAAGAAAAGGTCATGAAGCTATCGGCAAGGATGTTGGTGAGGTTATTGGCATAGGCAAAACAGATATAACTTTGAGTGATGACTTAGGCAAGATTATTGATGATGCCGACGTTGTTATCAGTTTTACCACCCCTGAGGCTTCATTGGAGCATCTCAAAACCGCAGCTCAGAAAAAAAAGGCAATGGTTATAGGAACCACAGGCTTCTCAAAGGAAGGCATTCAGTCCGTTAAGGAACTCTCTCAGTCCATCCCTGTTGTTATGGCGCCAAATATGAGCGTTGGTGTAAATCTCCTCTTCAAGGTTTTGGGTGATATAGCAAAGGTTTTAGGAGATGACTACGACATCGAGATTGTCGAATCTCATCACAGACTTAAGAAGGATGCACCGAGCGGTACTGCTCTGAAAATGGCTCAGGTTATTTCGGAATCCATAAACAGGAATCTCGATGAGGTTGCCGTTTATGCACGAAAGGGGATGATAGGCGAACGGTCAAAGAAAGAAATCGGGATTCAGACCGTGAGAGCTGGCGATATAGTCGGCGAACATACGGTATTATTCGGCGGTCTCGGTGAGAGAATCGAGATTACACACAGGGCGTCAAGCAGGGATACCTTTGCGAGAGGGGCGCTGAAAGCTGCAAAATGGATTTACGGCAAGCCGGCTGGGCTCTACGACATGATGGATGTGCTCGGACTGAAATAAATCTGTTTCTCCTTTACAATGAAAATGAATATATCATCCTGAGCCAACTGTTTCTCTTCCTTTGGTTCAGGATGAGGCTATACTTAGATTTTTTCGATGCTAAAAGTTAATAACATCTCACTATGATAAACTCTTAAAATGACTCCAGATATTAAATCATTCTGCGAATCATCAGGCGCAGATCTTGTCGGTATCGCAAAACTTGAGCCATTCAAACAAGGCTGGATAGTACTGCCTGACAACTTATTAGATCCTTACACCCATGCAATCTCCTTAGCCTTACATCTTGATGACAATATAATAAACTCTATAACAGACTCCCCGACATCCGAATATGCTCAACAATACAAAAAATTGAATATGATGCTGGATGACATAACCTCTAAATTAGTCGAATTAATTGTTAGCAAGGGATACAAAGCAAAAGCTATCCCAGCTTCTCACATTATTGATGAAACTAATCTGTTAGGGAATATCTCTCACAAGGCAGTGGCGAGAATGGCAGGCATAGGATGGCAGGGTAAAAGCCTTCTTATAGTAAATCCTAAATATGGTCCAAGGATTAGGCTGGCAACAGTATTAACAGATATGCCGCTTATTGCCGATAAACCGATTAAAAACAGATGCGGCAAATGCACAAAATGCACTGAAGCTTGTCCTGCCTCTGCAATAAAAAATGTCAATACAGAAACACATTACAAAAGCAGACAAGAAGCTGTAGATATAGATAAATGCTATCGAAGACTGTGTCAATTTAAAGCTGACCCCAAAATCGGCGCAACCATATGCGGAGTCTGCATAAAAGTCTGCCCTTTTGGCAAACCTAAAAATGTCAAAAAAGATGCACATTCCAAGACTGAAACTACCAAAAACTAACAACAATTCCGACAAAATCATTATAGAATCAGTCAATCTTAAGAAAGCAAAATTAAACCCAAAATTGTCATTAGTTAAAAAAACTCTAATCACCGCTCCAAAATAA